>CBDTXL010000029.1:0-28146 GCA_965364435.1 uncultured bacterium
GGCAGGTAACTCGCTTTCTTTGCAGTTTGACAAAACTAGGGCGTCGGGACTGGGGGCTAGGGACTGGGGAAGAATTAGAAGGGAATGATTGCACCGGAGAAGTATCCCAGGTGACTTTGCATTGGCTCCCTGGTAAATCGTACAATATAAGGTTGGATCGTTTTTGATCTATGTCTGACACTCAAGACCTAGCTTGTTACTGGAGAGTAAGCGGCATTATTTTTATTATTTCAGGGATTGAGGTACGAGCCATTGAAGTAAAAAATGGACGTTGCTGCATCAAAGGATGCTCTTGCCTTAGTCAACCTCTTCGAGGTTGGCTCTTGACCCAAGCAAATTAGGCATTAAATGATAGCCTCAGAGAGTGGAATGATCACTGGTTGGAGCAACGCCAAAAACTGGGCACAAATACCAATGTAAGAAGTCAGCTATTCTACAGGCAGCCACCCGTTTGAAATTACTTTTATAAAAACCAGTTCACCTACAATCGCTATTTGGAATGAATCTTTCTGTGAGCGTAATGCCGACAAACAGTCCTCCTGCCCAGTCAAAGCCCCTGATTTTAGATAATCTAACCGACCCACTGATCTCAGAGCGGGGGTGTCCGCCACGAACTCGGCAGCAGATTGACCTGATTCTACTTGCCATTGAAGCTCTGGAACTGGGAGGTTCTGAAGCTATGCTGTATATGGCAAAGGAGCTAGAACTTCAGGATATTGTCAAAAATCGAGTTGTCTTGTGGCGTCTGCGCTGCACCAATCCCTTACGACGTTCTCACACTCGACGCCCCCTAACTCTAGAGGAAGCAAAGGCGTTAGTGGTGATTGCTAGTCATATGGCACGACGAATGACAGTTTTGATCCGGCAGATGTTACTGGCTTATCAACAACTCAATGAAAAGCAGGTGCCACTGGAAAACCATTTTCGATTGTCTGAGTATCTGGAACGGTTCCGGGCTCATTTCCGGAGCCGGATGAATCCTCGACGAGCGAAAGTCGCTGTTTACAGCTCTGACGAGAAGTTGAATGAGCTGGCACTCTCGCTGTTGAGTCAGCTGCTGTTCTGTACGGGAACGTCTGGAATGCAGCGATTTTGGATCAGCCTGTTTGATGGAGAAGTAGCATGACGATTCGACGTCAGTACAGTCTGCCAAACTGCACGCTTATCCTGGAGGGCTTGAGTGACGGTACCGCAGCGGTTGGTGGTCAGCTAGATGCTAGACCCTTGATTACTATTTTGGTCAATGCGGAATGTCATTTCGCTGGTCAGGTGCAATCCCTGAGCGGAGGACGCGACTTTTTTGAAAGCCTTGTAAGGTCTGTTAGTCGCTATGCTCAGGAATTCTTGAGTCAGGTACATCACCCAAAACTGCATGGGGATAAGCCAGAGCTGGTGCAGTTGCAGAAAGTCAAGGACAAGAACTTGCATCGATTGACGCTGCTATCGACAGCTGACGCTCTCCCGGCTGGCTCTAGCCTAGGGATGGCAGCTAACTCAGCGTCTCATTCCATGGTGGCTCAAGGGGCAGCAGTACAGATTGATTTGACGACGGTGCAGCTGTTTGACTTGGTGGAAGCTATAGACCAGTTTCTGGCTGATAGGCAAACGCTACCCGACCTTGGGGTGACGTTGCAGCCAGTTTCCAGGCGCTATCGCAAAGCTGACCAACCAGTGACGAAGCGGGCAGCACCAGCAGCATTGGGAATGACGACTTTGGCACTATCAGCGATCGCGTTTTTCTTGGTGCCCGTCCCACAGGTGCGTGAACCCAAACCATCAACACCACAGCCCAATGCCAGTCAGACGACCTCCTCCAGCCCCAACAGCGAACCTCAGCCAGCAGGGACACCCACAGCAACACCACCTTCAGCTTCTGATTTGGAGACGGTTCTGACCTCAGCCCCAGAGATCACTGATCCAACACAGTTGCGTTTTCTGCAACGGAACCTTTACAAGAAGATTAATCAAGCTTGGAAGAACAGGGAAAGCTTGGATAAGAACTTGGAGTATCGTCTGGGCGTCGGTAAAGACGGAGCAATTGTCGGCTACAAGCCAGTCAATGAAGCGGCGGGTGGTGATGCCTCAACGCAAACCCCCCTACCTGACTTGCTCTACATCCCCGCGACAGGCAGTATTGCCAACCAAGAACCCATCGCTCAGTTCCTGGTGGTGTTTAATAACAGGGGCATCCTGCAAATCAGCCCTTGGAGGGGATATACGGGTCAACCCAGCTTAGGTCCAGAAATTACTGACGCTGCTGCGATCAGCAGTTTGAACGAGCAACTCTACCAGCAAATTCGCGATCGCTGGAGTGGAACCCCTACCTACCAACAAGAATTAGTTTACCGGGTCGGTGTTACTGAAAAGGGCGTCATTGCCGACTATGAGCCAAAGAATCAACCTGCCTGGGATTACGTTGAGCAAACTCCTCTTGAGAGCTTACTCAAGCCGGAGGCAGCTGGCATTGGTCAGGAGGAAGCTGGGTTATTACCCCAAAAACCCCTCGCTCAGTTTCGGGTAGTGTTTAAGCCAAGCGGTGTTCTGGAAGTCAGTCCTTTACAGGGATACAGATAAGCTGTCACGGATCTTACGAAAGTACACTCGCTCGCTTGCTGGTAATGGGTAATCGGTCTATGGTGATGGTAAGGGAAACCTATAGGGGGCAGAGGTTTTGACAATCACCTTTTCCCCAATCACCGACAATAGCGAAAAATATGCAACTTAAAGGCGCAGTAGCTTAAACAGATTGAAAGAAAGGCTTCATGACTATCAAAACCTAGAAGCCTTTCGTTTCTTAAATTTATTTGATCGGGATGACAGGATTTGAACCTGCGACCCCTTCGTCCCGAACGAAGTGCGCTACCAAGCTGCGCTACATCCCGATAAGCTATTATCCATAATCTATCCATGCTATCACGTCATCTCGAAAATCAGCCTCTTGCTTGTTAGGATGAACACTGTGTAACTTCAGTGGGAGCGACGCAGGAGTGGTAGTTAAGCCAGAATGGTTGCGTGTCAAAGCGCCTCAGTGGGAGCGCGTCGGCAACGTTAAGGAAATCTTGCGGGATTTGGCGCTCAATACCGTTTGTGAGGAAGCCTCTTGCCCCAATATCGGGGAATGCTTCAACGCTGGAACCGCAACGTTTTTGATTATGGGGCCAGCTTGCACACGCGCCTGTCCCTACTGTGATATTGACTTTGAAAAAAAGCCTCAAGCTCTTGACCCCACGGAACCGGCACGCTTGGCAGAGGCAGTACGGCGTCTAGGCTTAAATCATGTGGTAATTACCTCCGTGAACCGGGATGATTTACCGGATGGGGGTGCCTCTCAGTTTGGGCGCTGCATCGAAGCGGTTCGTGCCATCTCACCCCAGACGACTATTGAGGTGCTGATACCTGACTTGTGCGGTAACTGGGATGCCCTAGAAGCGATTCTCCTTTGCCAACCAGAGGTACTCAACCATAACACTGAAACCGTGCCTCGACTCTATCGGCGGGTGCGTCCTCAGGGAGATTATCAGCGATCGCTTGAATTACTCAGGCGATCACATGAGTTAGCTCCCTGGATTTACACCAAATCCGGTTTAATGGTCGGATTGGGAGAAACCGACGCCGAAATCCGAGAAGTCATGCAGGATTTGCGATTGGTGAACTGCGATATCCTCACTATCGGACAATATCTCCAACCGAGCCAAAAGCACTTGAACATTGCTGATTTCGTCACACCCGCCCAGTTTGATGCATGGAGAGAGCTAGGTGAGTCTTTAGGCTTTCTGCAAGTCGTCTCCTCTCCCCTCACCCGCAGCTCATACCATGCAGAGCAAGTCAGGGCATTGATGCAGCGTCACCCTCGAAAACAGTTGAACGTTGAAGGTTAAGAGGTTGAAAGTTAAGGAGTTGCAGGTTAAGGAGTTGCAGGTTGAAGGTTAAGGAGTTGCAGGGCGAGCAGGTTGTTTGCCAAACTTTCAACTTTCAACCTTCTAACCTTCAACTGTTCGTTCAACCTTCAACCTTCAACCTTCTAACTTTCAACTGTTCGTCCAACCTTCTAACCTTCAACCCAATGACTAAAATCGCCATCATCGGAGCCGGTGTCTGGGGGACAGCCCTGAGTTCCCTTGCATCTCGGAACGGTCATGAAGTCTGTTTGTGGTCGCGGAGGAGCCAAGAGCGGTTAGAGGATGTCTTGAATGGTGCCAGTATTGTCCTCTCAGCTGTCTCCATGTCAGGCGTAGCACATGTGATCACACAGCTACAGTCATCGCCAGTTTCTCCGGACAGGATTTTCATAACAGCCACTAAAGGCTTAGACATCACAACCACCCGCACTCCCTCACAAATCTGGCAAGCCGCTTTTCCCTCAAATCCTGTGGTTGTTCTCTCTGGTCCTAATCTCTCTAAAGAAATTAAACAGGGTCTACCTGCGGCTACTGTCGTTGCTAGTACTGACGCTACAGCAGCTGAGATTGTGCAAATGACGTTTTCTTCCCCAAATTTCCGAGTTTATACTAATCCCGACCCCCTAGGTGTCGAGCTGGGTGGAACGCTAAAAAATGTTATGGCGATCGCGTCCGGTACCTGTGACGGCTTACAACTGGGAACTAATGCCAAGGCTGCTCTCCTCACCCGTGGACTCGCTGAAATTATCCGGGTTGGCACCGATTGGGGCGCTAAAGCTGAAACCTTCTATGGTTTGTCAGGACTAGGAGACTTACTCGCGACCTGCAACAGCAGTCTCAGTCGCAATTATCAGGTAGGTTACCAGTTAGCCCAGGGCAAGACCCTCTCAGAGATCCTGGCACATCTGGAGGGAACAGCAGAAGGGGTCAACACAACATCGGTTCTGGTTGAGCGAGCGAACAGGCAAGGAGTTTCAGTGCCGATTACTTACCAAGTCTACCGCTTGCTCAAAGGTGAGATTACGCCGCAAGCTGCTGTTGAGGCATTAATGCTACGAGACACTAAGCCAGAATAAAAGTGTTGAGTTGAAGACCACCCAGTTTAAGAGCTGGGTATTAACCTTCTCCAAATAAAAGATTTCGCCCATTTTAAGAGCGGCGTATTTACCGGCTGGGAGGTGATCGCGTGCCCCTTACTACTCGCGTCTGGGCACTGGGCACTGAGTTTGATAAAGTACCTCACCCTGCCTCTTTACCCCTGCTCCCACTCTTCCCGATGAGCCTGAAGGAACTTTTTAGCAAAAATTTTCTCTTAAATCTAGAATTCTTCAGGAATCTACCGGATTAGTGATGAAGATTAATATAGCCTTTGACCAAGGTCACTATTCCTCAATAGTGAGCCGCTTATACTAGATGATAGAGCCGAAGCTCCGTCATCCTACCAAAGACAGATTTTAGACTCACTGCTGACATTTATGTAGCGGTTGAGACTGAAGCAGCTCGTCAGCAGTAGACACCGGCAAGGGCTACCAGTGACAACTGGTAACTCTTCGGTAAAAAAAAGATAAGCGCTGTTCTCCGGTCATCAAGGGTGGGAACTCTAAGTAATAAGTAGTGACACACCAGCATCAAGTGTTGTCACCGGTCGTAATTAAGAGATTATTATGCCAGCCACTCCTTTCTATGCCGACACAGAATTCGACCACGAACTGCCTGCCTACAGCTTTGAGGCTAACGGTACAAGCGAAGACGTGGAAACACCGGTAGATGATTTGGTTGACACGGAGATCGAAGGTACCGACACTACCAGCTTCTCCAAAAGTGCCAACCGTCGCACCAACGATCTCGTTCGGTTATACCTCCAGGAAATTGGTCGGGTTCGCTTACTGAGGCGAGATGAGGAAGTCTCAGAAGCCCAAAAAGTTCAGCGCTACATGCGACTGTTGGACTTGCGAACAGAGTTTGCCACGCAGGGGGATGAAGTAATTGAGCGCTTCGTCCGTCTGATTGATGCTCATGACCGTCTGGCGTCTCAGTTAGGTCACCGTCCCTCTTTGGAGCGATGGGCTGCTGCTGGTGGGGTCGAAGTTTCGGCTCTCAAGCCAAGCTTGTCAGCCGGAAAACAGCGTTGGGCTGAGTTAGCGGGTCTCTCGGTCAAAGAGCTAGAACAAATTCAATCTCAGGGCAACCGGGCTAAGGAACACATGATCAAAGCTAACCTGCGCCTAGTGGTGTCGGTAGCGAAAAAGTATCAAAATCGTGGTTTGGAACTCCTAGATTTAATTCAGGAAGGCACCCTCGGATTGGAGCGAGCGGTCGAGAAGTTTGACCCCACTAAGGGGTATCGATTTAGCACTTACGCTTATTGGTGGATTCGTCAGGGCATCACCCGAGCCATAGCCACTCAAAGCCGTACTATCCGCCTACCCGTTCACATCACTGAAAAACTCAACAAAATCAAAAAAGCCCAGCGCAAAATCTCCCAGGAAAGAGGTCGCACGGCAACCATGGAGGATATTGCCGTGGAGCTAGAAATGACGGCTCCTCAGGTGCGGGAAGTCTTATTGCGAGTGCCTCGCTCTGTTTCTTTAGAAATTAAAGTGGGCAAGGAAAAAGACACGGAACTGGGCGACTTGCTGGAAACTGAGGAGACTTCTCCAGAAGAGGTCTTGATGCGAGAAGCGCTACAACGGGATTTGCAGCAACTTCTGGCAGATCTCACCAGTCGCGAACGGGATGTCATTCGTATGCGGTTCGGTTTGGGAGATGGTCATCCTTACTCTTTAGCAGAAATTGGTCGCGCTCTGGAGCTATCTCGCGAACGAGTGCGTCAAATTGAAGCAAAAGCCCTGCAAAAGTTGCGGCAACCCAAGCGCCGCAACCGCGTACGGGATTATCTGGAAGCTTTGACCTAACTAGCTGCCCTTGGCGGCGTTGCTTGACTAAACTTACAGTTTGTGCAATCGGCTTTTCCGCCGGTTGTTTTTTTTGAGGCTGTTTTCTCCAAGAAACTCAACCGTAGACCTATCTAGTCCCTAGCCCCTATTTTCAAGCTAGTATTTATCTGCATGAGTGACAAAAAAACACTCTTTGAAGTAGATGCACAATAAAGAACTGATGCCCAAATTCATGCTATCGGTGGGATTGGTTGCATTATTGTTTGCCAGTGGGGTCTGGTACTTCCGCAAAACGGAGCGCACATTTGCCGACGTGATCTAAGCCACAAATCTTAAGGATGTCAGATACAGTCATTCGGGTTGAGAACCTGGGTAAAAAATACATTATTGGTCACCAAAAGCAGGAGCGCTACACGGCATTGCGGGATGTCATCACCAATGGTGCCAAGTCTCTCGGACGGCAGTTGCTGACGCCTTTTGCCAAAAGGATGCCTGATCCAGCTGTTGAGGATTTTTGGGCACTCAAGGATGTATCCTTTGAAGTGAAGCAAGGCGATCGCATTGGCATTATTGGTCGAAACGGTGCAGGAAAATCAACACTGCTTAAGATTCTCAGCCGCATCACGGAGCCGACAACTGGGCGCATTACAATTAAAGGGCGAGTAGCAAGTCTCTTAGAAGTCGGAACCGGCTTTCACCCAGAACTAACGGGTAGAGAGAACATCTACCTCAACGGTGCCATCCTGGGGATGAGCAGGACGGAGATTAAGAGAAAGTTTGATGAAATTGTGGCCTTTGCAGAAGTGGAGAAGTTTTTAGATACACCTGTCAAGCGTTATTCGTCAGGGATGTATGTGCGCCTAGCCTTTGCGGTTGCCGCGCATCTAGAGCCAGAGATTTTAGTTGTGGATGAGGTGCTGGCGGTAGGGGATGTGGCGTTTCAGAAGAAGTGTCTGGGGAAGATGGAGGATGTGGGAAAAGAGGGAAGAACGGTAATGTTTGTCAGTCATCAAATGTCAGCCATAGAAAAACTGTGTTCACGAGTAATAGTATTAAGTTCGGGAACTATCAAATTTGCTGGAGATAAAAAATCGGCGATTAACTTTTATCTGAAGGATCTAGACGACCAGGTAAAACAAATAAAAATTATAGATCTAAGCCGTTCAGGCACTGGAGAGCTAAGGCTTACGGGATTTTCTCTAGAAGACTCGGTAGGAAATAATCTGATAGCTGTAGCTTGCGGAGAGGATATAGTATTAGTTTTTCACTACGAATTAAGAACAGATAAACCCCTGAAAAATATTAGCATAGGCTTCTCTATACACAATGCTTTAGAGGATAGCCTTTCTGTACTATACAGTGATTATGTCGGAACGACATTCTCTTTACTGCCTCCTGTAGGAAAGTTCAAATGTATGATTAGAGATTTTCCCTACTCAACAGGTAGATACCTTGTAGGTGCAAGGGTCTTAGCTAATGGTCTAGAAGTCGATTGGCCGCGAGGATACATTGGCTATATTGATGTTGAAGCTGGTGATTTTTATAGAACAGGTAGTATTGGTCATAGTGGCATTGGACCTGTTTTAATTAGGGGCGATTGGAAACTAGAGACTTTCGAGAAATTCAGTAAATGAATCCAATTCTTCAAAAAGCTAAGAGTGTTCAGAGAAGAATAATAAATGGGTTAACAGTAGCTTTTTTGCCGGAAAAATTTTACCTTTATCCAAAAAAAATGTATCTTTATCATAATCTTTCCTACTCTCAAGAAGGTGAAGATATGATACTTTCAAGGTTTTTTACAGGAAAAAGTCAAGGTTTTTATGTGGATGTAGGCGCACACCATCCGCAAAGGTTTTCCAATACTTACCACTTCTATTTGCAGGGATGGAGAGGAATTAATATTGATGCTAAACCAGGGAGTATGGAGGAGTTTAATAAAGTTAGACCTAATGACATTAATTTGGAAGTTCCTATTTATGATAGTCATCAAGTTTTAACTTATTATGAATTCAATGAACCAGCCTTAAATAGTTTTTGTTATGAAATAATTAAGGAGCAAGATGGATTGGGCGAATATAAAATCATTTCTCAAAAAAAACTTTGGACATATACTTTAGCTGAAATTTTAGAACAATATCTACCTGGCAATCAAGAAGTTGATTTTCTTAATGTAGATGTTGAAGGGTTAGATTTACAAGTATTGAAGTCAAACAACTGGAAAAAATATAGACCAAAACTTGTTTTAGCAGAGGATTTGAATGCCTCATTATTAAGTAAAATTGATGAATCAAAAATAGCGGTGTTTATGGATCAACAAGACTATAAACTGTATGCCAAATCAGTTAATACTCTAATTTTTCTAACAAAAAGGTAAATGATGCTAAAAACACCGATTGCCTTCCTGATCTTCAATCGTCCCGATTTAACAGAAGTTGTGTTTGAGGCGATCGCTCAAGCTAAACCTAAACAGTTTTTGGTAGTCGCCGATGGTCCACGCTTTCCCGAAGAAGCCGAAAAGTGCCAGAAAGCTAGGTCAATTATTGAGAGGGTAGATTGGGAGTGTGAAGTTCTAACTAACTTCTCAGAAAAAAACCTGGGATGTGGTCGGCGTGTTGCTAGTGGACTAGACTGGGTGTTTTCAGAAGTTGAAGAGGCGATTATCCTAGAGGATGACTGTTTGCCTGCACCATCTTTTTTTCAGTTTTGCCAGACCCTCCTAGAATACTATCGACATGATGAACGCATTATGCTGATTAGCGGTGACAACTTTCAGGAGGGTCAAAGTAGAACTGATTATAGTTATTACTTTTCCAAATATAATGATAACTGGGGTTGGGCTTCTTGGCGCAGAGCCTGGAGGTATTACGATTTTGATATGAAAACCTGGCCTGAATATAAAAAATCAAATCTTATTCAGTCAGTTTGTGAAAACCCGGATGAGCAGAAGTTTTGGACAGACCTATTTGACAGCGTATTCGTAGGTAGTATGGATACATGGGATTATCAATGGACTTATGCCTGCTTTGCCCAAAAGGGTTTAACAGTAATACCTAACTCAAATTTAGTATCAAACCTTGGCTGTCGTTCAGATGCCACACATACAAAAATTGAAGATAATCATTTAGCCCGCTTACCGACAAATGACATTTGGGAAATCAAACATCCACCTTTTTTAGAGAGACACCAAGAAGCTGATGCTTACGCTTTTGAACATGTTTTTTTGGGAAATTTTTTAAAAAGCAGTCCTAACTTTTTAGCAAAACTTCGCCAAAAATTATCATCACTAAAGACAAAAATAAGCTTTTTATAAAAATTAATCTCAAAGTCTTGGTTGTCTGATTTAAAAATAACACAAATACCCCCTTTAAAACTTACAATGAACAATGAAGTACTACGTTACATATTTTGATAGCAATTATCTAACTCGTGGCTTAGTAATGTATCGTTCATTACTGCGCTATGCTGCTGACTTTCATCTATGGATTATTTGTTTCGATAACCTAACTTATGATCTTTTAAAGAAGCTGAATTTAGAAAAAGTCACCCTGATTACTCTATGGGAGTTTGAAGACGAAGAACTGTTACGCATTAAGCCACAACGCACTCGTCAAGAATACTGTTGGACTTGCACACCATCCACAGCTTTGTATGTGCTGAACACTGAGCCTCATGTTGATGCCATCACCTACTTAGATGCAGATTTAATGTTCTTCTCCTCCCCAGAGCCCATCTTTGCTGAGGTTGGAGATGCATCAATACTCCTGATAGAGCATCGCTACTTACCTGAATTCGATCAATCTGCCACCCATGGGATCTACAACGTGCAATTCATGATGTTTCGCCGCAACTCAGAAGGCTTGAAAGCACTGAATTGGTGGCGCGATCGCTGCATAGAATGGTGCTTCGCTAGAGCTGAAGATAACAAATTCGGAGATCAGAAATACCTTGATGACTGGCCAGAACGTTTTAAAGGCGTTCACATTCTGCGACATCTAGGTGGAGGCGTTGCCCCTTGGAATTCGGCTCAATACTCTTTAAAGAAGATAGAAGAGCAAGTGTATGTAGAAAATGATCCCCTCATATTCTATCACTTCCACTCCCTCAAAATTCATCCTTTTAATATTGGATATTCTTGTGGCGGATATCCCATTACAGTTCATGTACGTGACTGGATTTATAGTTTATATTTTTATGAACTTGGTAAATACTACAAAACAATTAGGAGGATAGATACTAAATTAAATTTAGGTATTGTAAACTTTCCAAAAATTCCTAGGCGTCCTGATAGATTATACAAATATTTAAGATTTACATTACAGGAAATCAGAGAAGGACGATATCACCGATATGCTTAAGGTTTATCAACATAAAAAAATTATCATTACTGGAGGCTTGGGATTTATCGGGAGCAACCTAGCGATTCGACTGGTGGAACTGGGAGCAGATGTTACCCTAGTTGACTCGATGATTCCTGAGTATGGCGGCAACTTATTTAATATTGAGCCAATAAAAGACAAAGTGGGCATCAACTTTTCTGATGTACGCGACTCCCACAGTATGGAGTATTTGGTTAAGGGTCAAGATTACCTGTTCAGTCTGGCAGGTCAGGTGAGTCACATTGACAGCATGATTGACCCCTTAACTGACCTCGATATCAATACGCGCTCGCAAGTATTTATTCTGGAAGCCTGTCGCAAGTTTAACCCATCTGTGGGAATTGTCTTTGCTAGCACCCGACAACTCTATGGCAAACCCCAGTACCTTCCTGTGGATGAACGTCATCCGCTTTATCCGACTGATGTCAATGGCATTAATAACATGGCTGGAGAGTGGTATCACACCCTCTATCACAATGTCTATGGCATGAATACTGTATCTCTACGCCTCACAAATACCTACGGACCCCGACAATTGATCAAACACAATCGGCAGGGGTTTATCGGTGTCTTTGTGCGGCAAATAATCCAGGGTGAAAAAATTCGGATTTTTGGTGATGGTCAACAAATCCGAGATATGAACTATGTTGATGATGTGGTTGATGGGCTGCTCAGAGCTGGAGCAAAACAAGAGTGCTACGGGGAAGTTTTTAATTTAGGTGGGGCTGAACCAATCAACTTGCTGAATTTGGTAAAACTGCTGGTTGAATTAAATGGTAGTGGAGAGTTTGAGTTAGTGCCTTTCCCCCCAGAGAAAAAGAATATTGATATCGGAGATTATTACGGAGACTACCGCAAATTTTCTCAACTAACAGGTTGGCAACCGCAAACTTCGATCAGACAAGGATTTACAAAAATGCTTGCTTACTATAAAGAGAACCTGGACAAGTACCTGGATAAGGAATGAAAATACCTTTTGGAAATCTCAAACGCCAGTACGAACAGCTGCGCGAGCGCATTGATGCAGCAACCCGTGAGGTTTATGAGAGTGGCTGGTTTATACTCGGTCAGCAGGTTCAAGGCTTTGAAGCTAACTTTGCTCAATATTGTGGGGGGAAATATGCTGTAGGAGTTGGCTCTGGCACAGAAGCCTTACACTTGGCACTCATCGCCTGTGGCATCCAAGCCGGAGATGAAGTTATTACTGTTTCTAACACCTGCGTCCCCACACTCTCAGCGGTTTCCTTTGCTGGTGCGGTTCCAGTTTTTGTTGATATCGATGAGAAAACCTTTACAATAAACCCGGCGCTGATTGAAGAACGGATTACGCCCAAAACCAAAGCAATCCTACCGGTACACCTGTATGGTCAGTGTGCCGATATGAACCCGATTCTGGACATTGCGCGTCAGTATGGGCTTGCCGTTGTAGAAGATTGTGCTCAGGCGCATGGTTCTCAGTACAAGGGTCGCATGGCTGGCACAATGGGTGATGCTGGTGCTTTCAGTTTTTACCCCAGCAAAAACCTGGGAGCATTTGGTGATGGTGGCTTAGTGTTGACGAATCATGAAAAAACCGCACAAACCATCGTCAAGTTACGCAACTATGGGCAAGAAAAGCGGTATTATCACAGAATTAAGGGATTCAATAGCCGTCTGGATGAACTGCAAGCGGCAATTTTGAATGCTAAGTTGCCTTACCTCGACGCCTGGAACCTACGTCGTCGGGAGATTGCGATGCGTTATTATGAGGCTTTCTCGGCGGTGGGTATATGCTCTCCTCTGGAAGCACGCGATCGCTTCCACACCTATCATCTGTATGTGCTACGGGTTCCACACCGGGAACGTTTTCAAAAGCTGTTGGAGGAAAAAGCGATCGCCACGATCATTCACTATCCCATACCCGTGCATTTGCAAGAATCCTACGCAGAATGTCGCCTTCAGGGCAAGTACCTACCCCTGACTGAGCAGTTAGCTGGTGAAATTGTCAGTCTACCCCTTTATCCAGAGTTAACCGACCAAGAAGTTGATTACGTTATCAAAACTGTGTTAGATGCCTATGAACAGCTGGGTTAACGTCAAACCAATTATTCGAGATTTAACTCCTCCTCTGATCTGGCGTACTCTGAGCCAACTGCGCTCATTACGAGCTGGTAAAGAAGAAACTTATATTGAATGGGAATATGTTCCTGAAGGATGGCAGGCTCTAAAAACCAATCCCAATATCAAAGGCTGGAATGTCGAGTCAGTGTTAGAGGCGTATAAAGCTAACTGGCAAACCTTTCTCAAAAGCCTAGAGGGAACTTTGCCTTTTGGTATTTCCCCAGAATCTGGTTCTGAAACTCGCACGAATTTAATGTTTCACAACCTAATGATGACTTATGCCTATGTACTCTCATTATCCACTCGGCACAAGTCCTCGATTTCTATGTTGGACTGGGGAGGCGGAATTGGTCACTACTACCTACTAAGTCAGAAATTAGTGCCAGATTTAGAGATAGATTATCACTGCAAAGATGTCTCCCTATTGGCAGAATACGGGCGCAGTTTATTTCCTCAAGCACATTTCTATGCAGATGAGACGTGCTTAGAGCGAAAATATGACTTTGTTTTGGTCAGCGGTTCCTTTCAATATTCACAGGATTGGACTTCAGCGCTTAAGGGATTAGCACAAGCCACGGTGGGATATCTATTTATTACACGCCTACCTATCGTTCATCAGGCTCCCTCCTTTGTAATCGTCCAGCGTCCTTATGAGTATGGCTATAATACTGAGTATTTAGGCTGGTGTCTAAATCGAGCAGAGTTTCTTCAATGTACACAGAAGGCTGGGCTGGAGTTGATTCGAGAATTTTTCGTGGAGCCGCTACCCCCTGTCCATCGTGCCCCGGAACAACCTGAACATTGGGGGTTCTTATTCCGCAAGGAGTGATTATGAGCGATGTCATTAGTAGTTTATTGTCAGAATTAGACATTCATCCAGTTCTGATTGACGTTGGAGCATCTGGTATAACTCCTGAAATTTGGGACAGCATTGCCAAACATTCAATATATGTAGGCTTCGATCCAGATTTGCGAGAAATACAGGAACTGCCTGATGGTCGGTTTCACAAGGCGATTATTGTGAATGAAGCGATCGCTAACCAACAAGAAAGCACAGAAGTATCATTTTACCTAACAAAATCTCCCTATTGTTCCAGTATACTAAAACCGGATTCAAAGTCACTGGATAATTTTATTTTTTCCGATTATTTTGTTATCGAAAGAGAAACAAAAGTTCGCGCAACTACTTTAAATGCGGTTATAGAGCGTCTCTCTTTAACAGGAGTAGACTGGCTAAAAACTGACTCTCAAGGAATGGATCTTCAAATTTTCAATAGCTTAAGTTATGAAATTAGTTCCAAAGTATTAGCTGTTGATATTGAACCGGGACTGATCGATGCTTACCTAGGTGAAGACTTATTTTTTGATGCTCATCCTGGTTTAGTAAACCAGGGATTTTGGCTATCGGATATAAAGATTTGTGGGGAAGTAAGACTTAAAAAATCAACTCTAGATAAGCTCACAACTGTTGATAGTGATTTTAATTTAGAACTCCTAAATTTTTTTCATAAAAAAAGTCCAGCTTGGTGTGAAGCCAGGTACTTGAGAACAATCGATTGGTTAGCTCAAGGAAATTCCGATAAACGGGACTACGTTTTGCTTTGGATATTTTCACTTTTAGATAGGCAATTAGGATTTGCAATTGAACTAGCTTTTGAATATGAGAGAAGATTTGGAAGCGATAAGGTCTCTCAGGTAATGCTTGATGAGGCTATCTGGCGGGTAAAGCGATTGCGTCCAAAAAAGAGATTGATGCGAACCTTAGCAGGGAAGTTGCTTCCTACTCAAATTAAACAGTGGCTCAAAGGATTCATTGTAAATTCGTAGGAGCATGAAATGCTTAATTATTCCAAGAATATTATAAAAAAAATCATGGCTCTCTTCGGTCTTGAGATTCGTCGGAAGGAACAAGTGATTCATCAAACTCCAAGAAATTTTATGTATGGATGCCTTCAACAGGCAGCTAAAAATGGACTTAATCCTGAGACGATTATTGATGTTGGTGCGGCTGACGGCACTCCCCCTCTATACGAAGTTTTTCCGGAGGCCACTCATATTCTAATTGAGCCTCTAGAAGAATTTTCTCCTAATCTAAGTCAGCTAGTTACTCAGCTTAAGAAAGCTGAATATATTATCGCTGCCGCAACGAGTCAAACGGGAAGTATTATCATTAATGTTCATCCCGATTTGCTGGGGTCTTCAATTTATAAGGAAAAAGAAGATTCAGATGTCAATGGAGTTGAGCGAACTGTTCCCACCCTGACAATTGATGCTCTCTGCACCGACAGAGGAACTAAAGGACCATATTTGATAAAAATTGACACACAAGGCTCAGAGCTGGATGTGCTGATGGGCGCAGAGAAAACACTTCAAGATACAGAATTTATAATTTTGGAAGTTTCACTATTTGAATTTTTTAAGGGTGGTTCACAGTTATATGAATGCATAAAATTTATGAAAGAGCGTGCTTTTGTCGCCTATGATATATTTGACTTGCAGTATCGTTTACTAGATGGAGCGATGTCTCAGGTTGACATCGCTTTTGTCCGAGATCAAAGTCAATTCAGAAAATTTCACTTCTATGCAACTAAAGAACAAAGGGCTAAGCAAAATGAACAATTAATATTGATGAAATAAATATTTTATAAATTTTTGATAATAAAAGAATCAGTTTTGTAGGCTTGTAAAGCTATGTTAACAAATTGGCCTAAAATTTCGCTAGTAACTCCATGTCTCAACCAATCTCAATTTCTTGAAGCCACCATTCAGAGTGTACTATCACAGAATTACCCAAATCTTGAATATATCATTATTGATGGGGGGTCAACAGACGGTAGCCGAGAAATTATAAAAAAGTACGAAAATCAGGTTCACTTTTGGTGCAGTGAGCCTGACGGGGGACAATATGATGCAATCAACAAAGGCTTTGCTCATTCCACGGGTGAGATTATGGCATGGTTAAACAGTGATGATATGTACTTCTCATGGACCTTCAAAACTGTTGGTAGTATTATGTCTGAACTTCTCCAGGTTGAGTGGCTAACAAGCCTCAACCCTGGTCTATGGGATTGGCATGGTTTCTGCGTGGGATTTAGACCAGTTTCTGGTTATTCTAAAGAATCTTTTCTTGATGGTCACTTCTTACCTCCAAGTAACTGCATACAACAGGAATCTACCTTTTGGAGACGCAATCTTTGGGAAAAAGCAGGGGGATACATCTCGACTGAATATAAATTAGCTGGTGATTTTGAATTATGGTCACGATTCTATTTACATTCAGACTTATTTGGAGCTACCTCCCCCCTAGGAGGATTTCGTCATCAAAAAAATCAGCGGAGCTATCAAAACCAGGAAAAATATCTTATGGAAGCCAAAGAATTGCTAGCTACTATGCGCTCCAAGTGTAAGTGGATGCCTAACTATTTTAGAAGTACAGCTTCTAGATTAAAACTCAATAAAATCCCAAAACTAAGAAAAGCTATTAACTATATGTATGGCTATTCAGGCAGAATGATAGCGAGAGATGACTTATATTCTGAAGGGAGTTATTGGACAATAAAACGGTATAATTTTTTCTATTAAAAGTGAGACGGAGGTGTCTACATTGGATAAATATCCGCGAATTTCAGTTGTGATTCCTTCATTTAATCAAGGTCAGTACATAGAGGAAACAATCTTATCAGTTATCGGTCAAAGGTATCCTAATTTAGAAATAATAGTAATAGATGGTGGAAGCACAGACAATACCGTTGAAATTATCGAAAACTATTCCAGTGAATTATTCTACTGGCACTCCAAGAAAGATCAGGGTCAGGCTGATGCTATAAACCAGGGAATAAATCTAAGTTCTGGTGAAATTCTCTGTTGGCTTAATTCCGATGATATGTATTTACCAGGAACTCTGCTAGATATTGGAAAGCGCTTTTATAAACTGGTTAATGAAAGTTACCTAGCCTATGGTGCAGCCGTTACCATAAATCAGATGGCGGGTAATTTACAAGGGAGTTCTGCGACTGGCGCTCCTTTCGACCCCTTGAGATTGACATATTTTGACTATATTGTCCAGCCAAGCTCATTCTGGACTAGAAAGCTATGGTCTAGTACTGGGGAACTAGACATTAATTATAAATATGTTCTAGATTGGGAATGGTTTATAAGAGCTTCTAGAATAGCAAAGTTTGAGTACGTTCCCAGATTTTACTCGATTTGTCGATTTCATCCACTTCACAAGACAAGCCTTGGGGGAGATGAAAGACGAAAAGAAATTCTTGAGGTTATTAAAAAGTTTGCTTCAGACTACTGGATAGAATTATATGCAGAAACGGAAAACTGTTATCACCAGCTAACAAAAACGAGAAATTTCTTAAAGTCTTGCAAAATACCAAGAGCGCATTTAATAATGCCTTTTTTGTTCCCAAAAATTCTGTATAAAATGCAAGAGTTTCAGGACTTTATGGAGGCTTGGGTCATGATGGGTTTTTGAGGAATAAGATCGCTCCAGCCAGGAAAGTTATCCAGATAAGTTAATGACTACTGCTCTCACGCTTAAAGACTTGCCGCCGCCACCAACTGGTAAATCAGGATGGCCTTGGACAACGCACAATAAGCGATTACCTGAAAAAATGCCTGATGGGTCAGAGTGCCCTCGTCTTAGTATTGTTACTCCCAGTTACAATCAAGGTAAATTTATTGAGGCAACAATTCGCTCCGTCCTCTTGCAGGGCTATCCCAATCTTGAATACATCATTATTGATGGCGGCAGTACCGATAATTCTGTTGAAACTATAAAAAAATACGATAAATATTTGTTTTACTGGCACTCTAAAAAAGACAGAGGTCAAGCGGATGCAATCAATCAAGGACTAGAAAAAAGTAGTGGGCAGATTCTGGGATGGATTAATAGCGATGATGTTTATGTTAAAGGAACTTTCAACAAAATTGCAAAGGCATTTCAGTTTTATCCAAATTGTATTGTTGTCCATGGAAATAGAATTCTAATCAATGAAATCGGAGAGGTGACGGGCTGGATGTGTCTACCTCCTTTTGACCCCAAAGCACTCATATATAATGTCTGCTCAGAAACTGCCTTCTGGCAACGAGCCGTCATGAAAGAAGCGGGAATTCTCAATGCAAGTCTTCAGTTTGCCATTGATTTAGAGTTCTTTGGCCGCCTTTACAAGTATGGAGAGTTTATGAAACTTAATGAATACTTGGGTTATTTCCGTTGTTACTCTGAAAATAAGAGTTCCACAATGGCTCATATAGGCAGAGAGGAAGCAGCCAGGGAATGGAGGCGGTTATTTGGTTCTGATATTATGAAGGGGGAACTGAAACAAAAGAAAAATATCTTAAAAATTTTCACATTCTTTACCGAACTAATCAAACAACCAATATTACTGGGCTTTCCTTACTTATTACACCGCTTTTAAGAAGGTAGCAGGAACTGATGCTTCAACTTAGTTATTTATATGTGATAAAGAAAATCAAGCAATTTTTAGGAGAAGGTATTTTATATTTTACTAATCATGTAGTAAATCATATACCTTTACACTTTGTTCGTTTAGGTTTTTATCGAATTTTTCTTAAGTTTGATATTGGTTCAGGTAGCGCTATTTTTATGGGCACTACGTTTGATACCAAACAAAATTTTAAGATGGGAAACAATAGCGTTATTAACCAGAAATGCCGAGTGGATAATCGGGGGGGTATAACTATTGGCGATAATGTTTCTATCTCCTCCGAGGTGTGTATACTGACGGTAGACCATGACTTACAAAGCAGTGATTTTCAATCTCGTACTCGCTCGGTGAATATTGAAGATTATGTCTTTATTGGAACGCGAGCAATGATCTTACCTGGAGTAACTTTAAGTAAAGGCTCGGCTGTTGCAGCAGGTGCAGTAGTTACTAAACGTGTTTCCCCATTCACGATTGTTGCCGGTGTTCCAGCTAAACCTATAGGTAGGCGAGCAACTAACCTTGACTATCGCATTAGTTACCGTAGATTATTTTGTTAATTATGGGTTTAAATTAGAAAGAGATACTAATTCAGGATAAGGGCTTAATACACTAGCATCTCTGTAGTAGAGCCAGATAATAATTTTATATTAAAAAATCCTTAATTTTGTAGAAAATATAATAACGATGCTAGTAATTTCTATAATAACACGCCTCCCCCCTGCCATTGATGGCGTGGGCGACTATGCTCTGAATTTAGCTCTTCGACTGCGTAAAGATTTCGACATAGAAACGCATTTTGTTGTCGGCGATCCAACGTGGGCTGGAGCAACACAAATTGAGGGGTTTCACATCAGCCAGGTGAGGGTATGTTCTGCCAATACCCTTTTATCTCTGCTGCCAAGCGATCGCCAGCAGCCAACCACAGTCCTGCTGCATTACGTCAACTATGGTTATGCTAAGCGGGGTTGTCCTGTCTGGCTAGTGGATGCATTGCAACATTGGCGGAGTACTAGTGTCAATCGGTCTGTTTTGACCATGTTCCATGAAGTCTATGCCACTGGACCGCCTTGGGCCAGTTCCTTCTGGTTATCACCGCTGCAAAGAAACTTAGCGGCTGGTGTAGCCTCTTTGAGCGATTGCTGTCTCACCAGCAGAGAAGGCTACGCCAAGCTTCTGTATGAGCTGAGTCTCGGCAAACAAACCCAAATCTCCGCCCTACCAGTCTTTTCGACCATCGGAGAACCCGATCAGGTGCCACCCTTGGCAAAGCGTGAACGGCGCGTCGTGGTGTTTGGCAGTGCCAGCAATCGGCTACGGGTTTATCGAGAATCCTTCGCAAAACTAGAGCTTACCTGTCAGCTACTAGGGATTAAGGAAATCTGGGATGTAGGACCATCAACGAGTTTAACGTTATTGACCGTTAATGGCGTGCCTGTCGTGCAACTTGGACAACGGTCGGCTGCCGAAGTTAGTGGCTTTTTGTTAAATTCCCTAGCAGGATTTTTTGACTACAACCCTGACTATCTAGCCAAATCCACAATCTTTGCTGCATACTGCGCTCATGGGTTGCTTCCAGTCAGCGCTAGATGCAGCGCTTTGCCAGTAGATAGTATAGAAGCGGGAAAACATTACTGGATACCAGAGGGCCAGACAAAAGGCTGGAAAAATCTGGTAGAGTTGCAGGCGATCGCAGATAATGCCTACGCCTGGTATCAAACCCATAACTTGTCACTACACGCCAGGATATTCTTTAGACACCTCAATAATAGTAAAACTAGTCTTTAAAAAAACTGAGGACAATAGCAAGTGTCAGAAAATCAACTGGTAGAGCGAACAGTAGCGGGATTGCATGAGGCGCTTGTTCAATCAATTCCCCAACTTAGCTACGACATACCAGTTCTTGATATTGGCTGTGGTACGGGTGCTTGGCTAGAACGCTTGGCAACTATGGGCTTTAGTCAACTTTATGGAGTCGAGCGGGACATTAAACAGTTTAGAACTGACAAAGCCACTTGTTCGCAAGCTAACTTAGATTTTGATGATTTAGGTCTGGGAGACAAAAAATTTGGTTTAATTACAGCCATCGAAGTTATAGAACATTTAGAAAACCCCGGTCGTCTTTTTTATCAAGTTTCGAGACATTTAGATAAACAAGGTTACTTTCTATTAACTAGTCCCAATATCCACTCAGTTAGCTGTAGATTTAAATTTCTCATTACTGGCAAGCTTGCCTCCTTTGATGAAAAAGGCGATCCCACTCATATTTATCCAGTATTATTCGACTGTTTGAACAGAATCTTGCCACGCTATTCGTTGGAGATTGTAAGAACGTGGGGATATCCAGCCAAAGGCTCAATTATTTACCGCCCAGCTACAAAAATAATATCTAGTTTGCTAGAGCTGGTCCTCTCCCACGAATATCCCGGCGATACCTTATGTCTATTGATTCGGAAAACAAGGGAGCCTTAATCGAAACAATAGAATTATGAAAATCCTCATGTATTCCCCTGTCTTTTATCCAAGTCTCGGTGGCATAGAGACCGTTGTTTCTATTTTGGCTAATGAGTTTGTTTCTCTGGGACACGAGGTCAAGCTAGTATCACAAGTTCCAGCCATAGATTCAAAGGTTTTCCCGTTTGCAGTCATTCGACGACCAAACTGGCAAAAATTGCTGGAATTGACACGTTGGTGTGATGTCTATTTCCAGATATGTATGAGCTTAAAGGGAATTTATCCCTTGCTAATGATTCGTAAACCCTGGGTAGTGACGCATCACAATTGGTATTCCCGTTTGGATATGAGTCTTGGTATTCAGGATTATTTGAAGCGTTTTTTAACTCATTTCTCTACTAACATTACAGCTAGCTTAGCTTTAGCTGAACAGCTTAAAGCACCATTTACTGTGGTTCCCAATCCTTATCGTGAAGATATATTCTATGAGATGCCGGAAATTACTCGTGAAAAAGAACTTGTGTTTTTGGGACGATTGGTTTCTGATAAGGGGGTGGACTTACTACTGGACGCATTGGCTAACCTCAAACATCTGGGACTGACTCCTAGATTGACAATTATAGGCAGTGGGCCAGAAGAGCATAAACTACGCCAACAAGTGAAACAGCTAGACATTGTTGCTCAAGTAGATTTCGTTGGTGTAAAAATAGAAAATGAGTTAGCCCAATTACTAAATGCTCATAAAATTGTGGTAGTACCATCTCGTTGGCAAGAACCATTTGGAATTGTGGCAATAGAGGGTATTGCCTGTGGTTGTGTCGTCATTGGCTCAAAGGAAGGGGGACTAAAAGATGCAATTGGTCCTTGTGGTGTGACTTTCCCTAACGGAGATGTTAAAGCCTTGACTCAAGCTTTATTTGATTTATTGACTAATCCCCAAAAATTATCTACTTATAGAGAACAAGCAGAATCACATTTATCGCTTCATAAAAAAGCAGAAGTGGCTAAAGCCTATTTACAAGTTCTGGAGAGAGCTATTCAGTGAAACTGTTAATTGGTCTGCTAGCTTGCGTAGTCATCGTTTATTTCTCAGCTCTCAAGTGGCGTCGTACTGTCAAAGCTGTGTTTATCCTTCTAGTTATCGAGGGGGCACTGCGGAAATGGGTGTTACCTCAGGCTAGCGAGATGATTTATTTTCTAAAAGATATTGTGCTGTTCGGAGCTTATTTTAGTTTTTATTGTTTTCCTAGTATCGAAAAAAAATTATCTTCCAAATTCAAAGTTATAAATATTTTAATTTTTGTCGCTATTGGCTGGTGTGTATTTCAGGTATTTAATCCGAGCTTAGGGTCACCGGTAGTGGGATTTTTTGGACTCAGAGGATATCTTTTGTATATTCCCTTAATTTGGATGCTTCCATCTCTATTCCAATCTGAAGACGAACTATACAAGTTTTTGCGATCGCACCTTTTGCTCTCAATTCCTGTTGGCATTATCGGTATTATTCAGTTCTTTAGTCCTGCGTCAAGCTTTATTAATGCATATGCGAATGAAGAAGGGATAGCAAAAGCTACATTCGGAGTCACCACTGCTGCCCGTATTACAGGGACTTTTTCCTACATCAGCGGGTACGCAGTATACCTGCTAATATGCTTCGGATTACTGATAAGCCTGCTTTCAAATAAACAGTCACGCGGGTGGCTGTGGACTTCTATTATTGAAATATTTTTGGTTAGCGTTAACTCGTTTATGACCGGCTCTCGCACCACAGTTTTTGCGGAAGTTTTATTTGTAGTTGGTTATCTATGTGCCAAAGGCTTAACTAAGCCTGCAACTCTACTGCCTTTGATTAGGCAGTTAATCCTGCCGGTCATCATTATTTCTATTGCTGGCTCCCTCTGGTTGCGTCCAGCCATCAATGCTTTTTGGCTTCGTACAACTTCTAATCACGATGTGTCCGGACGCATTGTAAGCGGTTTTACTGAGCCTTTTGAGTTTATTAAGTACAAAGAACTTGACGGCTATGGCACTGGCGCTACACACCAAGCTACCCCAGCGCTTCGCAAAGCCTTAGGTTTGCCAGCTGGTGAAGTTATTCCAACGTATTATGAAGGAGAAATGGGCAAAATCGCCCTGGAATTAGGTCCGATCGGTTTTCTGTTCTGGTATGGGATGAGGGGAAGCATGGCGATCGCACTCATGTGTACTTTCTGGAAATTGAAAAGACCCTTCCTTCGTCACTTAGCACTCGCTGCTTTCCTCATCCAGGCCATCCAAATTAATGGTTTTTTAGTTTTTCACAATACCTTCTCAGTCTACTACTGGTTTTTCAGCAGCTTTATCTTTTTGCTCCCTCGACTGGAGCAAATCGAGAACTGGCAAAAAGAACAACAATTGGAGCAAGATGTCCTATCCTTGTATCTCCCTGATTCACCCTACAGGTAATCCCTATTCGCGTCAGGCGGCGATCGCTCTTTCGGAAGCCGGTTTACTCCAGGAAGTTATTACGACAATTGCCTATGATCCAGCAGGCTCTTGGTCACGCTACTTAAATCTACTTCCCAAGAAAATTAAAGACCGTGTCACCCATGAGCTAGGACGAAGAACCTGGGTTCCTCCCCCAGGAGTGCTGATGCGGACACATCCCTGGCGCGAAGCCATGCGGCTGGCGCTAGTGAAAACAGGTTTGAGTCGCCGCTTTAGTTTGGGCTATCAAGGGCTGGTCGATTTGGTTTATGCCTCACTAGACTGTCATGTCGCCTCGCATCATCTTCAGGGCCTCAATGCGGTCTATGCCTATGAAGATGGCGCGGCTACCACATTCCGGGCAGCTAAACAGCAGGGCATCCTTTGCTTATATGATCTACCTATTGTCTTCTATCGCACTAGTCGTGAGATCCAGATTCAAGAAGCTGAACGATTCCCTGACCTTGCTCCGGCTTTACAGGCGGCTCAGGAACCGGCTTGGAAACTTGAGCGTAAAGAGCAGGAGATTCAACTGGCCGATCACATCTTTGTCCCATCCTCATTTGTACAGAATTCATTACTTGAGGTGGGCGCAAAGCTGGAAAATATCAGTATCATCCCCTTTGGGGCACCTATTAACTATTTCCACCCACAACCTAAAATAGATAATCTTTTCCGAGCATTATTTGTGGGTCGTGTGGGACCACGTAAAGGGGTTCACTACTTGTTGCAGGCTTGGCAGGAACTAAGTTTGCCTGAGGCAGAGTTATTGTTGGTAGGGATTAACGAGTTCCCAGAAGGCTGGCTAGACCAATACACTGAGGGGATTCGCCATGTTCCGTCTTTACCCCATGCCTCATTAAACAGGTACTATAGCTCTGCAAATGTTTTAGTACTTCCTTCTCTAGTTGAAGGACTTGCCTTAGTGCAGTTAGAGGCAATGGCTTGTGGGATTCCCATCATTACTACGCCTAACGCTGGGGGTTCTGATATCGTTACAGATGGTGTGGAGGGCTTTATTGTACCTGTTCGTGATGTCGAAGCGCTCAAGGAAAAACTAGAATGGTGCGATCGCTATCCGCAAGAGTTAGCCCAGATGGGACGAGCCGCTCGTCGGAAAGCTGAACAATTGACTTGGGGTTTATATCGTCAGAGATTGGTAATGCGGGTGCATGAAATTTTTAGAAATCGCGACAGTTCGCCCCTGGTAGAAGATTCAAGATACTCCAGTTGACTCATGCAAAAGTCTTCCAATCGCACTAGTTTTCATTTGTGGTTACCTAATATTTTTGAGTTCAAAGGAGGGATTCAAGTCTATTT
This sequence comes from uncultured bacterium, assembly GCA_965364435.1. Lineage (GTDB taxonomy): Bacteria > Cyanobacteriota > Cyanobacteriia > Cyanobacteriales > Coleofasciculaceae > CBDTXL01. The sequence continues at coordinate 24,969 of CBDTXL010000029.1, forward strand.
AGCTGTTTTACTGAAAGCTCTACAAAGCTTATATCCTAATAGTGATTACGACGTATTTTTAAAGCATGATACTCGCTCATCAACAGATTTAGCGTTTTTAACTCATACAAAATTTCACTTTTATGGAACTTTGCCTCTGCCTTTACGAACAGCTGTATTTGCTGCTCAAATTGTCAAAATGGGTCTCTGGCAACGACCTAGCTTAGTCATATCTACTCATGTAAATTTCACCCCAGCAGCTTATTGGTTGAAACGTCTCGCTGGGGTGCCATACTGGGCGATCGCTTATGGTACAGATGCTTGGAATATTGATCGCCCAACCTTACAGACGGCTCTACACCATGCAGACAGGATTCTCTCGATCAGTGGCTACACACGCGATCGCCTACTCACAGAGCAAAATCTCGATCCAGCCAAAATCTCCCTCTTACCCTGCACCTTTGATGCTAGTCGCTTTCAAATTGCTCCTAAACCTCAACATTTACTGAACTGTTATCGACTAACCGCAGAGCAACCCATTATTTTAACGGTGGGGAGGTTGGATAGTAATCAGAAATACAAAGGATACGACAAAATCCTTCGAGCCTTGCCTGAGATGCGCCGTCAGATTCCCAATGTTCACTATATCCTGGCTGGTCAAGGAAGCGATCGCCCTCGTATTGAACAATTAATTGGTCAACTAAATCTGCAAAAGTGTGTCACCTTAGCAGGTTTTGTCCCTGATGATGAGATTTGCGATTATTACAATCTGTGTGATGTGTTTGCGATGCCAAGCAAAGGAGAGGGCTTTGGGATTGTTTACTTGGAAGCCTTAGCTTGTGGCAAGCCCACATTAGGAGGAAATCAGGATGGAGCAATTGATGCTCTTTGTCACGGTGAACTGGGAGCTTTAGTTGATCCAGATAATGTCGATGCGATCGCCAAAACGCTCATTCAAATCTTGCAAGGCACTTTTGACAACCCCATTCTATACCAGCCTGAATCTTTACGGAAAAAAGTCATTGAAAATTTTGGAGTTGAGTGCTTTAAGCAAAGGCTAGCTGAATTAATGGAAAGCTCTACAAGAGTTGATGCTTAACCATGAAAGTTTTGCACGTCATTCCTTCAATAGCCAAAGTGAAAGGAGGACCTACTCAAATTATTCTGGAGATGGTTAAGGCATTGCGGGAGGGCGGGATAGATGCAGAAATTGCCACCACAGATGATAATGGTTCAGAACGACTAGACTTGCCACTGCGTCAACGCCTTGAATATGAGCAAGTTCCTGTTTGGTTTCTGCCCCGGTTCTCCCAACCGATGAGAGACTTTATCTTTTCAGCAGACTTAACTTGCTGGCTCTGGAAACATTTAAGGGATTATGACCTTTTACATACTCACTATCTGTTTTCCTTCGCACCCACCTGTGCAGCAGCGATCGCAAGACAGCAAAAAATTCCCTACATCGTGACTCCCTACGGGATGCTAACACCTTGGGCACTGGCTCATCAACAGTTTAAAAAGCAAATCTATTCAAAAATTGAGCGTCATAATCTAAATCAAGCTGTAGCAATCCACTGCTCTACCCCTGAAGAAACACAGGATGTGCGGAATTTTCAAGTTTCAACTCCAAGCTTTATCGTTCCTTACGGTGTGCATCTGCCTACCCCTCAACCGCAAGCCAAGCAGCACCTACACCGTGCTTATGGAATACCTGATACAACAGCGATTATTTTATTTTTCTCTCGCATCCACCCCAAAAAGCGCCCAGATTTGCTGCTCAAAGCCCTCAAGCCGCTGGCTTCTCTTAACCATGACTTTCACCTGATTTTTGCGGGTTCGGGAGAGCCAAACTACCTTAGATACCTCACAAACTTAGTGTCGTCTCTAGGCTTGCAGTCTCAAACATCGATGACAGGCTTTGTGACAGGTCAAAAAAAGGATTTGCTGTTGCAAGGCTCAGATCTCTTCGTCTTGCCATCCTTTTCAGAAAATTTCGGGATTGCTGTCGCTGAAGCAATGGCGGCAGGGTTGCCAGTCATTGTCACTCCGGATGTCCAAATTGCACCAGATATTGCCGCAGAGAAAGCAGGTCTGATTGTCGAAGGAGAAGTGGATGCTCTCACAGATGCGATCGCTCAGCTACTCGCCTCTCCAAATCTGCGGCAGCAACTGGGTGAAAATGGTAAGTACTTGGTCAGTCGTTGCTATTCCTGGAGTGCGATCGCTGAAAAACTCACCTTTGTCTACACTGCAATTAGCGAGAAACAAGCCCTCCCCTTCTAGCTTGTCTGTGGATGATTGGTACGAACTATTTAATTCCCCTATGTCCTACTCTCAACGCATACTTCAACAAGGCAATCGCCTGACTCGTTTGGCTCACCGCTCCCGCTTTGACACGGTTCTGAATGCTATCAGTAGCGCTCAATATACTCAGGCGTTAGATTATGGCTGCGGCGACGGCTTTTTACTTAAAACCGCTTATGAGCAGAACCTAGTTCAGGCAGGACTCGGTGTTGACACCGATCCTCAAATGATATCCACTTGCAAGGATTTGTTTGCGCCTCTACCTAGCTTTCAATTTTACCAGCCTCACGAAATCCCAGAGAAAATCTCCCCTAACAGTTGCGATCTAATTCTTTGCACGGAAACGCTGGAACATGTCGGAGAGCCGGAAAGTATTATGGAGCAAATGTTGACCTACAGCAAACCAGGGGCACAGATGGTCATTTCTGTCCCCCTTGAAATCGGCCCATCGCTCTTGTTCAAACAAGTGGGACGCTATTTTGCCAATAGAAAAGGAGGCTATGGCTACGAGCGCTACCGTCTAAGTGAGTTATTGGCTGCCTCAATTCTCTGGGACACCAATAGCTTTCCTTCGTCCCACTCGTTGAATGCTCCGACTAGAGGTCACAAAGGATTTGATTATAGAAAAATTGATAAATTGCTACAGCAAAAAGTAAGAATAGAGCGGAGAATTCTATCTCCTTTTCCCTGGCTTGGTCATCTACTCAATAGCACGATCATTTGGATTTGTCGAGTTTATTCTCAATAATTATTGGTAAGGCTCCACAAGTTGATCCATATCAAGCGTTTCACGAGCGGTAAGCAAGAAGAACACTTACCGTTTACCGTTGTGAACCCTTACCCCTCTTCTTGGGTCAACTGCGTCTTCCGCCGAGCTTTTGTCCCTTGGGAGCTT
>CBDTXL010000030.1:0-27676 GCA_965364435.1 uncultured bacterium
CAGGCGATCGCTCTATCTTGAACCCTGTCTCATTGTTGCTTTTATCTGCCCAAGTAAGGTCAATTTCGGTGGCTGAGACAACCGTAGCTGTCAAGTCGCTAGGGGCAGTAGGGGACTTTGGTTCGATTGGGGAACCGCTTGGGAAAGCACCAGCCTGAATCTCCGGGTTGCCCGGTAGGGGTGGTGTTTGAACAACACCCCCATTGTCTACAAAAGCTCCCAGCTTAGGGTCAATGAGTGTAACACCTGCTGTGATTTTGGTGTCATTGGGATTGGGGTTTAAGGATTGGACATTACCACCCCCATCACTGAATATAGTGGTAGTTTGATGGTTAATGTTCGACTTCTTACCCCCATTGTTCGATATGTTATCGGCGACAAGGGTATTAGTGAGCGTGGTACTTGACCCACCCCCCTCAAATCCTCCACCCCTAAACCCAGCATAATTGTTGGCGATAGTGGTGTTGGCGATGTTAGTGGGACTGGAGCTATTGCTTAGGGCGATCGCGCCGCCCAATCCGCCATTACCATCAGTTGAATCTGCCCTATTTCCGTAGAAGGTACTGTTGTCAATAGTGGCGGACGAATTCCCTCCCATCCACAAGCCACCGCCTTGACTCGCCCACGGGGGAGCACCGCCTTGAATCAGCGCCCGATTGTTAGCAATGGTAGTGTTGCGGATAATGAACTCACCATTGTCTTGCCGGAGTCCACCACCAAAAGCGATTCCTTGGGAATCTTCAGTTACCTGATTATTAATGATTGTGCTATCTTCAATGATTACTTTGTCCGAGGAGTTATAAACATACAGGAACAGCGCTCCTCCTCCTCCTGCACCTGTATTGCCCTCAATCCGACTGTTGCGAATCTCGATTAGACCAGAGGTACTGCCATCTACCTTTGCCGAAGCTCCATCGGTAAAAACTGCGCCACCGTAACCTGTTGAGTTGTTATTAGTGAGGGTAGAGTTTTCTACTTTCAGGCCACCCAAGAGGCTGTAAATTGCCCCGCCCAGAGTTGCCCTGTTATTGGTGAAGGTAGAGTTTTCTACTGTCAGTGTGCCTAGGGGGGCGTTAATTGCCCCACCACGGATTGACATGTTATTGGTAAATTCACTACCTGTGACGCTGAGAGAGCTTTCTGTATCGATAGTGATTGCACCGCCACCCCGATCCTCGTTACCTAATGAGCTGTTTCCCTGAAATGTAGTGTTAATTACAATATTTGTACTGCGCCAACCCGCAAAAATGGCACCTCCTCCATAGCCGTTAACGTGGTTGTTCTTAAATTCGCTATTCTCTACCGTTAGTTTGGTAAGATACCCCGTCCGAATTCCCGCCCCAGCAGCCTCTGCACCTACCCCATTTGGTTTCCCGTTAGCGATGGTCAGATTCCTTAGAGTAAAATCTACGTTATTCGTTACATTAATCACCCGATAGGCTTTATTCCCACTGATAGTTAAACCGGGGGCATTAGCACCATCAATAATTAGGCCTTTGTCAATTTCGAGTTGACCTGTGGTGAGGGTAATAGTTTGATTTGCAAGGCTGGGATCAAATTGAATCGTATTCCCTGGCTGAGCAATAGCGATCGCTGCTCTCAAGGAACCTGCACCACTGTCTGCATTACTTGTAACGGTAAGGGTGGCCATGTTACGCAGAGTACTCCTATGTCAGCTTTTCAAATTGTGTAAATCTTAGTGAGTAGTTACTCAATAACTCCTTCATCACCTTACAAAAAGGCAATCTTATTTTGATGAAGCTTTGATGAAGATTCTGATTAAGCAAATCTTATTATGATGAAGTTATGATGAAGATCGTTGTATCTGCATATACCTGCGAACCAGGGAGCGGCTCCGAGGAAGGAGTTGGCTGGAATATGGCTGTGGAACTAGCCAAGTACTACGAGACTTGGGTGCTAACTCGAACCATTTTCCGCTCAACCATTGAGGAAGAGCTTATTCGTAACCCAGTACCTAGCCTGCATTTTGTCTACTTCGATCCGTTCGGCTGGACGGAAGATTGGAGAGGGAGGCAAGGAGCAGTCCAACTTCACTATTACCTTTGGCAGATTGAAGCCTATTTTGTAGGGCGATCGCTACATCGTCAGATTGGCTTTGACCTCGTGCGCCATGCTACTTATGTGAAGTTCTGGTCTCCGAGTTTCCTGGCACTACTACCAGTTCCCTTCATTTGGGGACCAGTTGGAGGTGGAGAACAGGCACCCAAGCCGTTCTGGAAAGAGTTTAGTCTGTGGGGCAAGGTTTACGAAACGCTGCGAGACTTGGGTCAGCGTCTGGGTGAGAGCGATCCGTTTACCCGCATCACTGCTCAGCGGAGTGCTTTAGCTCAGGCGACCACGGAGGAGACCGCCAAGCGCGTGTTAAAGATGGGGGCGAGAAATGTGCAGGTGTTTTCCGCGATTGGTTTATCGAAGCAAGAGATAGCACATCTAGCACAGCACCCGATGCCTGAGAATTCCCCAGTAAGATTTATCAGCATGGGTAGGCTTTTGCACTGGAAAGGCTATCATCTAGCAGTACGTGCCTTCGCTAAGGCAGATCTGCCCGATGCTGAGTACTGGCTGCTGGGGGATGGGCCTGAACGGGAGCGCCTGCAATCTATGGCAGAGGAGTTAGGTGTTGCTTCCCAAGTCAAATTCTGGGGAAACCTGCCACGGGAGCAATCTCTGGGTAAGCTTGGAGAGTGCCATGTACTCGTTCACCCTAGCCTGCACGACTCTGGAGGATGGACGTGCCTGGAGGCGATGGCAGCGCGGCGTCCAGTAGTCTGCTTAGATCTAGGTGGGCCAGCTACCCAGGTAACAGAGGAAACTGGCATCAAAGTCCCAGCCCCTGATCCCAATCAGGCTGTGAGTGGTTTAGCTGAGGCGATGACTCGTTTGGCTTGTGACCCGGAGTTACGCGATCGCATGGGACAGGCAGGTCAAAAGAGGGTGAAGGAGATTTATGATTGGGATGTCAAAGGACAAGCTTTGGTTCGGCTTTACGAAGAAGTTTTGGCAGGGAAGTGATAATTTTACAGAGGGGTTTGGTTGAACACATCAGGTTTTTTCAGATTAACTTGATATAGAAAAATGCAACATTGATGGAGCGAAAACTTAAGCTGACAACTCTCGGTGTTGAACTTGCACAAGAAGAAAGATTCCCAGATGGATGCCCCATTCTCAAGGCATGGCGCGGTACTTATTCTCCAGCGTTTAACAAGGTAGTGCAAGAGACGTTTGAAATCGTTGAGGATGAAGACGCCGACGGGTTTCTGCTGCCATCCAATGTTTCGTTCTATCCCCGCAAGCGACTCAAAGAGATTGGCGCGATGGTGTCTGATATCGGGTTACCCTCAATTGGTTTCGATATCAGCCATGAGTGTCGAAAACCTGAGTGGCTTGACTATATCATCCGCTTTTCTTGGTATCGTTCGCTTCATGAGCCAGGAGTCATTATTAGTCCGGCGTTCCTCGGTTCGGACGGGTTTGATCTCATGGCGGAATTCGGCATCCGCGACTGGCAACCCATGGAAAAGGAACCTTTGCCAACTGTGAGTTTTTGTGGTAGAGAAGGGGGAGTCCTTGGGCTGGCTATCTGGAAAATGATGCCCAAGAGCCTTACCCGTCGTATGGCAACCAATTTTTTCTGTAGCAGGACTCGCGGCATTCGTATGACGTGTTGTCACCCGCTTCGAGTAGATGTGATGCAGGTGATGGAAAGGGAGCCTCGAATCAAGGCGGATTTTATTCGGCGCGGGAAGGTGGGTCTAGGACCTAACGTACAAGGAGACTTGCGTCACCAATTCCTGGACAACTTGATGCGTAATGCCTATGCGCTCTGCGTTCGTGGTACTGACAATTACAGTTGGCGATTTTATGAAGCGCTTTCTCTGGGTAAGATACCTATACTCATAGACACAGACTGTATGTTGCCTCTGGAAGACGAGATTCCGTGGGATCAGTTCATTGTCCGTGTGTCATCTACCCGCTTGCATGAGTTGCCAGAGCGCCTTTTGGAATGGCATTCTAGACTTTCCCCTTCTGAATTTCGCGAATTGCAGCAACAATTGCGATCGCTTTTTGAGCGGCTAACACCAGCGAGGTTTTATCCGGAGATATTTCGGAAGGTTTTACAGGCATCAAGTCCAAATACTTGACTGACTCTCTAGCTGAATTTCCTCTTGGCGCTTGAAGCTCATTACCAACAACCAGATAGTAGCGCCGAGCAACAAAGGCACACGATATTGTAACAGTAGCTCGTTGTGAACAAAGGTCATTAAATAGGCTCGTGGGAAAAGCATAGCTAACATAAGAGCTATGGCTACTAAGGTAGCTCCTTGGCGGTTATGCACATGCCTCCAGAATGCAGCTAGCAGCGGTGCCAGCGCAACTAAATCATAATGATGCGCCAAACCAAACAGCAAGGAAATTGCCACCAATATTCCAATTAGATCGTCGATGATTAGTCTCGGACGATACCACCAAAGTAGACCTGTGAGGACGATTCCCAAAGGGAATAACTGCGGCACCTTGATGCCAGCAGCATAGAGTATGTCTTGGATGCTGAAAACCGCTCCGGAACCCAAAACATTGGAAAATACCTTTTTATGTTGCACCAAGGAAGCGAACCAGTGGAAAAATACTTCAATCGGGCCACTAATCGCCATGGGAACAAGAGAGAAAATTAAGGTAGTGCCTGCTGCTACTGCCAAAAGTTGCCAGCGTCGTTCTAAAAGCAGCCAAAGGATTACCAGCAGGCTCAACTGCGGCTTGATGCTGGAGATTGCAATCAGGATACCACTCAAAACCCAGCGATCGCGATATGCATAATACCAACCGCTGACTAACGCGGCAGCGGCTATCAGTGTTGTTTGTCCCAGCCATATTACATTGATGGTGATCGGATTACTAATAATTATTGCCGGGATAAACCACCACGGACTGGAACCTGGCACTTTTAGCATTTTCACCTTAGGTCTTTTGACTAGTAGCACGCAGAAAAACGCCAATACTCCAGCACTAAAGACGTTCAAAAGTGTCATCACCACCTTTGCTTTTGCCCAGGGAAATGCTCCTAGTAAAAGACACAATGGGGCTATCTGTGGTGGATAGAAAAAACCAAAATTTCCCAAACCCAAATCTGCACCTAGTCTGAGGGCTACTTCCGGATCGTAAGCATTTAACCCTTCAAGCCAAGAAAGTCCAGCCACATACAGGTATTTCGTATCGAAGTTGGTACCCATTGACTGGGACACGCCCACACCGATAATTCCTTTCACTACCAGTACGATGCAGGCACACAGCAAAAATCCAGCCCGAAAAAAGAAATTTTCTGAAATACGATAAATTAAGGAAGTTCTCATAGTCTAGTAGACACTTGGTGTTCATGGGCTAGGGCGTGTCTGCAAAGTCCAAAATTAAGGGTAGGGGCGTTAGCGAAGCGTTAGCGAGGAACGAGCGTCAGCATTCGGGCGACACTTTATCGGTTAAACCCAAGGTTTTCTGCTCCGTTTACTTCGCCCTCCAGGGGTTTGCAGACAGACCCTAGTTTTTCGGCTAGTTGGCAAATAGTGTAGGTGCGTGGCTCTTGTTTTACACCTTCCTTTAGGTAGCTGAGGTGATGTCGGTCTCCTGCTACGGAGGTTTCCCTCGCCGCCCTGAACCTTCCCACAGTCTTCCTAATCCTTTGGTTCTCCAACGATGAATTGTCTCTTGCACCGTTTGGGGCACACATCTGTAGGGGCGAAGCATTCGGACGACTATCTATCGGATAATCCTGGATATTTGTTTCCGAATGCTTCGCCCTGCGAGGTTTGCGGGGAGGGCGAAGCATTCGGATAGAGAAATCTACCTAATCAGCAAAATCGATCGCCCGAATGCTTCGCCCCTACATCATTGATTTGGCATAGACGGGGCCTGACCCCTCGTTGATTCGCCAACAGTCTCATAAATTTCGGGCTAACAGCTCAAGTCAGATTTAGCTGGGTGAGCCGATATTTTAACCCGTGTTAACGGGTTTGAACTTTCACCCGGAACTTTAGTTCACGGCAAGGTGCAACTTCTGGCTATCAATTATTCAATGCAAAAGAAGTAACCTCTGCAAGGAACTTTGCGGCGGCTTCTGGATTATGTGGGGCGATTAGCTGCTGCGATTTGTGACCCATTGAGACGGTAAGCTCTGGGGCATCGATAAAACGGCGCATCATTTCAGCTAATTCTTTAGGATTATAGGGGTCAAAGATATAGCCATTTTCCCCTTCAACCACCAGTTCAGAGGAGCCTGCCCATTTGGAACACAAGATCGCTTTGCCGAAAGCCATCGCTTCCAGCAGAACCACACCCCAGATGTCTTCTAAGGTGGGAAAGACAAAAACATCTGCTCTGCGGAAATAAGCCCCTAGGCGGTCATAGTTGCCCCAACCGACCCACTGTACACAATCTGTCAAACCATTATTCTGACTAAAGACTTCCAGTTCTTCCCGTTGTTCTCCATCACCGACAATTAGTAACGTGTATCTCTGATATCCCTGCTGCTTAAGAATAGCGCAAGCCTCCAACAGAAACTTGAGTCCTTTTCTAGGGAGTATTTTACCTACAAACAGAAAAACCGGGCGCTGTAACCCAGGCTCACTTTCTGATGTCTCTTCTTGGTGTCCCAGCAAGGTTTTTACATCCGGTACTTGGTAAGGTCTAGCAAAAACGCGATGCTCGTCGGCTCCCAGGACTTTGGTCAGATAAGTTTTACCCCCACTAGTGTTAGTGATAAAGGCATCTGTGAAGCGAACCATTGTGCCTCGGAGGATTAAACGCAATCTGGAATTGGTATAGTCTATTGTCGGTGAACTCCCATCGTAAACGATGACTACTCGCCACTTTCCCCAAGCTTTAAATAGCAGCGCTAGGAGAGTCCACAGGGAGAAACCACTGACAAAAATTACCTGAGGTTGAAACTTGAGTAGATAACCGATAATCTTGGGGGATACATATATCAACCCAGGACTGTAACCGACTCCTTGAGTTGTAGAAATGAACTGCATCTTGCCGACGACTTCAACTGCAAATGCCCCTTCTAACCCTGGAACAAATCCTTCCCAAAATCCAGTATAAACGGTAGTTTGCTGAAAGTTTTTTGTGAATTCCTTCAAAAGTGGCTGCCAGTAATTTGCTCTTTCCATTGAGGGAAGCAGCCAAGCGATGCGAATATTATCTTTATCGTTTAGAGAAGGTTCATCCATAATTTTATATCTAAAAATGTTAAATTTATCATATTTATTTCTCAATAATTACCGCTTTTTCCAAAAACTGATGAGTTAAATATGTAATTTTTTTATTCTCTAAACTTAAAACTGTTTCCTTATATATTCAATTGTTCACGTTGCTCTTTCGTTGCATAGGAATTGGATTGCCTAAATCGTCCATTTTCCTTAACGAAGGCCATATCAACTTGAGCTAGTGCGCCATCAAGGGGGCGGGTACAACCGCAAAAAATATCGTACACGACGAATCCCTGCTCTTTCATGTAACTCACTACATCATAGAATTGAGGACTGTTTACCATGAATTCAAACAGTGAAACTTCAAGAAGAATCAGTTCTGTATCCTTCATTACGTTTTTCGCCCCTTCTAAAACCTCAAGCTCAGCTCCCTGAACGTCTACCTTGATCAGATAGGGTTCCTTTAAATCCCTTTCAGAACATAAATCATCAATCGTTACCATGGGAATTTCTCTAGGAATGCCATCAGCATGGCTTCCTTCAGTTTCCTTCAGAATTGACGAGCCCTGTATTCCCCGATGGACATTGATAACAATTGTTCCTGGTTTTTTTCCCGCCGCCGCTAAGACATATTGAGCTTTGTATTTCCGACAAATGTCTTTAAGAAAGTCTTCACACTCTGACACAGGTTCGACGAGAAGATGGTTGGCATCTGGAAATTTTTCGTAAAGCTCAAAAGTACCATAAGCTACACCGACATCTATCACGGTCTGAGGTTGGAAACCCAGTGAGCTTACATGGTCAAGAACACCCGTCAATGAAGTTCTAACGCTCCGACGTGGTATGTCGAATCCAAACGTCTTAAAGGTTCTGTAGGCAATTTTTTTTACGATCTCTCTCGTTCTCATGATTTTCGCTAATCATCAAAAAAATAGGGAAAAGCTTAAAATATAATAGTAGTACTGTTCTGTCACGGTTAACCTTCAGCCTTTACCTTTTATTCAGATTGGTCTGCGAAACACCGAAATTAACACCAGTCTTAGATACGGTAGCCCCCAATAGAACGGCCACAACAGACCTGCATGACGCTGGCAAAATACTTTCGACTCGGTCGGCGGGAAACCCTTGGTCTGATTGGCTTTTTGCAATCGTTGCTGTAGCGTTAAATCTGGAGCTTGCCAAGCGTGTGCTTGGGGTGGGTTGGTCTGACATTTTCCGGCATATCCAGGTGCTACCCAAACACTACACCGTTGGCGTTGCGCCCGCAAGCCATAGTCAATATCTCCAATACTGTGGGTAAACGCAGGGTCTAAGTTCCCGATCGCTTGAACAACGGTGCGTGGGATTAAGACACAGTTACCATGCATCGTCTCAGCAGGTTTGGCTTCTGTACCGGGTTCGACTAAGCGATATTTGAAGGGATGCCACCAACTACTTCGTGCCAAACCGCCATAGGTAAGTTCTCCAGTTTCTGGATGGGACATGGAACCGACGACGATCGCGCGTTCATTGCCTTGTGGGGCTAAGTGATGGGAGGTTGTCAGTAGGGAGGCGATCGCTTCTGCGTCAAGTACTGTGTCATCGTTGAGCCAGAGGTAGTAGTCGTAGTCCTGCTTGAGCGCTTCAGCGAACGCCTTCCGCATTCCCCCGTTCCAAAATAGACTACCATCCCCTTGAAGAATCTTTACTTGAGGATAAGCCTGCTGCACTGCTTCTGCCGTACCATCAGTGCTGCCATCATCAACCAAATAGACATCTATGGTGGTTACATCAGGGGAGGGTTCTTGGTTGAACAGCGCGGCTAGACACGCCAAGGTTTTCGGCTTACGGTTGTGGCAGGTGATTAGCACAGCAGTGCGATCGCGGTTCATATTTCAGTGAAAGCTATGAGTAGAGACCTGATAGAGGTTTTGAATCTTGCTGGGGTTTACGCCTTGACAACTGGGGAACCACCTAAAGATAGGTATCACTTTACCCTACCAGGCTTTTAGTTTGGCTTTTCCCCTTCTCTATTAGATGTTTGTAAAACTTCCTGATATAACGCCAGATATCTACGGGCTTGAATCTCAAGTGTAAACTCTTGCTCAACTTTTTCTCTCGCTCGACGTGACAGAGCTTGCCCGCGTTGTTTGTCTTGTAAAACCCAGGCTATCCCTTGCCCCAACTCCTCACTGTTATAAGGTTGAGCTAAATAGCCATTGTGCTGATGTTCAATCATATCAGGCATACCGCCAATATTGAAGGCAACGCAAGGGGTTCCACAAGCGATCGCTTCCATGACAGTATTGGGCAAGTTATCTTGAACAGAAGGCGCAACAAAGACATCTGCGGCTGCATAGACAAGAGCTATGGAGATATCATCGCTCAGGTTACCCAAGTAGTGCGCCTTCAATCCTAAGTCAGGCTGAGACTTGGGTTCAGATGCGCCGAATACAACCAGCTCTGTCTTATCCTGGCATCCCGACTGGCTTAAGCGTTGTAAAGCGGGTTGAAGCAGATGAAATCCCTTTCTACGATCGCTTGTAGAACCCATTGCCCCAAATAGGATGAGTTGCTTATCCTGAGGCAATTTCAGGAGTTTTCGCGCTAAGCGTCGCTCAACTGGCATATACCGTTCAGGATCGAGTCCATTAGGAATCACCTCGACTCGCCTATCCTTGAACAGAGAGCTAGAACTTGCACACTTTGCTAACCATGAGCTAGGAGTAACAATTGTCAGATTAATATTTTTCCAAGCTTTGGCTTTGCGCTGCCATACCCACCGCGATAGATCCCAGCTTTCACCCCTTTGCATTTGAGGACAGGCACCGCAGGATTCTGTATAGCGATCGCACTCTTGACTATAATGACACCCACCAGTAAACGCCCACATATCATGAAGCGTCCAAACGAGGGGTTGCTTAAACTTGGCAAGGGTTTCAATTTTTAAGAAGCCGCCACAAGCCCAATGCAGGTTAATTATATCGGGAGCCAGTTGAGCGGTTTTCGGCGCGATCGCATCGGGTAGCCATTCTAGAGAAAGATAAAGTCTCGTGTGATCGACGTGAGGATAAAATCGCAACGGCAAGTGATCTAAAGTCGGCTTGAGGATACCAAGCGCTTTGCTTAAATTGCTCTTGGGAGCGAACACTGCTTGGTCCTCACTGAGCTTCTTATCTACCAGCATTTGCGAAGCGACACCAAGGTGCTGTAATCCTTGATGTAGTCGATGAGCGGCAATAGCAGCTCCACCACTAATATCAGAAGTACTCAGATGTAATATCTGCATCTCAAGGAAATATAGATTAGGGATACTTTGTAAGGACTAGATGAAGGACTTGACCAACAGCACTACTCTAGTATTATATTAGGCAATGACTATTGAATGTAGAGCCACACTCGCTACGGTATGCCTTCCCTAAAGTGGGCAGAGCCATATGAACTTCAATCTAGCGCCAAGGGTTCATAAAGAGCGCTTATATTGATCAGTTGGAATTTATTGACTCTCTGGGTAATTATAACAGCCTCAAATTTAAAAAAATATCAAATGGGACAACTAACAGTGACAAAAAAAACCTTAGGGAACAAAATTCTTCAAAATTATCGAATCTATAACTTTGTTCTGAGATATTTGCAAAGAGACTTAGTAACTAAAAGAAGAGTGTCCAAAACCCCAAACCTCAAAAAAATTGGATCAGAATATGGGGGCTGGATAGTGCCAACCGAGCTTATAAACGAGAAATCTATATGCTATTTGGCAGGCGTTGGTGAGGATATCACCTTTGATCTTGGTTTAATAGCGCAGTTCAATTGTAATGTGTACGCATTTGATCCAACACCAAGAGCTATACAACATGTCCAGAAGCAGGCCAATGGCGTGTTTAAATTCAAGTTTTTTGATGTCGGCTTATGGGATACAGAGGATGTTTTAAGGTTCTATGTCCCATCCAACCCTCAACACGTATCTCATTCAGTATTAAATTTACAGAATACCAATAGTTTCTTTGAAGCTCAATGTAAGCGAATATCTACAATAATGAAGGAAAATAGTCATCAAAGAATCGATTTGTTAAAATTGGATATTGAAGGAGCTGAGTACAAAGTTATTGATTCAATTATTGAAGATCAGTTAGATATCGGGATTATCTGTGTCGAGTATGATGAAGCCTACAATCCACTAGATGCTCACTCCTTGAGACGCATAAAAAAATCGGTATCTAAGCTTTTTAATTATGGCTATACACTAGTGGCAGTCGAACCCCAGTGCAACTATACGTTCGTGAAAAACGAGCTTTATCACTAGATTATCGCTCACTAGGGCTAAACCATTTAGTAGAGGATATTGCAGTACGTTAAATTACTTCAGAGAAGAGGAATTAAGGCCTTATTTGCACTATTTGCACAACTTTGTATATCTCCATTGGTAATGTGTGGAGAGTAGGCAGAGTAAATCTTTTGCCAGTTGGTAGCAGATTGCTGTGGAACTATTTTGCTGTTAAACGCCCTCATTCCACCTCTGCCAACGTCCCTCAAAAATGGACAGGGATAAAAACCAACTTGATAACCTGCTAACCATGCTCTTATACAGGCATCAACATCATCGCATTGAAAGGGGGCATACTCTTGATTTATTCCACCGAGTTCTAGGAATGCCTCTCTCCTCAAAAACGTGGGAGCACGATTGACAAACACCGTAAACATAAATTTTATTCCAGAACTAGGATCGAGATAAATAGGATCTTCATAAATCCGATACTTATTTACGCCTGGACAGCCAGCTATATCCCCAACTATTTTATATTCTGGCGGCGTATTGGGAGCGACTGGATCGGGGATGAGAATATCAAAGCCTCCTCTTCCTCCTAATATAAGTAACTTAGGAAATGCATCAAATAACTTGATTGCTTGTTCAACCCAAAGGTTATTTCGCGGTGGTATATCGTCATCTTGCAGTAGACAGACGAACTCTCCTCTCGCCATACTTATAGCTCGCTCGTAAGTTCTTACTTCAAACAAATCATTACAACGAAGTAGGAAGTCATTAGGTTGATCGAGATATTTTATCCAGTCTTCATAAGAGCCATCTATGGAACCATCATCAATAATAATAATTTCTTCAGCTGTAGTTAATCGCAGAGCTTCAATTATTGACTTAATATTCTGCCTTTTATTAAAAAACTGCAAAATTAGCGATAGTTTGGGAGTCTCTTTATAGATTTTTTTTTTGGAAGATTCTCTCGATTCGGAGATTCTCTTTTGCAATTCTTTGGTGCGACCGTAATTTGCTATTTCTGACCATTTGCGAGCAATCTTTGATGTTAAATCCATATGCCACTTTGATTTTCTGTAATCAAGAAATATTCTACTATCAATTGATAGCAATAATGAGTTATTGAATCCCAATAAATTTTATGGCTTTTTTCTGAATCCGACTGAATAAATTTGGGGCGGATTGCCTCAAACACTTTTTCAGTTGTGTCTGGTCGTTTAAAAATGAAGAATGCAACGGGGGTTTTCATATTGGCTGATCGGCAGTCCTAAACATTTTATCAAAACCTCGCTGTAACATTCGATTATACTTCTCAGCAATTATCGGCAGCGCATAGTAGGCTTCTACATAGTCACGCCCTCTGTTCCCCATTTCCCGTCGCTCCTGTTCAGAATCGACTAGGCGGGTAATCGCTTCGCGTAACTGGATGATGTTTCGTTCTTCGACAAAGACAGCTACGTCTTTCTCTCTGATAGCGTAGGAAATACCACCACAGGCGGTTAGTACGCAGGGAATACCACAGGACATCGCCTCAAGGTTAACCGCACCAAAATATTCTTCCCAATGCCCAATACTAACAGCATGATTCACAAATAGGTCTGCACCCCCTAAAATACTAGGAATTTCGCCATGAGGAACGGGATTGAGAAACCTCACTTTTTCGCTCAATCCGCACTCTTCCACCTCGGTTTCTAAGAAAGACTGCATCGCGCCTGAGCCAAGGAATTGCAATTGGAGGTTACTGCGCGATCGCAATAAGGGAGTCATCGCTTCCAAAATGTACAACAATCCCTTTTCTGGCACCATTCTGGATATCACTAACACTCGCATAATTCCATCCTGCTCAGAACGTTTCGGTTGCGGTATAAACTTTTTGGTATCTACAGGATGGCCCATAATCGTAAACTTAGGAGCAATAACCTCATCAAATAGACCTAGATCTTGGAAGCGCTCAATGCACTTAGGTACTGTCGCGATGATTCCTGTTGTTTGATAAAGCACTTTTCTCATCAAGAAGCGCCGTTTTAACTTCCAGTCCAGTGTTTCAGTAGTTCTCGTGAGGGTCAACGAGGTATCGAACCAGACAGGTTTCTTCGCCCGATGTGCAATTGTGATTGCCAACAGACCTTGCATATAGGTAGTGGGATCGACAGTCAAAATGCCACTAGCCTGGGCAAAAATGGGGTCAAGGTATTTGTTAGTCCACTCTAACTTGGGAACCCCAATCTTGTGTAAACTAGCTTGCCATGCTTTCTGGGGAAGGGAAATAATCTGAAAAGCTGGATCGTGATACTTGTCCTCCTCTGACTTCACCATCGTGAAAGTATAGCCATAATGATCCTGAAGATACTTATATATCAAGGATTGGGCTTCAAATGCCGTCCCATTACCAATAACGCCAGGACGGAATGACACTAGACTTATCATAGATTAGCTACCTTCAGTTAGTAGCTTATCAGCCGTCATGTGCGAGTAGAAGTATCGATACCCCACAATCATACTTGAAGCAATATCTGCTATCTCATTAAGACTAGTCTGAAGTGGCACATATCGATAGCGAAAAGCAGCCAACCGAGGATCAGTCTCCTGATATAGAATATCTTGAGCCAAGTTCCCCCAACGAGGCGGCATCAAATCCAGCGTCATGCCAGCATGACCAGAGGGCAAAAGCATATTAGATCCATGGACACCAATGACTAAACGGCTTTCTGAGTAAACCTTACACGCTTCTCTTTCGGTTTTCTCGTCAAATTTATCGACTCTTAAATCTTCTATCCAGGCAGGAAATTTAGTTTGTGTACCTAGTCCTGCAACCACAAATTTTGCTTCAGGAACCTTATGCCGAATCTTCTCTAACAATCTCGTCACCCGCCAATTTTGCAAAAGTAGTCCAATTTTAAGTATTTTTAGTTTTCTAAGTATTCTGAAAAGGACTATGCTACACCACGGACGGTCTTCCCGCCAGATAAACGTTATTTTAAATTTCTCTTGTTCAAAGCTATGCTTAGGTACTCCAGTAAACCGAGTAATGTCGAAGTGACTGGGATGCGAATGAGCTTTACTCACATAGATTTCATCAAAGCGTTTCAATTCTTCGCTGACAAACTCTGCAAAGCTGGGATAGTAACGTTGACCCTTTGTTAGGGATATCGGTACTGTCCAAACTTCGGCAACCCCTTCTGGGACCATCCACCTAAGGAACTTGGGAACTATGATAATTAAACCATAATTCTGATGCAACTCTAGATGCCTTTGGGCGTTTAGAAGCTTTAAAAGGCAATGCCCATAAACATAATCAATACAGTTTAAAATTATGACTTTTCGGTAATGCTTGAAGACTTCTTTGGAAATTTCAAATTTTTCAGCTTCAGGATTTTGGAGAGATTCAAGGAGGTTTTCAGCTAACCATTTATGGAGATCGTTTTCACAAAAAACTACTTTTTTAATAAAATCAATTTGAAAATTATGATTAATAAAATGACCAAAGGCCAGACTTTCTAACAGTTCAGTATGACAGTTAAGACACTTAGATTCAACAAGAACTTGCATCCCTAAAAATTGTACATTAACAGGCTTGATAGATTTTTGGCAATAGGGACAGTTTGATTGATGTTGAATGTTTGGTTTAATTTCAATCATCGTACCAATCCCAATAATCTTGAGCCAGCCTTGTAGAAGTTTAAAGAGCGGACGATCATCTTGCCAACCAATCTCAGGTCTCTGAAATAAAAATTGGATAACACTATAACGAAGAAGTAAGTGATTAGAGTAGCCAGCGTCGCACCAATCGCACCAAGTTTTGGTATCAAAATATAGTTGATGGCTATGTTAGTCAATGCCCCCATAACACTCAAATAAAGAGAATATTGTAATTTACTCTCTACAGCCAGATAGGCACCTCTTGCTACCCCAAAGTTACTACCAAACTGTGCCCATACATAGAGTGACAAGATGGGAGCTGAAGCCGCGTATGATTTTCCATAGAGTATATTCACTATATAAGGAGATAAAAAAGAAACAGGAACAGCTACTAATATCCAGAATAACGCCATTATGTCAAAATAAATCTGAAACTTATTAATATATTCTTCTGGATTTCTCTCTTTCAAGCTTGAAAGCTTAGGAAAAACAGATTGATATATGAGCATTGGGATAAAATCAAATAACTCCGATAACTTTACTGCCACCGAATAATATCCTAATTGAGTAGTATCAGATAACATAGAACCCAGCATAACCTGATCGATTTTGGAATAAACATAAACTGCTAATCCCGACAGAACTAGCGGCCAACTCTCCTGAAGCAATTGCTTTGCCCGCAGCAGACTGCATCGCCACGCCCTAATAGGATTTCCGTTGATGCGATAAGCAACAACCATTGCCAGTCCCCTCAAAGCTGCCTCTGCTAATCCTGCCCAGGCAAAGGCGATGACTGTAGTTTGCAGCCGAATCAAGACAATTCTCAGAGCCGCGTAGACAACAGACACTACATTGTTGGCAACAACTATATATTTTGCCTGGAGTTGAGACTGGAACCAGTAGTCGGGGGTTCTAAAAGCCTGAAATATCGTTCCTGCTGCTACAATACCAACCAACCAGTGCATCAGGATTTCATTGGGTTTTAGCAGGGCAATGGTTCCCACAGTTAAAACCAGAGTAAGGATGCCACCGATGAGCTGGAGGACAAAAGCAGTCCCCAGAGTTTCCTCTTTGCAAGAGGGATCGCGAGCGATATCACGAATGACAATCGACCCTAATCCTAATTGGGCGATCGCACCAAATAGAGAAACAAAGGTCATGGCATAGGTGAGAAGGCCATAGTCTTTGGGTTGTAGATAACGAGCCACCCAGATACCTACCACTAATGCCAGTCCCAGCTGGAAAATTCTATCAGCTAGCAACCAAGATGTATTGCCAATAACCTGACGTAAACCCGGACTAATTTTTTGAGTTACCGCTGTTAGCTTATCTAACATCAGAAGGTTGGCACCCGTTACAAAAGAGTATAGGAGTTGAGAGCTGGCTATTTGGGCAAAAAAGGTGTAAAATAACGGGCTGGTGGTTACTCACCCTTTCTGGTACTGGTTCTGTTGAACGGAAACTTTGATTCAAGAGCTAGAGGCTTCGGGAATTGAGGATTGCCGCTGAAGTTCTCTACTGTGTTCATAGTCAGCCTAACTGTCATTAAAACATATAAAATCCAAGGCATACTTATTTTATCTAGACCCCCATCTGTAAGATTTCCCATCACTATCCAGGTCAAACTTACCAAGGGCAGGAATGATTCAGGTTCTTTACTCCGAGTCAAATGCAAAACCCCATAATAGATACCTGTTAATAATGAAACTATAAATGCAGCCAAGCCAAGCCAACCTAGGTTTAAGCCCATGTCTAAATAACCATTATGACTATGGTGTGGTATGAAACCATCTGCTTCAGAAAGTCTAATGAGCAGCGCTGGGTTATCGGTTCCTCGCCAAAATTGCCAAAAGCCCTCGTATCCATATCCAAACCAAGGACGCCTGTTAATTGCATCCACTACTCTATACCAGATATAAGTTCGCCCCGTTAAAGTCATATCCTTGCCAAGTTTTTCTACAATAATATACTCGGCATTTTCCGTTATCAAAATTCCTAGAAAAATTCCTATTGCCAGAAATATTCCCATACAAGCAAAAGCCAAACGAGGAGGCAAACGTCTGATAAAATTTAGAAATACTAAGAGTGATATTAATACAACTAATAACACCCTAGCCATACCACCTTGGGATTGTAGAACGCAAAAAAACGCTAAGGCAGCTATACAAAGAAATAGCCACTTGTACTTCGGGTTACGAACAGACTGTAAATAAATTAAACTTCCAGCTAGAGCCATAGTCGATCCAAAACCATTCTTGTGAAGATAAATTCCATGCCAAGGTCCTGTTTTATTACCCAAAACTAGGCTCATGAATAGAACTACTGTGTGATACCACAGCAACAAATTAAATATTTTTTTCATATCATATTGTTTTCCGACATAAATAAAACATCCTGTTACTATCAAGCAAATAAGACTAGCTTTTAGGCTATATTCAGGTGTTTCTGAAAGAAGAGAAGACAAAATTATTATAAAAACATAGACACAAAAAAAAGGAGATTTCTTCAGAAGTAGCAATAAAACATAACGTAAATTTTGAAAAAAAGTATAATATAATCTTGGAAATAGCAGAATAAAAAAAGGTGCATAAAACCCAATTGTCATGAGTCTATAGGGAAGCGTTATGTCAGGCTCATATAGGCTTCTCGGATGCAACCTGCCACTGAAGCCGATATTCATACCGCTAATAATCAGCATCGATAAAATTACAAAAACCATTTCAACTCTTTCAGCCCATCTCTTATTCCTACTGATTAGCTGAAAAACTATAACGAGGTAAACTAGTGCGACCCCTAAAAGCAGAGGGAAAACTAAAGGATGTAATAGTAGCTGTTTCATTGAAGAGTTTAAGTTAACGAAACTCCATCTTAAGAGTTAGTCCTCAGTGCCATCTGAACCAGCTTACACTTTAAAGGAGGCGATCGCGTCCGCCTTGATATTTTTGAAGCCCCCCAATATAGTGGGGAATACCAAATTCTACTCGGTAGTTCGCTAACTCTGCCCCTCATTGCCAGCGTATCGGTTCAAGGGTTAGACCCGTCAAGCAAGCTGGTGATAGCCTCTCCAGCAATAGGTGAGGTAGTAACTAACGGTCTACATTCGCCAACAACATCTTGTATTTTAGATGACATACTACCACGCAAAATCTAAAAGAAGGGGTACGTTACTATGTTATTTCACGGCTTTTACATCCTTAGCACTGAACCCCTTATCGTTTCATATGTCGGCGACTTTCCTACCTTACCCAAAGGGTTTAGACCGAAACATGTTTTACAAAGTTGTGCTGGCTGGGCTACTCCCTGGAAACGGATGGTGAGGCACAAGAAAAATCAAATCCTGCATTCGATGAGAGGCAGGAAACATCACTTCATCGTCAATGCCTCAGACGAAGAAGTTTGCCGGAAACGTTGGTTCATCCGTGGAGGACAGTTTAGTAACAGTCTCTATGTCAACGAGTACATCTACAAACCCCTAGATGAACCAAAACACTATGACGCTATCTACGTAGCGCAGCTTCAACGCTTTAAGCGGCATTGGCTCGCAAAAGACATCGAGCGCTTGATGGTAGCATCCTACGGAGGCGACTTGCCCACCTTCTGTCCAGAGTTGGCACACGCCGAGTACAATGAAAAGTTCATCCCGCGCCCTGAATTAGCTAAAAAAATAAATCAGGCTTACGCGGGCTTGTGCCTTTCGGCAGAAGAAGGAGCAATGTTAGCCTCCATGGAATATTTACTTTGTGGGATTCCCGTTGTGAGTACACCCAGCAAAGGTGGACGAGATGAATTCTTCAATGATGAGAATTCAATCATTGTTCCCCCACAAGCTGATGCCGTCGCTCAAGCCGTGCAACGTTGGAAGGAATCACCGCCAAACCCCCAGACAATCCGCGAACAGACTCTGAAGCAGCTAAACTCTGTAAGGCGAGGTCTATGTACCTATGTAGCTAAGCTCATTGAGGAAGAGGGGGGCGGCAAGAAAGACCCAGATCACCTAATGGAAGCCTACTTTACGGCACCAGGTATCTCATCTCGTTTTGTCCACGAAAGGGACTTAGCGAAAATTGACTTAGATCAATTCAGAGTGTAACCCCACATTGTGGAGACTTTTTGTTGGGACTAATGCGATCGCTCTCAGGTAACATGGCGGATGCAATCAATTAGTGGTCGCTACCCATTGTTAGCCTTGACTTGCCTTCTGGAAACCAAACCGATACCGGCAAAGTACTAGAACATCGATTCAGTAATTCTAGAAGAACCCCTCCCCGACGCCCTCCCCGCATCGGGGAGGGGAATTCTTGCTCCCCCTTATAAGGGATAGCCTATAAGGGAAGGAGGTTGGGGGGTTAGGTTTTTAATACTGAATCGCTGTTCTAGGAATAGCGGTTCGGGAAATTCATAAAATGTAGGTGTGCATGGCCCCAAGCGGATGCGAGCAGGGTTAATAACTTTTTCTGGATGCCAGTCAACCCAAGACTATAGAGGTGCTGTCGATGGATACCGAAGACAATTTCCAGCCGTTTTCATCCAAGCCGAATGGCAAGCGGCTTCAGTCGTTGCCTCAAGTTCACACAGCCGAACCCGACGAAAGTAGCGGACAGACGGTGGATCTAGGTTGGGTGTTTGCCGTTGCGCGTCGTCGAGCTGTGGTAATAGCGGGTGTAGCACTGGCATTAATAGCGACTTCTGCGATCGTGCTTGTCTGGAGCAAGCGTCAAACTATACCAGAGTATCAAGGTTCTTTTAAACTTTTAGTTGAACCAGCCACGGCTGAAGATCGGTTAAGAAATCAATTTTTAATGTCTCAAAATCAAGGACTTGACATACAAAGAGTCGAGCTAGATAGAAGCTTGTTGGATTACGAAACCCAGATTCGGGTTTTGAAGAGTCCTCAAATAATGAATCCAGTGATCCAGCAGCTGCAAGTTCGGTACCCAGACATTAATTATAACTCCTTGATGAATAGTTTATCTCTTTCCCGCGTTACTTATGAAAAAGATTCAAAGAAAGAAGGCACTAAAATATTAGAGGTCAGTTACAAGGATAAAGATGCAAAAAAAATTGAATTTGTCTTGGATACAGTTGCCGACAGTTATCTAAAGTACAGCTTACAAGAACGCCAGAAAAGCCTAATGCAAGGAGTTGAATTTATTGAAGAGCAGCTTCCTAATCTCCAGCAGCAAGTTGATACACTTCAAGCACAACTCCAAAAACTGCGACAGCAGTATAATCTGATCGATCCTGCACTAGCGAACAACCTCCTGGCTCAGCATGTTCAGGGAATTAGGGACAAGCGATTAGCTACGGAAGTAGAACTGGCTGAGACGCGATCGCTTTACAATACCCTGCAAAGACAGTTGAGTGAAGCGAAGCCTACAGCAGTTTTATCTAGGGAAGGTGTAGCCTACGGGACTTTACTATCAGAGTTGCAGAAGATAGAAACTCAGATTGCATCAGACTCAGCCCGATTTCGCGAAGACAGCCCACCCATGAAGGCGCTACGTGAAAAGCAGCAAAATTTGCGCCTTTTGTTAAGTCAACAATCCGAAGGTATTCTAGGAAACGTGGCGGGTCAAATCCGGGGACTAGAGGAGCAATACAAAACCATTGTTCAAACTGAAAATCAGGTCAATCAAAAACTTGAACAGTTGCCAGCTGTTTCTCGCCAGGTTGCTGATTTACAGCGGAAAATAGATGTTGCCACGAGTAACCTGAAGGAATTCCTGGCTAAACGAGAAACTTTGAAGTTAGATGCGGCTCAGCAAGAAGTCCCCTGGCAACTGATTAATCCGCCTGCTCTTTCGCGCACTGAAACGGGCATCCTGGTTCCTGTCGAATCTAACTCAATCAAGCGCCCCTTAGTTATAGCCGTGATTTTAAGTTGGCTGCTGGGCATAGGGGTCGGTTTTCTCATCGAGATTCTCCATACAGTCTTCCACACTCCTGAGGAAATCAAAGGTGCAACGAAGCTGCCCATCCTTGGGGTGATTCCTTTTGCCAAGAAACTGCAAAAACTCCCAAAGAAACTGAATCAAGTTGCTATTGTCGCACAGGTCGCCAACTTAGCTCCGGCAAAAGACCAGCTTCTTTTGGCTGGCAATGACCATCAGGTTGAGAGGTACAACACTTCTCCCTTTACAGAAGCCTTCCGATCGCTCTATACAAATATCCGCTTACTGAGTTCTCAGAAACCTATTTACTCGTTGGCGATTAGCTCAGCTGTACCTGCAGATGGTAAAACTACTATTGCTGTGTACCTGGCTCAAACAGCCGCCGCGATCGGTCAGCGAGTCTTACTAGTGGACGCCGATTTGCGTTTTCCACAACTCCACAGTCGGTTATCCTTGCCGAATGTACAGGGACTCAGCGAGACCATTGCCACAGACTTAGACCTTAATGATGCCATTCAGCAATCGTCCCTGTATGACAACTTATTTGTCTTGACCGCTGGTCGGATTTTATCAGACCCGATTAAGCTACTCTCGTCTGATAGGATGCAGTACCTGATGGAGCAATTTCAAGCCCGTTTTGACCTGGTGATCTACGACATGCCACCCCTTTTGGGTTTGGGAGACGGCAACCTCCTAGCGGCTAATGCGGATGGTACCCTACTGATTGTAGGACTTGAGCAGACCGATCGCTCTGAGTTGATGAAAGCCTTAGAGGGATTAAAGATTTCTGGTGCTTCGATCTTAGGTATTGTTGCCAATGGCATGCGAGGGCAGACAGCTAACTCTTATGCTTCCTATCGCCGACGATAAGAACCTATCCAAAAAGTGGATATGTGATTTGGAACCACAGATGAACACAGATGAACACAGATGAATACAGATGAATACAGATGGAAAGTCGTCACTGCTCATGATTTTTCGGATAGGCTCTAAACCTAAGGGTCATTTTTCCCTAGGGACTTCCAGAACAATAAATATCCCTGCGCTATCGTAGGGGCACGAATACCGACGCCCTACACCCCTGATTGGGACAATTTATTATTTGGAGTTCCCATAAATTACCGTAATTGCGACCTAAAAGGGGTATGATTAAAAGTTTGCAGTCTAGTCACAATGCTTGCAGCAAGGAGATGCCTCTATGGCCCGGATGTACTACGACACTGATGCCAACTTAGACCTACTCGCCGGTAAAACTATTGCAATCATCGGCTACGGTTCTCAAGGTCACGCCCACGCTCTCAATCTAAAAGATAGTGGCATCAACGTCATTGTTGGGCTGTATCCGGGAAGTAAGTCTACGGCTAAAGCAGAAGAAGCCGGTTTAAAAGTCCACTCGGTTGCTGATGCTGCCAACGCTGCTGACTTCATCATGATTCTGCTGCCCGATGAAGTGCAAAAAACGGTTTATAAGAACGAAATTGAGCCAAATCTGAAGGAAGGTAAGGTACTCGCCTTTGCCCACGGTTTTAATATTCACTTTGGTCAAGTTGTCCCCCCTGCTGAAGTAGATGTGGTGATGGTTGCGCCAAAAGGACCAGGGCATTTGGTACGGCGAACCTATGAACAGGGAGAAGGGGTTCCTTGTTTATTTGCCGTGTATCAGGATGCCACAGGTCAAGCACGCGATCGCGCAATGGCATATGCTAAAGGCATCGGTGGCACTCGCGCCGGTATCCTGGAAACCAGCTTCCGCGAAGAAACCGAGACGGATTTATTCGGAGAGCAAGTCGTCCTGTGCGGTGGCTTGAGTGCCTTAATTAAAGCCGGGTTTGAAACTCTAGTCGCCGCAGGATATCAGCCAGAGTTGGCTTATTTTGAATGCCTCCACGAGGTCAAACTCATTGTTGACTTGGTAGTAGAAGGCGGACTTGCCCAAATGCGCGACAGCATCTCTAACACCGCTGAGTATGGGGATTATACCCGTGGTCCTCGGATTGTCACCGACCAAACCCGCGCCGAGATGCGTAAAATTCTCCAAGAAATTCAATCAGGACAATTTGCGCGTGAGTTCGTCTTAGAAAATCAGGCTGGCAAACCCGGATTTACCTCAATGCGGCGTCAAGAAGCAGAACATCCGATTGAGGAAGTGGGCAAAGATTTACGAGCGATGTTTAGCTGGTTGAAGAAGAAGTAGAAGGGTTGGAACTTCGGCATCTATTTTCAGTAGACCTCTTGCACGCAGTCAATGAAATTAACAGACAAATCCGATTTTATCTGTATTTATCTGTGTTCATCTGTGTAGCCTACGGCAAGCCGCTTCGCGTCTACATCTGTGGTTCCAAATCCTAAATTCGGATTTTTGCAAGAGGTCTATTGTGTGCATTCAAACGGTTATTGCCCTTGCTCCTGTTGTTGAATTGCATCTAGTGTTCGCTTATTGGGGTTTTTAGGTTGCTTGTTGGGAAACAACCCCACTAAGAATTCATTGGCGCTTGTGCGGGTTTTAAGACTAGCAGAAGCCAACGGTTCGGGAAGGATGCGATCGCCAAGGGTGATGAACAGCAGCGCCAGGACGATGAAAATTGCAAAAACACCTTTAGAAGGCATAACTAAGGAAGGTTGATCATACTAAAGGGCTTAAGAAAGATTGTTCCCAGGACTCGCCTAAGTCTTAACAGCTCTCCTTCTTATTTGTATCGCATCCTAAGAACTGAATGACGTAGGGCGGCGATCGCTTTTTTGGATTCTGGCTTCCAACTGGGCTGCCAGAGCAATCAAAGTCGCTTCAGCAGCTGGGCGTCCCACTAGCTGAACCCCAAGCGGCAAACCAGTGGAGGAATCAAAACCTGTGGGAAGTGCGATCGCCGGTAATCCACTCGCATTAAACGGCGGACAGGGGGCAATCCAACCCGTAATTTTCTGCAACGTTTCCTCAGGACTCAAGTCTGCCCACTCCCCAACCCGGATTTGCGGGTGCAGATAAGTTGGCAGCACCAAGACATCAAAGGCATCAAAGAACGCCACAATCCGCCGTGAAATGATTTGCATTTGGTGAACCGCTTGCAGGTATTCCCCAGCGGAACCCGATTGCTCAGCAATCCAGCGATTCATGCGACTCATGGCGACGGGAGGAATCCCCGGTGCTACGACACCTGCCTGCCAAACCTTCTTAAACGGTTCAATAAGACCTGTGAAATCAGGACAACCCGGTTCAACAATGTGTCCCATTTCTTCCAGTAGCTGCACCGTCTCCCTAACACTCTGCTGACAAATTTTTGTCGCCTCACCTATCGGTTGAACAGAGGTGGAAAAGGCAATGCGTAACTGAGCAGGCGCTTGACGAGTTGCCTCTAGAAACGATATCTCTGGGTCAGGTAACCAGTAGGGGTCGCCAGTAATATAGCCAGACATTACATCAAGCAGCGCGGCGGCATCAGCAACAGTACGAGCGAGGGGTCCGTTGCTGGCAATGCCGTTTTGATAATCGCCGACTGGCGCATACGATACCCGACCCCGTGAAGGTTTGAGTCCCACTAATCCACAGCAGAAAGCTGGTCCGCGAAGGGAACCCCCGCCATCAGAGCCTTGGGCAATGGGGCTTAAGCCCGCTGCCACAGCCGCTGCTGCACCGCCACTCGACCCTCCTGGTGTATAGTCCAGATTCCAGGGATTCCGAGTGGGTGGAAACCCCGGCGGTTCAGTGTAGGGCAAGGAACCCAATTCTGATGTAGCGGTTTTGCCGAGAATCGTAAACCCTGCCTGCTTAATTCGCATCACCACTCCATCACTGTAGGGGGCGATTTTCTCCATCAGCACGCGCGTCCCGTAGGTGCAGCGAATGCCTTCAACTGAGTTGAGGTCTTTGATGGAAATCGGTACACCAAAAAATGGTGGGAGTTCCGAGGTGTCGTTGGTTTGTGCCAGCTGCTCAGTCTTAGCTGTCGCATCAGCGATCGCCTGCTCGGTTGCTACAGTGAAGTAACTCCCCAGTTGGGAATCTAACCGCTGAATGCGCTCCAGGTAAAGTTCGACTAACTCCAACGGTGAAACCTCACGGCGGCGGATTAGCTGCGCCTGTTCTAGTGCTGGGGCAAAGGCTAAATCAATCTGATTCATTGTATTCGGGAAAACTACTGGCGCTGATCGCAACTTGCCTAGGAATTGCTAGCTTGTGAAGGCTTACTTTCAGTTTGTTCAGGAAAGGAACATTCTACTGTAATTTTCAGGTTACTTTTAGCTGTGCCTTTTGTTACATAAGGAACGCCTGCTTCGCCACCGAGTTCGATACCAAATTCTAAGGTAACTTTGTCTACGTTTGCGATCGCTACTTTTTTAAACGCATTCAAGGTATAAACCGTATAGGCATGAATTGTCTTTTGAATGTCCTGAAAGTTCCGAGCGATTTGTTGTTGCAACTGGGCAGGATTGAGATTGTAATCGGTTGTTGTTTCTTCTTCTTCCTCTGCGGTTTCTTCGGGTTTGACTGGGGAAGCTTCGACGTTTTCTGTGGTTTCGATATAAATAACCGTGTTGTCCTCAAGGATAATGGGAGTAAGTTTAGTCATCTATCTAAAGGATTAGGTTGCTGGTCTATTTAATTTAGCTTAGGCTAGCGAGTGAATCCCTTAGCCTCGGTTGCTGGAGTAATGAGTCGAGATGCGCTGGTTGTTGGCATTAATACATACCAGTTTGAAGCCTGGAATTTAAAGACACCTGGGGAGAATGCAGAAGCGATCGCACAAATTTTAGAGCGATATGGTGGTTTTCGGGTGAAGCGACTTCCAGAAGTTAAGGATAAAGCCAATAACTCGATTCGTGTGGGTCAGAAAACTAAAGTCACTTCGACGCAACTGGAAGATGCATTAGTTCAACTTTTTAAGCCAGAGGGAGGATATTTCCCAGATACGGCTCTACTGTACTTTTCCGGGCATGGGCTACGCAAGGATCGAGGCATTCGAGGCGGAAATTATCTCGTCACCAGTGATGTTAATCCCGATCTCAACAACTGGGGCATATCGCTGCAACTCTTACGGCAACTCCTCCAAGAAAGTCCTGTGCACAAGCAGATTATCTGGCTTGATTGCTGCTACGCCGGTGGCTTAATCAATATGGATGAGGCTAACCCTGGAGAAAAGAAGGGGTACAGTCGCTGTTTTATCGCTGGTTCGCGGGAGTTTGAGGTGGCGAAGGAGGATATCAGCGGAGAGCATGGTGTGATGACAAAAGCCTTGTTGTATGGGCTTGAGCCTAGTCGATGTCAGGGTCGAAAGATGACCAATTACACGCTAATCGATTCCATTATCCACTACTTGGAACAACAGCAGATTACTATCCCTCAGCGTCCTTTATATAGCAATGTGGGAGAACATATTGAGCTGATTTTTGCGCCTCAAGTAACAGAAGAGGCAGCGGAAACGGTGGTTTTAGTAGAGGCTGAACCTTATAAGGGGTTGCAAGCGTTTGATTTTACCCCAGAGGATGCCCAGTATTTTTATGGGCGAACGGCGCTAACGGATGAATTACTGGAAAAGATTTGTCAGCAGAATTTTCTTGCTGTTTTGGGTGCATCTGGGAGTGGTAAGTCTTCGGTAGTGAGAGCAGGATTACTCTATGAACTTCAGCAAGGAAAGCGTCGTTCGGGGACTGAACAATGGGAAATTCTGCCGATTATTAAACCCGGAGAGCATCCCCTACACAGTTTAGCCGATGCCTTTATTGAACCAGATGTGCCGAGTAAACGGGCAGAGCGATCGCGGAAAAGTTATGTGAGTTCGTTGCAAGATGAAGGGGCAGTGGCACTCGCGGAGTTAGTGGCAGATTACGACGCGAGTTGTGTTGTGCTGGTGGTGGATCAGTTTGAAGAGGTGTTTACTCTGTGTCAGGGGAGTGAGGAACAGGAGGAGGAACGGCAACAGTTTTTTGAATGTTTGTTAGGCGCATTGGAGCAAACGGAGGGGAAACTCCGAGTTGTGATTACAGTGCGGTTGTGGGACATCCAAGGCAACCCCGTGGATCAACCTTTCCGGGGACATGAGGATTCTGTCAATTCAGTTGCCTTTAGCCCAGTTCGCGCAGCGTTCTCCAAAGGAGTTGGCAAGTTAATTGTCAGTGGTAGTGGTGACAACACAGTGCGGTTGTGGGACATCCAAGGCAACCCCGTCGGTCAACCTTTCCAGGGGCATGAGGATTCTGTCAATTCAGTCGCCTTTAGCCCAGTTCGCGCAGCGTTCTCCAAAGGAGTTGGCAAGTTAATTGTCAGTGGTAGTGGTGACAACACAGTGCGGTTGTGGGACATCCAAGGCAAAACAGTGGGTCAACCTTTCCAGGGGCATGAGGATTCTGTCAGTTCAGTCGCCTTTAGCCCAGATGGCAAGTTGATTGTCAGTGGTAGTCATGACAACACAGTGCGGTTGTGGGACATCCAAGGCAACCCTGTTGGTCAACCCTTCCAGGGGCATGAGGATTTTGTCACTTCAGTCGCCTTTAGCCCAGTTCGCGCAGCGTTCTCCAAAGGAGTTGGCAAGTTAATTGTCAGTGGTAGTGGTGACAACACAGTGCGGTTGTGGGACATCCAAGGCAACCCCGTCGGTCAACCTTTCCAGGGGCATGAGGATTCTGTCAATTCAGTCGCCTTTAGCCCAGTTCGCGCAGCGTTCTCCAAAGGAGTTGGCAAGTTA
>CBDTXL010000031.1:0-25839 GCA_965364435.1 uncultured bacterium
TTGATTCCCTCAGCTTCAGTCCCGATGGTAAAACCCTCGTCACTGGTGGTAGTGATGAGGGGACAATTGAGATTTGGCGATCGCGTTAGGTGTTTGTATTGGTGCGATCGCGCTTTGTGTGGGTAAAGGGAGGTTTTGTAGCAAAATTAACCGTTAAACCCACATTCTTTCCCTCGACTGGCACAATCGGTTTTTACGCAATTGGGAATTGAAACTTAGTAACCTATACTACATACACTACGTAAAAAACTCTTTCCATTACCCATTACCATGCATTAGGTAGTGTGACACTTCAAGGTGCGGAATGTGGGGTTAAATTACATCTTCTGCATCAGCTGCCAATATCTGATCGACAGTCAAAGTCAGGTCAGGAAATGTTTTACAAGGAATTGTTTCCCCTGGTAGGTACTCACAGCGTTGGTACTCGCCATTGTCCAGAGTCAGCACGATGACTTTCTTCCCCTTTCCCCGCAAGCAGTATTTAGCAGGAATTTGACCCCGATAGTCAACAATCCAGTACTCAGGAACCCCTAGCGCCTGGTACTCCTCTTGTTTGTCTACCAAGTCAGTAGACCAGTTGCCTGAAGCAATCTCAACAATCATGAACGGCTTTGTCGTAATACCCCTACTGGGCTGATCATCTAGGAAAACCTTGGGTCGCTCAATGACAGCAATGTCCGGTCGTCTGGCTTTTGCCTCCCCAAGAGAGAGTGCATTTCGCTTGCGGACAGAGTGTTTCAGCTTGCGCCGTCTGTATGCCAGCTCGAACATGAAAGAGAGGAATTCGAGTATCTCCTCATGTAGCTCACTCGGTTCTGGCATCAGCAACAGCCTTCCATCAACTAACTCGTACTCGTTAATTTCATTACCGTCATCGAAATCGAGGAACTGCTCGAAGGTTAGCAATTTCGTTGTTGTGTTCATAGCGATCGCTTGGTGTCTGGGTCATTGCAAATCATTCAACCTTTCTTCTATTCTGTTTAGCCTTTTTTGAGTCCTTCTGAGTCCAATCCCTTGGCTGCTAATCTAGCCACCTGCATTAACCTTCAGACATACCGCTAACGAATTGCCCAAGCGTTTCCACCGCCAGTGCCACCTCTACCAAATCTTCTAGCTGATTGAGGTCAAGTGCCTGCAAACCTTGTTCCACTTCAGGAGGAACCTCTCCAAAGCGAGTGGTGAGTATCCGCAAAAGCTGCCGCAATGCACCTTGTTGGAGTCCTTGCTGTTGAGCGATTTGTGCTTGCTGTTGAGCGACTTCTAATTGTTGTTGAGCCGTTTGTGCTTGCTGTTGAGCCGCTTCTTCTGGTAACAGAACGAGATTGCCAGCCTCATCATAAAGCCGCAACCACACGGCAGTCTCTCGGTCTATCGTCCCCTCCCAAGTTCCCAACCAAAAGCCTAACGTCTGACACCAAAGCCAACCTTGCTCATTTGGCACTAATGGCTGATAACCCAAAGAACTATCCAAGTGCCACCCCTGCAAGGAATTCGCGTCAAAGGGATTAAAGACAAAATAATCTGGTGTTCTGAAAATGCGATCGTAAATCTCTTTCTTAGCACCCGTGTCTACAGCCGCCGTGCTAGACGACATCAGTTCTACAATTACATCTGGGTAACGACCCCCCTCTTCCCACACTACCCAGCCTTGCCGTTCGGTAGTGCCGTCAACGTCCAATACTGCAAAGAAATCAGGTCCTCTGAAATCTCGGTTGCGAACTTGAGCGCTGCTGTAGTAAATGAACATATTGCCACCCGTAAAGAAGTCGTTGCGGTCAGACCAAGCTTGCTGCAATGACCGAATCAGGGTATTCATGGCAATGCGGTGGCGATTGCTTTCCAAAGGTTCACCATCATCAAAGATTAAATCAGTGGGTGGCATGGGGGGTTCCCAGTCCACAACCACTGGAGTCTGGGATATTGTCTCTGTTGTCGTCAACTCTGACATCGCACACTTCCCCCTAGGCTAAGTTTGAGGAGCTTTAATAGTACTTTTGTTCTATTTTAAGAGCAATGAGGATTATACTAATGAACTATTAGAATTACTGTCCAGACTAGGAGCATTGAGAGTTTCACGATGGTTCAAGTTATTCAAGCTCACGATATCACCCTCGAACAATTAATAGAATCATTTGGCTTAACAATCACTTATGACGAGCAGTTCTTTACCGAATGGTTAGATAATCTGCCAGAAGTCACCGTTTCAGAAAAACAACAGCTAGATCGAGTAAAAACTAATTACCTAAGCTTGGTTGAGCGCCACGCCCTATCAGAAAATCTGGTAAAAATGGTGGTTGTAGAACACTTACTAGACTTAGCAAATTTTTACCGACCACTCTTTGATGTAAAAGATAAAAAATCGGTAGAGCTTGCCATAGAAGACGAAGATGTAATGGTGCGTGGTCGTCTTGATTTCCTAGTTCTCAAGAACCAGTTATGGTTGATTATTATTGAATCCAAGAAGGCGGCTGTTTCCCTCCGAGCTGCTATTCCCCAAGCTCTAGCTTATATGCTGAAAAATCCTCAGCCTGAGCGACCGATTTTTGCTCTATTGACAAATGGCGATAACTTTGTATTTATCAAATTAATTCAACAAGATACACCTCAATATGCTTTTTCCGATCAATTCAGCCTTTGGAGGCGAGAAAATGAACTATATAAGGTTCTGAGTATATTAAAGAAACTCGGTCAACTCATCAGTCAATAGCTATGTCTCATCGCCCTATTTACCTAGACTGCCACGCGACTACGCCCCTCGATCAACGGGTGCTAGAGGCGATGCTGCCCTACTTCACCGAACATTTCGGCAATCCAGCCAGCATCGGTCATGCTTATGGCTGGGAGGCAGAAGCGGCGGTTAAACAAGCAAGGGCTATATTAGCAGACGCTATCCACGCGACACCAGAGGAAATTGTCTTCACTAGCGGCGCGACTGAGGCGAACAATCTGGCGATTAAGGGTGTTGCCGAGGCTTATTTCAGCAAAGGGCGTCACATCATTACGGTACAAACAGAACACAATGCAGTTCTCGACCCCTGCGGGTACTTGCAGGCGCTGGGATTTGAAGTGACGTTCCTGCCAGTGCAGCGGGATGGGTTGATTGATTTATCGCAGTTGGATAAAGCGATTCGTCCCGATACGATTTTGGTGTCGGTGATGGCAGCGAATAACGAAATTGGCGTATTACAGCCCATAGCAGAAATTGGGGCTATTTGTCGCCAGCATCAGGTACTATTCCACACCGATGCCGCCCAAGCGATCGCCAAGATTCCTCTGGATGTAGAGGCGATGAAAATTGACCTGATGTCCCTAACGGCTCATAAGGTCTATGGGCCTAAAGGGATTGGGGCGTTATACGTTAGACGCCGTAATCCAAGAGTCCAGTTGTCACCCCAGCTACATGGAGGGGGGCATGAACGAGGAATGCGATCTGGTACCCTGTATACGCCTCAGATTGTCGGGTTTGCCAAGGCAGTAGAACTGGCGCTGGAAGAACTTGCCTCTGAGTCGGAACGCCTTACTCAGTTGCGGCAGCGTCTGTGGCAGCAGTTAAGTCAACTGGGAGGGATTCATCTCAATGGTCATCCCACTCAACGATTGTCAGGAAACCTCAACATTAGTGTAGAGGGCGTTGATGGTTCGGCGCTGTTGTTAGGATTGCAGCCTGTGGCAGCGGTTTCTTCGGGTGCAGCTTGCTCGTCTGTTAAGACGGCTCCTTCCCATGTTTTAACAGCATTGGGACATTCTGAGCAGCTGGCTTATTCCTCAATCCGGTTTGGGATGGGGCGTTTTAATACGTTAGAAGAGATTGATAAAGTAGCTCAACATGCGATCGCCACTATTCAATCTCTGAGCCAATCTCAAGCCGTCACGTCTAAGATGGGTCAGATTGAACTAAAGTGATGTGTAAGGTGTAAGTCAGTTATCGCGACAGCTCGGCTCTGTTTCAACCTGTCGGACCTCTAGTGAAAGATTTGAGAACTACCTACCTACGGTTGAGTGGCATTT
Organism: uncultured bacterium; assembly: GCA_965364435.1. GTDB lineage: Bacteria > Cyanobacteriota > Cyanobacteriia > Cyanobacteriales > Coleofasciculaceae > CBDTXL01. The sequence continues at coordinate 4,009 of CBDTXL010000031.1, forward strand.
GAGGAACAGCGCGGTATAATACAACATCATAAGAAGCAGTTGTGAATAGAGGTTGCATCGGGTTCTCCCCGTGTAAACTAGCAATAGATACTGCACGCAACTGATTCGTTCTTCGAGACTTTCTACTTACTCGTTACGAACTCCAATGTTTACCCTTTGTGGAAGGGCAAAGCATTGGTTAACAATTTCATTGGGCAAGAGTTGACACAGGGGAGTGTCAGTTGCATTCAGTCACTCCGAGGTCACTATAAGGATCTCTTTGTTTCAGGTGAAGCTAGAGTTTTCGCATACACCGTTATCTTGGGTAGCCAAAACGAGAGGGGCAAAAAGTCTCAGTGCCTAAGTGAGCGTGCTACCAATTTTTGAGGAAATTGAATGCCAAAGCAAATTATTATTGCAGAGCAACATCGGCTTGCTGCCGTATTTTGGGAAGATCAAATTCAAGAACTAGTTGTTGCCACCGGCAGCCACCAGGTTAGTGATATTTATCTCGGCATTGTTGAAAATGTCTTACCTGGGATAGATGCCGCATTTGTCAACATTGGAGATGCCGAGCGGAATGGCTTTATTCATGTCACTGACTTAGGCCCCCTGCGGCTGAAACGGAGTGCCGGTGCCATTACCGAACTGCTGACGCCGCAGCAAAAAGTCTTGGTACAAGTGATGAAGGAGCCGACGGGCAATAAAGGTCCCCGGCTCACGGGTAACATTAGCTTACCAGGTCGTTATCTGGTGATGATGCCTTATGGGCGAGGCGTCAATTTGTCGCGACGGATTAAGAGCGACAGTGAGCGCAATCGTCTCAGAGCGCTAGCTGTGCTACTTAAACCGGCTGGGATGGGATTGCTGGTGCGAACGGAAGCAGAGGGTAGAGCCGAAGAAGCAATTATCGAAGATTTGGAGGCGCTACAAAAACAGTGGGAAGCGATCCAGCAGGAGGCAAATTCCACTAGAGCACCAGCCCTACTCAACCGCGATGATGATTTTATTCAGCGCGTCCTCCGGGATATGTACACGGCGGATGTGAATCGAATTGTGGTAGATTCCCACACGGGGGTAAAACGGGTCAAACAGCACTTAGTGAGCTGGAGTGGGGGTCGGACGCCAGAGGGTGTTTTGATTGACCATCACCGCGATCGCTTGCCGGTTCTCGATTACTTCCGAGTCAATGCGGCGATTCGAGAAGCCCTCAAGCCGAGAGTCGATCTGCCTTCTGGTGGCTACATCATCATTGAGCCGACGGAAGCCCTGACCGTGATTGACGTTAACTCGGGTTCCTTTACGCGATCGGCAACAGCGCGGGAAACCGTTCTCTGGACAAACTGCGAAGCCGCAACAGAAATCGCCCGCCAGCTGCGCCTGCGTAACCTTGCAGGCGTGATCATTGTTGATTTTATTGACATGGACGCTAGGCGCGACCAGTTGCAGGTACTGGAACACTTCAACAAAGCCTTGAAAGGGGACAAAGCCAGACCACAGATTGCCCAGCTTTCGGAACTTGGCTTAGTGGAACTGACCCGCAAGCGCCAGGGTCAAAATATTTACGAATTGTTTGGTCAAATCTGCCCCTCCTGCGGGGGTTTGGGGCATCTTGTACGTCTCCCAGGTGAGTCAGATCGCCTTGTCAGGGAGGTAATGGAGCCTGCTGTCCCGGTTGTGTTGAGAGAATCTCGGACGATAGATATCCCAGAGCCATTAGATATAGGGTCTGTGGATGACACCGATGACATCGACTTCGTGAATCATCCCAGCTATCAGGAGCGGGGTGGTCTAAATAATAATCGCCGACGCCGCCGACGCCGTCCTGATGAACCTGTGCCAAAGGAGGAATTGATTTCAAAAGCAAGCCCTCGTCCAACTCCTTTGATCCAACTGAAGTCGGAACCCATCGTAGAAGCTGATGGCGTTCGCTTTAGCGAAGCGGTTTCGTTTCCCCAGCGGGACGCGATACCGTCCAGGGAGCTAGGAGTACCGGGACGCACTCCGATCTTAGAGCCACCAGCGGAACGAATCGGAAAACCCCAGCTGATCAAGTCTCCTAGAGAGACGGAACCGCCTGAAGTAATTTCCATCGAGATGACCCCAGAGGAACAGGATGTTTATGCTTTAATGGGAATTTCTCCTCTAGTGCGGTTAAATCGAGAGGTTAAAAATCCCAAGTCTGTGATTGTCTCTGTAGTACTGCCTGGAGAATCAGACCAAACAGAAACCTCAAACCCAGCACCAGCAGAAGATTCTCCTGAGGCACCCCTCTTCTCTTTTGCGTCAGATGAAGCAGGAACTTCACACAACGTACTGATGAACTCATCTGCTGTGGCAAATGCGGCAGATGAAGTGGGGACATCAGAAATGGCACGGGTGACCTCGTCTGCCGAGGCACCTGCTACAGAAATACCGACCTACTCGATACCTACTGATGAATCAGATAGTAGCCGTCCTCTCATCCGCCGCCGTCGTCGTCGGTCTTCGGCAACGGATAGTGAGGATTCGACAGCTTCTGAAAGTTAAATTGAGGTTAATTAGACGTTTTGCTTTCTTCGAGTTTAGAGGGAACCAAGAGCATGCCGGTAGAGGAAAAAAAAGACACCACCGGCATCGTCCTGCACCCGAAGCCTCAGTGGCAATTTAAGGTTTGTGAACTGCCAGATTTATCTGGCACTCAAACTTTGGTTGCCGGTGTAGACGAAGTAGGACGAGGTGCTTTGTTTGGACCCGTGGTGGCGGCAGCAGTGATTTTACCAGCATCTGCCCTGCCGCAACTTGCCATTGCTGGTGTCAAAGACAGCAAACAGTTGTCTCGCCTTCGCCGCATAAAGCTGGCTAAAGAAATCCAAGGCTTAGCACTGGATTGGAGAATTGGCTATGCCACCAGCGACGAAATCGACCAGATTAATATTTTGCAAGCATCGCTGTTAGCGATGAAACGGGCTGTTCTCAAGCTGAAAGTTCAGCCCGATCTTTGTCTGGTTGATGGTAGACAGTCTCTTCCAGACTTACCAGTGCCACAACGACCGATGATCAAGGGAGATGAGCGATCGCTCGAAATTGCTGCTGCTAGTGTTGTTGCTAAGGTGTGGCGCGATGAGTTAGTGATTCGTTTTGCCACCAAATATCCAGACTATGATTTGGTGGCAAATAAGGGTTACGGTACACAGCGACACCGATTAGCGCTGCAACAACACGGCCCTTCACCCCTGCACCGAATGTCCTTTAGCCCCTGTCGGGTAGGCTTGTAGGTTGCAGGTTAGTGGAGTGGTTGAAGGTTTGAAGGTTAGAAGGTTGAAGGTTAGCTTGGTTTAATGGTGGCAGGGCGAACAAGTTGAAGGTGGGACATGCTTCTAACATTCAACATTCAACCTGCCAACTGTCAACTCTTTGCATGTGAAAGCTTCTGTGCCTGAGTGCGAATACTTGTCTGGATGTCTTGGTTCGCCCATTGACGATAATCCAACAACAGTTGGTGCATCAATTTCTGCTTAATCCTCACCAAAACGCTTTTGAGTAAACCATTACCAGTCGTTTCTAAAATTGGCTTGGGAGTGAGGGAAAAGGGAAGGGGCAGATCAACATTGACTTTTAAATCCGCTCTTCCTTTAAGGTGGGTAACTCCATTATTTTGACAAGGATAAAGTTTCCCCTTCAAGTCGAGTGCAAAGCGTTGATTAATGTAATCTAATCCTAGGATTTCGCAGCGCATCGATTTTAAATGAACTGTGCCATCAGAGTCTGCCCACACTTTCAGATCTACTGTCGGCTGAAAGCTCAACGACATAAAATTTAACGGTCGCATTTGCAGGCGAAAACAGTCCTGACTCAGTTGCTTCATCTGATTCGGGTCAGCGATCGCGCATACTAGCCGTTGAGGCTGACGCAAATAGTGCTGAATTGGAACAGGTTGTTCCGGTACAGCAATTTCAACAGATTGGGATGCAACAAACTGGCTGTTCATAAGGGGGCCGCAGCGCTCCTAGAGGCTTATTACTTAATCTTACTTAATTGTACTTTACAGTTTTTTAATGATTGGAAGGAATTTTTTTATTTTATTCCTGCTGTTTTGCCCTTTAGATGAGACAGCATAAACAACTGAATCCTGCTGCAATCATAGAAATTCATAGAGGAACGCTCCCTCATCCTTAGGAAAGCTCTCTTAGAGCTTCGTGTTACTCTACAAGCTTATTTCCTGGGATGGAGGGGGTGTTGACAGGCTATTGGTCAAAAAGGTTACAAAAGAGAGGTTTAGTGAGGTTGAGTGTACTTTATGTCCATTTCCATTGCCCATCTGGGACCACCTGGTACTTACACAGAAGCCGCAGCCTTGGCTTACGTTCACACTCTAGGCAGAGACTCGGGTAATGAACCTCTGTTATGTCCTTATCCCAGCATTGCTCAAACCTTGCAGTCGGTGGCACAGGCGCAAGCTCATCTAGCCGTTGTCCCTGTGGAAAATTCGATTGAAGGCAGTGTTACGAGTACACTGGATATGTTATGGCAACTGGATACACTACAAATTCAACAGGCTCTGGTCTTACCGATCAGACACGCCCTGCTGTCACGGGGGTCAACTATAGAAGCAATCCAAACGGTTTATTCACATCCGCAAGCTCTGGCGCAGTGTCAGGGGTGGCTGGAGAAGTTTCTCCCATCGGTGCAACTGGTGCCGGCAAACTCGACAACGGAAGCGCTACAGGAACTGGACAAAGACTATACGGCAGGGGTGATCAGCTCTCAACGGGCAGCGCAGCTTTACAACCTGCCGGTACTGGCGTCTGCCATCAATGACTATCCCGATAACTGCACCCGGTTCTGGGTTGTGGGGAAGCAGCTTTCCACTGGAGGCAGTCATACTTCCTTGGCGTTCAGCACACCTGCTAATGTTCCTGGAGCGCTTGTGAAACCACTCCAAGTGTTTGCTAGTAGAGGGATTAATATGAGTCGCATTGAGTCTCGCCCGACAAAGCGATCGCTTGGTGAGTACCTTTTCTTCGTTGATTTGGAAGCCGATGCCTCTCAAGCCTCTGCTCAAGCTGCTCTCTCGGAATTAGCCTCTCATACAGAAATTCTTAAAATCTTTGGCAGCTACAATGTCGCTTCGCTCCAGTTATAACTGCTAAGTTTTGAGTTATCAATAATAGCGGTTTAACTCAAAACTCCAAAGTTAATTAAAGGCATCCTTGAGAACTGTACGTGCTGCCAAGTGGTTGCGGGTTGAGGTGAGAATTTCCGCCTCTCGCTCCAGACGCTTCGCTGTATCCTGCATTTCTAAAAGCGTCTGTTGTTCAGATGCCACACCGTAAAGATTGCTGGCAACCCAGTAGGACAATTCTATGGGTAGATCCGGTAGGTCTTCTGGCAGTTCGATTTTCTGCTCTGTCAGCTTGGCAGAAAGATGAACAACATCTCGCAGCAATTGCTCGACTGAGCTGGCTAGTGTTCTCAGGTCTTTTTCTGGCGGCTGATCCTCAATCCATTCCACTAGTCCAATACGGTAGGGCTTTTCGCGAACGTACTCTAAAACCCGAAATCGCTGCTGCCCTAAAGTCAAGACTTTCATCCGGTCATCAGGCAGACGCTGTAAGTGGATAATTTCAGCGCAGCAACCAATGGCTGCCGGTTGACCTTGAACTGGGTCCCACATCAACACCCCAAACCGGCGATCGCTTTCCAGAATCGTGTTCATCATGATTCGGTAGCGAAATTCAAAGATGTGTAAGGGGAGAGGACGCCCTGGAAATAGAACCACTTCAGGCAGTGGAAACAAAGGGATTTCTCTAACAGCAATTGAGGAAGAGGATGCCATTGTGCCTTGGTGAAAACTGTAACTGCGCTTCTATACCTACTTTAACGGATTTCTTCTGTGACAAGAACCAGAAAAACCCGTTAAAGCGTCACTTTAATTTGCAAAAACCCCTGAAGACTTGCGATGCCCAGCTTTATAGCTTGACTTCAATATCAACACCTGCTGGCAGGTCAAGTTTCATCAGGGCGTCGATTGTTTTAGACGAAGGCTGATATATGTCAATAATACGCCGATGGGTACGTGTTTCAAAGTGTTCCCGTGAATCTTTATCTACGTGGGGCGAGCGCAATAAACAGTAGATGCGACGCCGCGTTGGTAAAGGAATCGGACCAATAGCTGTGGCATTTGTCCGGTTAGCTGTATCCACAATCTTCTCGCAAGATGTGTCAAGCAGTCGCCGGTCAAAGGCTTTAAGACGAATACGAATTTTCTGTTGCTGAATCGTTGCCATTTTTTAGTTGTCCAGGTTCTAAGGAATTGGGGATTGGGGATCCGGGTTGAAGGTTAAAAGGATGTTCGCCGTCGGCCTTCCCGCAGGGTAGGTTAGAGCTTTCTACTTTCAACCTGCTTTCCGTTCAACTTTCTTCGGACAAAAGTCTCCAGTCACCAATCAAGTGCAGATGAATAAGGAGCAGAAAAGCGATCACCTCCCTGCTCCTGCTTAAACTAGAACAGTGCTACTTGAGGATTTTTGAAACGACGCCCGCGCCGATGGTACGACCACCTTCACGGATGGCGAAGCGCATGCCTTGTTCAATGGCAATAGGGTTGATTAACTCCACTGTCATTTTGATGCGATCGCCTGGCATGATCATTTCGGGTTGACTGCCATCGTCAGCAGTAAACGCATTGATAGTACCCGTTACATCGGTGGTACGAACGTAGAACTGAGGGCGGTAGCCGGAGAAGAAGGGAGTGTGACGCCCACCTTCTTCTTTCTTCAGGACGTACACTTCAGACTCGAACTGAGTATGAGGGGTAATTGAACCGGGTTTGGCAATCACCATGCCCCGTTCAATATCATTCTTCTGGATACCTCGGAGCAAAATTCCTGCATTATCTCCAGCCATCCCTTCATCGAGACTCTTCTTGAACATCTCAATGCCGGTGACGGTTGTACTGCGAGTATTCCTCAGTCCGACCAGTTCAACGGTGTCGCCGATCTTAACTTTGCCCCGCTCAATCCGACCCGTAGCAACGGTACCACGACCTGTAATGGTGAATACATCTTCCACCGCCATCAGGAAGGGCTTATCAACATCCCGCTCTGGGGTTGGAATGTAAGAGTCTACCGCTTCCATCAACGCATAGATTTTATCAATCCACTCATTTTCACCCTTTTGAGCTTTCGGATTGCTGCTCATGGTTTCTACAGCCTGCAAAGCAGAACCAGCAACAATGGGGATGTTATCTCCATCGAACTCATAACTACTGAGAAGTTCGCGGACTTCTAGTTCCACTAGTTCCAGCAGTTCTTCGTCGTCCACCATGTCTTGCTTGTTCAAGAAGACAACCAGGTTGGGGACACCCACCTGCTTGGCTAACAAGATGTGTTCCCGTGTTTGAGGCATCGGACCATCCGCCGCTGACACCACCAGGATCGCTCCATCCATTTGAGCTGCACCCGTGATCATGTTCTTCACATAGTCAGCGTGCCCTGGACAATCCACGTGAGCATAGTGACGGCTTTGAGTTTCGTACTCAACGTGAGCGGTGTTGATCGTAATCCCCCGCGCCTTTTCCTCTGGTGCCGCATCAATGTCGGCGTATTTCTTGGCTTGCGCTTGACCCAGTGCTGCTAGGGTCATTGTGATCGCAGCCGTCAGCGTAGTTTTGCCGTGGTCTACGTGACCAATTGTACCGATGTTGACGTGGGGTTTAGTTCGTTCAAACTTTGCGCGTGCCATGAATTACGTTTTCCTTTTCGTATTTATGCGTTCCCTTTGCTCTTAGCGATGATGGCTTCAGCCACATTCCGAGGCACCTCATCGTAGTTGCTAAACTCCATCGAGAAGATACCCCGACCCTGGGTCTTAGAGCGGATATCCGTAGCATAGCCAAACATCTCTGCTAGTGGAACTTTGGCAGTGACTTTGGCAATGCCTTGTTCAGATCCCATGCCTTCAATTTGACCACGGCGGGAGTTGAGGTCACCCATGACATCTCCTAGGAAGTCTTCAGGCACTTCAACTTCAACTTTCATCATAGGCTCTAAGAGTACCGGCGAAGCCTTCATTACGCCATCCTTGATTGCCATTGACCCAGCAATCTTAAATGCCATTTCCGATGAGTCTACATCGTGGAAAGAGCCATCGACTAGGGTTGCTTTCACGTCAATTACAGGATACCCGGCAAGAATACCCGATTCACAGGCTTCTTTCATCCCCTGCTCAGCCGGTGAGATGTACTCTTTCGGGATGGCACCGCCAACAATTTTAGAGACGAATTCAAAACCGCTACCGGGTTCTCCAGGCTCCACTTCAATCACGACGTGACCGTACTGACCTTTCCCACCACTTTGACGGATGAACTTACCTTCAGTCTTAACGGCTTTACGAATTGTTTCGCGGTAAGCCACCTGGGGGGCACCCACATTTGCTTCTACCTTGAACTCTCTCAGCATCCGGTCTACCAGTATTTCCAGGTGCAGTTCACCCATCCCGGCAATCACGGTTTGGTTGGTTTCTGGGTCAACACTGACGCGGAATGTTGGATCTTCTTCCGATAGGGATTGGAGGGCTTTGGAGAGCTTCTCCATATCCTGCTTGGTTTTGGGTTCCACCGCGACTGAGATCACGGGTTCTGGAATAAAGAGAGATTCCAGAATAATCGGTGATGATTCGTCGCAAATGGTATCGCCGGTAAAGGTATTTTTCAAACCAACGGCGGCTCCCAAGTCGCCAGCACGCAGCTCATCTACCTCAATCCGGTCGTTTGCCTTCAAGATAATTAAGCGTGAGATGCGTTCCTTTTGATCTTTAGTGGAGTTGAGGATGTAGCTGCCCTTCTTCAAGATCCCAGAGTAGACTCGCAGGAAGGTTAGACGACCATAGGGGTCTGCCATAATCTTGAATGCGAGGGCTGACATTGGGGCTTGATCATCGGCTGCTCTTTCGGCAACTGTGCCGTTTGGCAGTGTCCCCTGAATCGCAGGAACATCGATTGGAGCTGGTAGGTAATCGATGACTGCATCTAACAGCAGCTGAACACCTTTGTTCTTGAAAGCAGAGCCACAAAGCACAGGAACGATTGTCCCGGCAATTGTGCCTTTGCGAAGCGCCCCACGAATTTCCTCTTCGGTTAGTTCTTCGCCTTCGAGGTACTTCTCAATTAAAGCTTCATCGGTTTCGGCAACAGACTCGATCAACTTTGCACGGTACTCTTGAGCCTGCTGTTTTACCTCTTCTGGAATTTCAACGTCTTCAATGTCCGTTCCGAGGTCGTTGGTGTAAATCTTGGCTCGCATCCGCACCAAATCAACAATTCCCCGCAAGTCGTTTTCGCTACCGATGGGAATTTGAATCGGAACGGCATTGCACCGCATGCGATCGCGAATTTGGTCGTATACCTTGAAGAAATTGGCACCCGTTCGATCCATCTTGTTGATGAACGCGATTCGAGGCACCTTGTAACGGTCAGCCTGCCGCCAGACTGTCTCAGATTGAGGCTGTACACCTCCAACTGAGCAGAACACAGCAATCACACCATCCAATACCCGCATCGAGCGCTCAACTTCAATGGTGAAGTCAACGTGACCCGGTGTATCAATGATGTTAATCCGATGATCCTTCCAGCTCGTGCTGATGGCAGCGGCAGTGATCGTGATTCCCCGCTCCCGCTCTTGTTCCATCCAGTCAGTTACGGCTGTCCCTTCATGGACCTCACCGATTTTGTGAACAATCCCTGAGTAAAACAGGATTCGTTCAGTTGTTGTTGTCTTGCCCGCATCAATGTGGGCTGCAATCCCGATATTGCGTACTCTCTCAAGCGGGATGGTACGTGCCACAGCTACCTCCTTCGTCTCTGCCGCCAGTCTTTACACGTTGCTATCTGTTTACAATTCTATACTTTGTTTAATTTTTTCTGCATTTGCGGACATGAGTCTGCTATGAAGACTCTCTTCAATGTCTCAAAACTCAGGAATTTAGTATCGGTAGTGGGCGAAAGCTTTATTCGCATCTGCCATCCGATGAGTTTCTTCCCGCTTGCGAATTGCGTTCCCTGTTTCGTTAGCAGCATCCATCAGCTCATTTGCCAGCTTGCTAGCCATTGTTCGGCCAGCACGTTGCCGGGAGAATCGAATCAACCAGCGCAGCGCCAGAGTTGTTCCTCTGTCAGAGCGGACTTCCATCGGCACCTGATAGGTTGCACCACCGACACGACGAGCTTTCACCTCGACCAAAGGTGTCACATTCCGCACCGCTTTTTCAAAGATTTCTAGAGGATCGCCACCTGTCCGTTCCTCGATCGTTTTCATCGCGTCATAGATAATTCGATTGGCAATAGATTTCTTGCCATGACGCATAATCCGCCGCACCATCATGCTAATCAGGCGACTATTGTAGACCGGGTCAGGGGGAACAGGACGCTTTTTAATAACCGTGCGACGAGACATAGTAAACCTTAAAACAGAGAGACAATAGCGATAGTTAAGAAATTAACCCCGTAGACCTCCTCACACCCTTGTGGCGGTGTAATGCCGTTGGCTCGTGGGTTTGTTCTGAATCTAATTGTAGGTTTTTTGACCAGCGGACGAATTTCCCAGTCCAAGAATTTTGCGCCTCACTCAAGCGCACTCCTCTGGGAAACTCGATCTTTATCAATTACCCTAGCCAAAACCCATTATGACACCAGGACGCTTTACAACGTCCTGACTTGCTAATGGCAGACAGACCTTAAGCCTGCTTGGGACGCTTTGTCCCATACTTGGAACGTCCCTGACGGCGATCTTTAACTCCGGCAGTATCTAGCGTTCCCCGAATAATGTGGTATCGAACTCCGGGCAAGTCCTTGACACGACCTCCCCTGATCATCACAACAGAGTGTTCTTGTAGGTTGTGACCAATACCTGGAATATACGCCGTCACTTCAAAACCCGAAGTCAGACGGACTCTTGCCACTTTCCGAAGGGCTGAGTTCGGTTTCTTAGGTGTTGTTGTGTATACCCTTGTGCAGACACCACGACGCTGCGGACATTGTTTCAGCGCAGGTGACTTGGTTTTCTTCTTGGCTTTGGCGCGCTCGTCACGAATGAGCTGCTGGATAGTGGGCATGAGTTATCGTGTCTACAGCTCCATTTAGAGTTCTAATTATTCACAAATTCTAACTATATCGACATTTTGGGGGTTATGTCAATTTTTAGGTAATTTGGATCTTTAGAGTGGCTAGTATTATCCTCTTCTCCAGTCACTCATTCCTCTACACGAAAGGAGTTTCCACAACCACAGCTTTCTACTGCTTTTGGGTTATGGAAGCGAAACCCTCCTCCCATCAGGTCTTCTGAGTAATCCAGCGTCAGATCGGCAATGTAGTTTAAGCTCTGTTCGTCTACTATTACAGAGATGCCACCACAGTCATAGACGCGATCTCCAGGATTCATTGTTTTGTCAAAGTCAATGGTGTAGTAAAGATCAGCACAACCACCAGATTGAACGCCTAGACGCAATGGTGTTTCTGGGTTTTGACGTCTCAACTGTAGGCGTCTAATCTCACCGGCAGCCGCTTTACTAAGATTAATCATTCAGCCAAGTACAAAACTGGAACTAGCCAAGGTTACAGTAATCTCAGGCAAGATTTTCGTACTCCCAGGTAATCAGCGTCGGTAATAAGTTTTCAGCGGCCGGTTGCCAAACCTGGGTCAAACAGAAGCGGCAGTGGTGGGAAGTGCAACAGCCATTGCCTCACGTTCCACCGCTACCGCCTAACTTTTTCGTCTAACTACTGAGCTTCAGGCTTGCTACGGGCGTAGTCATCTTCAAACCGAATAATGTCGTCTTCTCCGAGGTACTCCCCATTTTGAACTTCAATTAAGACAAGGGGAATGACACCTGGATTTTCCAGGCGGTGAGTGTGACCTTGGGGCACATATGTGGACTGATTACTGTGAATTATTACTTCTTTGTCACCACAAGTAACCTTAGCTGTGCCGCAGACGACAATCCAGTGTTCACTGCGATGGTGGTGCATTTGCAAGCTAAGGCGGTGACCAGGCTTCACTTCAATTCGTTTGATTTTGTAGCCTCGCCCTTCTTCCAGAACGGTGAATGCTCCCCAAGGTCGCAGTTCTGTAGCGGCAACGCCTGCGGCCGAGATAGCTGTCGGTAGAGAGAGTGCCGGAACTTGAGAAACTTCTTTCGACTGAACCATGTTTTTTCTCCTGAGAACGGCTAGACAATTATCGAAGAACTTATTTACAGGCTATTACTATTGCAAGATTAGACACAACAAAGCAATCCAATCACAACCCAACATACCAAATAAACCCCAGTGTTTGTCACGCCTAATCGGGTCAAGTTGGTCAATTTATATGAACTCTTTACATTGTCAAGGTTTGGCTTTAAACAAACTTTAAATAAGGGAGTGGGGAATGGAGAGTAGGGAGTGGTGAAGACGCACTATTAGATGAAGAAGAGCTAGTGAATCTTCCCCTCATCTCCTACTCCTCACTCCCCGATAGACTGCTAAGGGAGAGACTGAAGGAAGATGCCAAGACCATTGTGAACGCGGGCAGCCGTGTAGGGAGACCGATCAAGGAGTTGACCCCCTAGATAAAGTCCGGTTGAGCTGCCGCCATCGAAATTGAGAGCATCGATCGCACCCATCTGCTGCATCAACTGAGCAGTTTCTGTTAAGTTCGGACCCCGCCCACCGACCCGATTGTGAATGGTGGCGATAATCAGGGTGCCAGTTGCGGTGGTGCCAATCACACTACGGCTAGCAGATTGTTGAATGAAGGCATCCTTAAATTGCTCAGCTTTAGCGTCCAAAACGATTTGCCGGTTTTGTAGTAGAAGTGGGCCACCACCCAGGATGTAGGGGTAGCGACCGAAGTCAGCGGGTGCTGTGCCCTGCTCAATGCGTACTTGGGTACCAACAGCAAGAGAACTCGGGTCAGTGCCGTTGGAACGTAGGGTCAATAGGTAGCCATCGCTGGGGATGGGCAAGGATGCTTTACCAGCAGCACCTCCCGGTATCTGACCAGTGACCTGGTCGCTTTGCACAACAACGAGGACTTCATTATCAGTGAGCGGGGTGTAGGTTGGACCCCACTCCGGAGTGTAGCGGGCAATGCCCGGTTCGACGTAGCCACTATTAAGAAAAAGTATTGGTAGACGCCCTCCCGCTGAGGTGATCAAGGTTTCCTGAAGACTGAGGCGTCCGAATTTAAATTGTCCCCGATCATTCCAGGCGATCGCACCTCGATTGAGAATTGGCCCTGACCACCATCGACCATCGCGGCGAATAGCACCCAAGGGTAATTGGTTGTTGCGATTGAAAAAGCCTGCGTTAATAGCAGCAGACGCCTGCCACAACTGGGCTGTTTGGATGATTGGGGCAGTTCCTACCTGGGTAGTGGGGTTACTCCAGATCGGTCGGAAGCTCACGCCAGAGGTTCGTGGGTTAACTTCTAGCCACACTACCGGGAATCTGGACTTGCCTAGATTCACATACTGCTGACGCCACCGTATTCCTGGTGCCCAGAGAATCTCTTTCTCTACCATTGCATCGGGTCGAAGATCAATCACCAAGCGATTGGGGTTAGGTACGCTGAACACTTGTAACCGCTTACCCGCTGGGATATCTACGCGGAGTGTAGTTTTGTTTTGAGTGTTTTCGACTCGGATTACTGCTTGTTCGCCTTGCGCCCCAACAGATACAGGTGCTGCATCCTCAGCCTCTTGCATCTGCTCGAGGTGAGGAGTACTAAAGCGCTTGATCAGAGACGGGTCAGCTGATGCTTCAAGGGTGATCACGCCTTCGGTGCGCCGGTCACTCACTTGCCAGGGAATCGGACGCTCTAGATCAATAACAATGCGCGATCCCCAAGGCTGAGGCCCCTGCCGAATATCCGTCACCCGTGCAGGCAATGAAGAGATTTGCAGCGTATCACCCGACGCTTGCGGACTCGTTACCGCTGCACTCTCGACTTGCAAGCGCAAACCGGCAATTCTGACGAAATCAGTAACATCCAGATAGCGATACGAACCCCCCACCTGGCTTGCAAGGACAAGAGGTGTAGTTTGCGGATTGGAGAACCACTGTACCGGCTGCCGGGTCAAATCCCTAGTACTTAATAATTCCAGCCCCAAGACTTGCTTTACTCCGACATCACTAATGCCCGTGCGAACCGACGCCCCCACCTGCCACTGTCTCCAAGCAACAGTTAACATCTGACCATTTAACGACAATTGGGTGCCCTGCCGGATTACCTTGGGCGACACTTGTGACAAAAACTCGGCTCGACGCGGCGCGGGAGCTTCTTCAGCAACGGGTGGTAGCTGGCTCAGTAGCGCCTTACCTACATTGATTTGGGTACTCTGCTGGGTTACCGGGGACGACACCTGTGACAAAAACTCGGCTCGACGCGGGGCGGGAGTTTCTTCAGCGACGGGAGGCAACTGACTGAGAACCGCATCACTGCTTTGCAAGATTAGCGGCTTAGTATTTCCGACTCGTGTACTTGCCAAGCAAAGGGATGACCCCAAGAAAGTTAGGGCTAAAAGAGTAAGAGTACTTGTACGCTTAGACCTCTTTTCCCAAACCCTGCAATCAGCGATTCCCCGCTGTGGTGTTACTCTCCTGATCATCCAGTAGCCTCTTTAACCAAGATTTTGGTTTGTAGAACTCAACAATTTAAGCCGTGGGCAGCATATCAAGAAATAATGACTTGATGACGCTCACCTTCTCTGTTTGAGCTTCATAATAGGAAGCAATAGCAATAACTCCTGAGCGGTCTAACTTCACTTACTCAACTGGGAAACCAATGCTGTCTTCACCAAGGCAGCCAAAAAACCTATGTTTACGGGACAAAGCCTGCCAGGGATACGGCTCTACTGAGAAACCTTCTTGTTGAGCTTGGTTCAATTGCCTTGAGTGGGTACTACAGTAATTCAAAAAGTTTCTGTAGTAAAAGTTACAGTAACGAAACCGGAAAATCAGGATTGCTAGAGGAGAGCATTTCCTATAATATGGCTACTCTGCCAATTGGGTAGGATGCCGGTGTCTAAATTGGAGTTTTAAGAGTTTCTGCAAGCGCCCACTCCGCATACCACTCTCGTCACCAGCAGGGTGGGTTACTTTCCTAGAGACGATTGAAGCCTTATAGTCTTTGCGATCGTCAAATCTTTAAGTCGAACTGCATCCGTCATAACTTGAGGGTGTAGCTTTAGTGTCAGCCGCAAACGATAGCTCATCGGATACTCAGCACAAGGGTATTTATGTAGACTCCTCGTTAACGTAAATTGTTTCTAATTTTTCAATTTTCTAGAAGTGAAGTGTGAATCTACGACTGGGTTAAGAGTGGGATAAGAACCTTCAATCCGTGTAAATTTCTGTAAATTTGTATCAGTAAAAACCGTGAATCATCCGATGGATAACAGGAGCATCAAGGCAAATCAACAACCGAATACTCTGAATCAGGGCGAGATTCCTTTTTCAGGTCAACGATGGTTGGTAGAAGAAAGGGATGCGTGTGGCGTGGGCTTCATTGCATCTGGGGCAGGAACAGCGACCCATGAACTTATTGAACAGGCGTTATCTGCCCTAGCCTGTCTAGAACACCGAGGAGGGTGTAGTGCTGACCAGGACTCTGGGGATGGTGCTGGTTTAATGACCGCAATTCCCTGGGAACTGTTTAAGCCTTGGTTTGCTCAACAGGGAATCTCTATGCCGCCAACTGACCACTTAGGAGTGGGCATGGTTTTTCTACCCCAAGATGCAAATCTTGTCAAGAAAGCCCGTCAAATTGTTGAGGAAGTCTTGGGGCAACAAGAGTTGACAGTACTTGGCTGGCGTGTAGTCCCCGTCAAAGACTCGGTTCTTGGCACTCAAGCGCGAGAAAACGAACCCAGAATTGAACAGGTGATTGTGGCTTCCCCGAACCGACGAGGAGATGAACTAGAGCGTAAACTCTTTAGAGCTAGGCGTCGGATTGGCAAGGCTTTAGACTCTGAAGGGACTCTCAAGTGGTCTGACGATTTCTACATTTGCTCGTTCTCCAATCGCACGATTGTCTACAAAGGCATGGTGCGTTCATCTGTCCTGGGAGAGTTCTATACAGACTTAAAAGATCCCAACTATCAAAGTGCCTTCGCAGTCTATCATCGGCGTTTTAGCACCAACACGATGCCAAAATGGCCCCTTGCTCAGCCAATGCGGCTGTTGGGACATAACGGTGAGATTAACACCCTTTTGGGTAATATCAACTGGATGATGGCGCGTGAGGCAGACTTGACTCATCCGTTATGGGGAACAAGAACTACGGAGTCAGAAATCAGCGCTCAAGAGACAGCACTTAGCACTCCCCAAGAACAAACGACAGAATTGAATGACCTAAAGCCGGTAGTCAATCCCGACAATAGTGACTCGGCAAACCTGGATAATGTTCTGGAGTTACTGGTACGCTCCGGACGCAGTCCTCTGGAAGCACTGATGATTATGGTGCCAGAGGCTTACCAAAATCAGCCGGATTTGGAGAACCATCCGGAAATTATTGATTTCTACGAATACTACAGCGGTATTCAAGAGCCGTGGGACGGACCAGCACTGTTAGTGTTCAGTGATGGTAAGACAGTAGGAGCGACCCTCGATCGCAATGGACTACGACCAGCGCGTTATAGCATCACGAAGAATGGCTATGTCGTCGTGGCGTCAGAAGCTGGTGTTGTGGACTTGCCAGAAGCAGAGATTGTAGAAAAGGGCAGACTAGGACCAGGGCAGATGATTGCCGTGGACTTAGAAACCCACGAAATTCTGAAAAATTGGGAAATCAAGCAGCGAGTTGCTCAACAGAAGCCCTATGGTCAGTGGCTGCGACAGCATCGTGTCGTCTTGAAGCAACAACCCTTTGCTGATACTCCTCAGTTAGAGACGCAACTCTTGCTGCGCCAGCAGACAGCCTTTGGCTACACGGCTGAGGATGTCGAGATGATCATCCAACCAATGGCAATCGAAGGGAAAGAACCAACCTTCTGCATGGGTGATGATATTCCCTTAGCGGTGCTGTCAGATAAGCCTCATTTGCTCTATGACTACTTCAAGCAGCGCTTTGCACAGGTGACAAACCCGCCAATTGACCCCTTGCGGGAAAGCCTAGTGATGTCATTGCATATCGAACTGGGTGAGCGAGGAAATCTGTTAGACGCAAAGCCTGAGTATGCCCGCTTGTTAATGCTGGAAACGCCAGTACTAAATGAGGCGGAGTTGGAGGAGGTAAAAACATCAGGGTTTGACACGGCTGAACTGTCTACGTTATTTGAGATTGCAACTGGGCCACAGGGGCTAGAGGCGGCGGTGCGTAATCTGTGCGCCCAAGCTGAGGCGGCAGTCGAAAGCGGAAAGAAAATTCTGATTTTGAGCGATCGCAGTGACGGTCTTCTGAGCGAGAATCACACCTACATTCCACCCCTGTTGGCAGTGGGGGCAGTACACCATCATCTGATCCGTAAAGGGCTGCGGATGAAGGCGTCACTAATTGTCGATACGGCTCAGTGCTGGGATACTCATCACTTCGGCTGCTTAATTGGCTATGGGGCCTCTGCGGTTTGTCCTTACCTGGCTTTGGAATCTGTACGTCAGTGGTGGTCTGATTCCAGAACTCAGAAACTGATGGAGAACGGCAAAATCCAGCGGATAAGCTTAGAATCTGCCCAGACAAACTATCGCAAGTCGGTGGAAGTAGGTCTTTTGAAAATCCTCTCTAAGATGGGAATTTCTCTACTGTCTTCTTACCAGGCCGCACAAATTTTTGAGGCGATTGGTCTTGGCACGGATTTGATAAAACTTGCCTTTGCGGGTACGACATCTCGGTTAGGTGGCTTGAGTATTGCTGAGTTGGCACAGGAAGTCATGTCGCTGCATCAGCGAGCTTTTCCAGAGTTGACCAGCAAGAAGCTGGAAAACTATGGATTTATCAATTACAAGCCAAAGGGCGAGTATCACATGAACAGCCCTGAAATGGCTAAGGCGCTGCATAAGGCAGTAGCAGAAGGGAAAAACTACGACCACTACACGCTCTATCAACAGCTGCTCGAACAACGACCAGTGACAGCACTCCGGGATTTACTGGACTTCAAAAGCGATCGCTCTCCAATCCCGATAGAGGAAGTGCAACCAGTCGCCGAAATTGTCCAGCGGTTCTGTACGGGGGCGATGTCCCTAGGTTCGCTCTCGCGGGAAGCACACGAAACCCTGGCGATTGCCATGAATCGCATCGGCGGTAAATCCAACTCCGGCGAAGGTGGCGAAGACCCAGTGCGGTTCAAAATTCTCGATGATGTCGATGAAACAGGACATTCGGCACTACTACCCCACCTCAAAGGCTTGCGAAATGGGGATACGGCGAGTTCGGCGATTAAGCAAGTGGCATCAGGTCGCTTTGGTGTAACGCCGGAGTACCTGATGAATGCCAAGCAACTGGAGATCAAAATTGCTCAGGGAGCCAAGCCCGGAGAAGGCGGTCAGTTACCGGGTAAGAAAGTAAGTCCCTACATTGCGATGCTGCGGCGCTCTAAGCCTGGAGTCACGCTGATTTCACCGCCGCCTCACCACGACATTTATTCGATTGAGGATTTGGCTCAGCTGATCTTTGACTTACATCAGATTAATCCTGAGGCAAAGGTATCCGTGAAGCTGGTGGCGGAAATTGGTATTGGTACAGTAGCGGCTGGGGTTGCCAAGGCGAATGCTGATATCATCCAAATTTCCGGTCATGATGGCGGCACGGGGGCATCTCCCCTCAGCTCAATTAAGCATGCAGGTTCTCCTTGGGAACTAGGAGTGACGGAAGTCCATCGGGTGTTGATGGAAAATCAGCTACGCGATCGCGTGCTGTTACGAGCCGATGGTGGCTTCAAGACGGGTTGCGATGTCGTGATGGCCGCTTTGATGGGAGCGGAAGAATATGGCTTTGGTTCTGTGGCAATGATCGCAGAAGGGTGTAGAATGGCACGGATTTGCCACACCAATAACTGTCCTGTGGGTGTTGCCACTCAGCAGGAACAGCTACGCAAGCGCTTTACGGGGATACCAGAGCATGTGGTTAACTTCTTCTTCTTTGTGGCAGAAGAAGTGCGATCGCTCTTGGCGCGGCTGGGCTACCGCTCATTGGAAGAGGTTATTGGTCGGGCTGACCTGCTAAAAGTGCGGGAAGATGTCAAGCTGACGAAGACAGCTGCCCTGAATCTGAATTGCCTGACCCAGCTACCTGATACTCGGAGCGATCGCAGCTGGCTGAAGCATGAAGATGTCCATAGCAATGGACCAGTATTAGAAAATCAGCTGCTTGCTGATGCCGAAATTCAGGAAGCTATCCGCAACCAAGGGTCTGTAACCAAAGATGTTGGTATCGTGAACACCGACAGAACCGTGGGAGCTCGTCTTGCGGGTGCGATCGCCTTGCAGTATGGAAACACGGGCTTTGATGGACAAATTACCCTCAACTTCACGGGTGCTGCTGGTCAAAGCTTTGGTGCCTTCAACCTTCCTGGGATGACGCTCATCTTAGAAGGTGAAGCCAACGACTATGTTGGCAAAGGCATGCATGGCGGCGAAATCATCATCAAACCCCCGACAGACGCCACCTACGACCCAGCCAAAAACGTGATTGTGGGCAACACCTGCCTCTACGGTGCCACGGGCGGCATTCTGTTTGCCAATGGCGGCGCGGGTGAGCGGTTTGGCGTCCGCAACTCCAAAGGTGAGGCAGTGATTGAGGGAGCAGGAGATCACTGTTGTGAGTACATGACTGGCGGCGTCATCGTTGTCTTGGGCAAGGTGGGTCGCAATGTCGGTGCTGGTATGACGGGTGGTCTGGCATACATCCTGGATGAAGATGGCAGTTTTCCGGCGAAAGTCAACCCGGAAATTGTCAAGATTCAACGGGTAACGACTCCTGCTGGGGAGCGGCAGTTGAAAGACCTAATTCAGGCCCATGCTGAACGTACTGACAGCCCGAAAGCTAAAGTAATTCTGGCTAACTGGGCGGACTTCTTGCCGCAATTCTGGCAAGTCGTACCGCCTTCGGAGGCTGATAGCCCAGAAGCTAATCCTGACACTGTGGAAGAAAGAGTGTTGAGTTCAGTCCAATAGAAGGTTGAAGGTTGGAAGGTTTCCACAGTTGAAGGTTGGAAAGTGGGAACCCTGTAGAGACGTTGCCTGCAACGTCTCTACCCTTGGGTGTCATCCAGGGGGTTTAATAAGCGGATTGGGTATAACCTGCAACGCTATCAACCCTTGCTCTCCTTAAGTTTTTTGTCTGCGATTTCCAGCAGTTCCGGCACGGTTACAAACTTGTAGCCCTGCTTTTTTAGTTGGGCAATCAATTGTGGTAAAGCCTGCACCGTGTTTGAGCGATCGCCACCACCATCGTGCAGCAAGACAATCCCCCCCGGTTTGGCTTCCTTTAGCACATTGTCAATGAAGGCTTGCCTCGTAGTGCGTCGAGATCGCCAGTCTTTTGAGTCCACTGACCACATGACGACAGCGTACTTTTTCTCGTGAGCGTAGGCCACTAACCCATTATTCAGGATGCCAGCAGGCGGCCTAAACAGAGAGGTCTTGACGCCAGTTGTTTTATAAACTAATTCTGCTGTTCTATCAATTTCACGAGCAGCAGCCGATGCGTTGTAGTGATCATACTGATGGCTCCACGTATGGTTGCCAATTGCGTGACCCTCAGCAACAACTTGCTTAAGTAGCTGCGGATACTTTTGCACCTGCATTCCTACCATAAAAAAGGTCGCTTTAACATTGCTCTTCTTGAGGACATCTAGTACCTGCGATGTTGAGTTCGGCCAGGGACCATCGTCAAAAGTCAGTGCGATCGGCTTTTGGGGGGTAACTTGGGCGATCGCTTTGTCTTGGCTGTTAAGCTGGACATCGCGAATCGTTTTTCCTTGAAACTGGACAGGCACAGGAAGATTGAGGCGTTTTACTCTTTCTTGCTCTGCCAATCTGGCGATGACTTTTTTATAGGCTTCATCTTGCTGTGCAATTAAAGCTTTCTCCTTTGAGGTGTTTGGCTCTTGGTGCTGCTGTCGAACCGGCAAATTTATCGGTATAAAAATGCTCTGCTTAACAGACCGAACCACTGGCAAGCCGTAGCCAGCGATAAAACCAATAGCAGCGGCAACTACAGCAATCGATAGGCTCTGCTGCCAAACAGACGGATCGCGGTCTACCACGTTAACTCTCCTTCACTCCTCCACACAAAAGGGCGGCAAGTTATGGTTTTTTATCCCTCAGCTTTTCGATTGGTAGTGGTTAAGGGAGTGTCCAAAAACTAATCCGCAGTTTTTGCCGTATTTTCAAGAGCAAAAGTGCGATGTTATTTTTAGATAAGTCCTAAGAATTACAGAATTCAGGGAATACCAACTTCAAACCCTGATTCTGACCACTGCCCTTCGAGAGCCAAAGACCGCCATTTTTAGATCGAGGCACGCGGTTTGCTCTTGGCTCACCTGGCACCGAAAGCCGCCCTAAAGCTGATGATTCTATTGCAAGTTACTTTCAAACAGAAGAGTGTCCGGGAGAAACATTCAGTTTTTTTAATACTTAGTACACCTTGCCAGAAAAGGGGTTCGGAATTCGTCCCTTAGGTAAGCGATTACCTGTAGTTGTTGCCATTGTGAATTTTGAACCCCATCAATGACGAGTGGTACTTAGGGAGTTCCAAATAAAAAAGTATCCAATTTAGGGGCGAGTCGCTGGAGTCGGGGTGAAGGGGATAACCGATTACCTGTTTTGACTCGCCCTAGAGCTAGATCATTTATTTATGGAAGTCCCTTATACACCTGCTGATGGTAAAGAGTGACAAT
>CBDTXL010000032.1:0-25505 GCA_965364435.1 uncultured bacterium
TAAGTGTTAACTATCAAAAATCAGCGCAACAATTGATAGATATGGCTCAAATGGCTGAAAGAGTTCATTGATTATATCCATTTTCATTCACACTCGCGCCTTGCCCTTTACCTCGAATCGCTCTTAGTCCACATTCAGATTGCTATTAGCTTGAGCAAACCAGCTACCAGCAGGAATAAGCGCTTACGCACCATCTGCTGAAACCGGACGTGATACGAAATCCGGATTAAATACCCCCTTTTTTTAACGAACCACAGAGGCTCAGAGTTCGCAGAGTAAAGAATAAGAGGAGATAAGAGATAAGAGGGGTTATAGATGCGGATTTGGTATGAGCGATCGCTTTTCCTCAGATAAACTCTTAACCTTGTACCTCCATCCTCGCTTCTCTATACTCCGTACATTTGGCACAGTTTTGATTATTTCTAAGTATTTCAAGAGTAGAAAAAGTTCTTCATCGTCAAGAGAGCCATGATACTCTTGTACGCGGATTAAATTGCCATAGTTACGACTCAATTTCTCTGGTGTATCATCGATAATCAGTACTTTTTCCAGAGAGTATCCTTTTCTCTTTACTTTTTTCAGGTTTTTGATGTAGTAAGGGTTGCCTACTTCATAATCCCAACATCGCGTACAACGCTCTCCCGTAAAGATAAACTTTAGTTGTACTGATTTCGGAAAGATGTGTTTGATAACCTCATTGGCATACTCATGACCCGATGAAGTCCACACAGCCATTTCAAACATATCTGCACAAGCCAAAAGAAATTTTTCAACTCCTGGTCGCTTGTAAACTTCGTATTCGTATACTCTAAAGTCACTTGGGCGCTCTAAAGACTTTTCCACACTATGAACCAAGGTTTCATCAAGGTCTAAAATTAGTAGTTTGTCAGAGGAGGGTGACATGGCATACCACCAAAGCTTGTATTGAGCTTAAGCAGGGACGTGTAGTTATGCAGACGTTTTAGCAGATATGGTTAACGGCTGGAATTAATCTCCAAGAGTTGGGTTTTTGCCTTGTTTGATGAATCCAATTCTCAAGCTCACTGACCGATTTAATCTTCTGTCCACCTGGAAAACCAGCTACCTTCTGCCAAATTTCATCTGAACCTACATAATTTGTAGAGTCTTGCCATATTTTTGCCTTTTGCTTGGGCAGGGGCGTATGGCTATACACCCCTACTTTTTAGTCACTTGGCAGCCTTTTGAATGAGCTGTTTTTGTTCGCTAGCAGGCACTTGGCGGTGAGTGGCGAACTCCATCGAGAAGTTGGCTTGACCGGAAGAAAGCGATCGCACCCCCATCGAGTACCCAAACATCTCCACAAGCGGCACCTCGGCACGAATGACCGAATAACCTTCCATCGTCTGCGAACCCAGCAACAAGCCACGGCGAGACGATAAATCGCCCTGCACCCGTCCCACAAACTCGCTTGGCGTCTCCACTTCCACAAGCATGATGGGTTCCAGGATAATCGGCTTAGCCATAGCAAATCCTTGCTGGAAAGCTTGCTTCGCCCCAAACCGGAACGCCATTTCCGAAGAGTCAACCGCGTGGTACGAACCTCCTACCAGAATCACCTTGACTCCAGTCACTGGATAACCGATTAAAAGTCCGCTATCAAGTGCATCGCGGAACCCCTTCTCACAAGCTGGGATGAACTCCTTGGGAATCGTACCACCGACCACTCGGTTCTCGAACACAAACGGCTGATCGCAGGGTTCAACCAGACCAATGACATGAGCGTACTGACCGGGACCACCGCCTTGCTTCTTGAGCTTATCGTCAAAAGCCGCCGCCTGCGAGACAGTTTCGCGGTAAGCTACTGCTGGCGCACCAACATAAACCTCCGCGTTGTATTCCCGCTTCATGCGCTCGATGTAGATTTCGAGATGCAGTTCACCCATCCCTGAAATCAGGGTTTCATTGCTTTCTGGGTCAACACTGACGCGGAAGGTGGGGTCTTCTCGGGTAAAGCGATTCAGCGCTTTGGACATCCGATCGACATCGTCTTGCTTTTTCGGCGTAACCGAGAGGGTAACTACGGGTTCTGGCACGAACATTCCTTCTAGAGAAAGGTTGGTTCCTTCCGAACAGAAGGTATCGCCAGAGGCGCAGTCAACACCAACCAGCGCCACAATGTCGCCACCTGCGGCTTCTGCTATTTTTTCGCGATCGCTAGCATGTAGTAGCACCAGTCGCCCAACCCTCACCCGCTGACCAGTACGGGTATTGTAAAGGGTATCGCCCTTGCGTAGCGTCCCTGAGTAGATGCGGGTGTAGGTTAGCTGTCCGGTTTCCTCATCAGTGATTTTGAACGCCAGTGCAACGAGTGCGCCATCTGTGTCAGGGTAGACATTGACCGTCTCATTCGTCTGGACATCGATCGCCTTCACCACTTCGCGATCGCATGGCGATGGCAAGTAGAGAGCAACAGCATCCAACAGATTCTGAACCCCTTTGTCTTTGAAGGCTGAACCCATCAGCACTGGAGTCAGCTGGAGGCTCAAAGTCCCTCGGCGAATTGTCTCCCAAATCATCTCCTTGGGAATCTCTTCATCCTCAAGCAGCTTTTCCATCATCGGTTCAGAGAACATGGAAAGGCGATCGAGCATCTTTTCCTGTGCCTCTTGGGCTTTAACCCGTAGGTTTTCAGGAATCGGCAGAATCAGGCGATGTTCGCCTTTTTCTCCAGCAAAATAGCTCGCTGTCATCTCAATTAAATCGATGACGCCCTCGAACTTGTCCTCGCTGCCGATCGGATACTGGAGGAGTACGGGATTCAAACCCAGCTTATCTTGAAGGGCTTGCACCACTCGGAACGGATTTGCACCTGCCCGATCCATCTTATTGATGAAGGCAATACGCGGCACTCGGTAGCGCTTCATCTGGCGATCGACCGTAATCGATTGCGACTGAACACCCGCAACCGCGCACAGCACCATAATTGCACCATCGAGAACTCGCAAGGCACGCTCCACTTCAATCGTGAAGTCTACGTGTCCGGGAGTATCAATGAGGTTGATTTGGGTGTCATTCCAGATGCAAGTTGTGGCAGCTGAGGTGATAGTGATACCTTTCTGCTGCTCCAGTTCCATGTAGTCCATCGTGGCACCAGAGCCACCACCCCGAACTTCCTCAATTTTGTGGATTCTGCCGGTGTAGTAAAGAATCCGCTCGGAAAGGGTGGTTTTTCCAGAGTCGATGTGGGCAGAAATTCCAATATTTCGGATGTTACTTCGGGGAATCATAGGACTGGCTCCTTATATTGCCAGAGTGGTGACAGATGTTTGCCGCTTACAGGGCAATCCTCTTTTATATTACAAATATACTACAAAAAATCAAGGGCGTGGATAGGTGAAGGCGATAAGCAAGGGCGGCATGCTGCGCGACCGCCCAAGCGAACACTAAAGCGCCAGCCCAATTAAAAGAGTTGACAAAAGACAAAAAATATGTAGAAGCTGAAAAACGCTAGCTCTACAACTACTGACCAAATGACTGATCCATTGCGCCGCCCTCCAATCCTCAAACCGGATGAGTCGTATACCTTCCGCAGCTACTTCCTAATGAAATTTGCGCCAGCGGATATTCTGCGGGAGTTAGGGGCAACTTTAATTAGAGCAGCGATCGAGCTACCTGTCGCCTCTTCAGTACAACTTCCCCGACTTCCCGATTTACGCCAGCGTCTTGAAGATGGAATCGCTCGCGTCAGCCTAACCAGTGAAGCAGCACGCCGGGAAGTACTGATTGCGCCTATCTTACTGGAAGTAGCGAAGATTGCAGAGGCAAGTGTCAATATTGAATATCCCATTGAGGTGAATCAATACCTCAGAGGAGACTTGGACTATTACCTTCAGTCACAACATAATGTCTTAGTAGTAGAAGCCAAACAGGCAGACATAACGCGGGGGTTTACGCAGCTAGCTGCGGAATTGATTGCTCTGGATAGTTGGGTAGAGTCAGATGAGCCTATATTGTACGGTGCTGTGACGACTGGGGATATCTGGCAGTTTGGTAGTTTTCAGCGTCTGCATCGGGTGGTGACTCAAGATTTAATGCTGTATCGGGTTCCTACGGATTTGGAAGTGTTGATGCAGATTTTAGTGGCGATTTTGATACAAGCTTGAATTTACGGATGTTGGTCGGCGAATGCCCTAACGCAATCCTTTCGGAGCAGGATCGGGCAGACTTCATGGATACAATCAGAGGGAAAGGCTCTTTTTGTGAGAAATGGCTGAAATTGTCACGATTGAACTTCCTGAAACGCTGGCACAACGAGCCAAGGAAATCGCTGCTCTGACGAATCGGCGGATTGAAGATGTGTTAGTTGAATGGATTGATCGTGCTAGTACAGAACTCCCTGTAGAGTCGCTACCTGATGATTGGGTTTTGGCATTATGCGATATGCAGATGGAACCGGAGCAACAAGAAGCTTTGAGTGACTTTTTGGATCGCGATCGCGAGGGGCAACTCAATCATGAAGAAGCCAATCAACTGGATGAGTTGATGCAGGTTTATCGACGTGGCTTGGTACGCAAGGCGCGAGCGTTGAAAGTGGCGGTTGAGCGCGGTTTGAGACCTGCTCTCAACTAAAGGTAATGGATAGACTCATACTCCATACTCATGCTAACTTGTTCGTCTCGAACTAATTCTTTTGAGGAAAGATCTAGTATTTTATAATCAGTATCACCATATGGATGATTTGTATCGAATGGAACCAGAAAACACCCTAGCGAAATCTTTTTACCTTGTAGCCTCTGGTCGTGCTGGCGGCATGGAACAAAAATTTGAAAATAAAAATTCCCGAATGCAACTATGTAAATCATGTAAGGGACTGGGTCAGTATCTACTTTTCTTTTGAGTAAGCATGTAAAGACTCCAGGATAAGGCATTGGACCAGGAGTAAAAGCAAACAAGCATTTTATTGGATTAAAAAATGCTTTAGAGTGGTCTTCCATGCTGAGCCAAGTTATAGCTTCTCGAAAATATATCAGTTCTTCTTCTGGCATAATAGATATTGCCATTTTCGTTAAGCATTTATATATTGCTATTGGTACATATGGCTGCCTCTTGGCTTTTATAATTACCTGCTTATTATCTTCCTCGATTTTCACAACTTGGTCATCTAGATCTGAATTTATTTCCAAGCCACTGGATTTAAGGTCAATCCTCAATTTTTCATCTTTATATGAAGGAAAGCCTTTCTTTTTGGGGATTTGGCATAGAGTTCGGGAAAGCAGTAGATACTTAGCAAAGTGATCTTCTATAGTCCGGCTAAATCTTTCATTGCATATATCGCATTCATCATTTGCAATTAATGTCTTGTTACTGGTGAACTCCGGGAGAGCATGGGCTTCCATCCTAAAGGTTGTCTCTTCTGAGTTTTTTCCACAAAAACGACATATGCGGTTGCTTTTTGAACCAAGAAAAACTTTTCTTCCCCTAACGAGGTGATGAGCCACTATCATTGAATATTGAATTTGCTTGTTCTGAGAGTCCGATAGATTTGATGACATAGTTATTCTCCTAACAAAAGGTAGTACACGCGGCGATTGACATACTACATTTATATTACAATAATAACCGGGGAGTGGAAGTAGTAGAGGAAGCCTTATCCACTAAGTGATCTAGATATTCTCGCCCCCTATTCATCTTCACAATTTCAGCAAAATTTGGGAGGTGCGATCGCATCTCCCTCCAACCCTCCACAAAATGCGCGATCGCCTTGCAAATTCAGTCGTTTGACGAAACGTTAATCTATGCCACTTTAGACAAAAAAGCCCCTGTTCGTGTATTCAAAAACAAACTCTCCCCTGACATTAGCCGAATTTCCAAACCAGATTTGATCAGTACTATCTCTTCAGCTAGATCAGGCAACCCCTTTATCAACCGAATAGAAAAACCAGGGTTGAAAAGCAATACCTCATCCTCAGTGAGTACAGCCGTAAGCTTATCCCCAATCAGAATTTGAACTAGATTGCTATTAAGCACCAGAGATAGACGAATCTGACACTGAGACAGACAAATTGCTGTAACCTGTTGGTCTACTCCTACCCAAACTGTCAGCTCATCTGTTGATACTTCAACAATTGGCTCAACTAATTCACTCCGCCAACTTAATCCATAACAGCCTAGAGTATTACCTAGATCCAAAACAGCGAATTTTCGGGAATGGTCATGAGCGATCGCTCTTCGAGAAGCCTCTAATTTCTTAAACTCTAATTCCTCAATAATTTGAATATTCATAAGTCTGACTCCTGTCGATAAACTTTAGGAATGATAGTGACAATTTCAGGCGTAGAGGACAAGTCACCGTCTGAGTAGAAGTATTTGACTTCAATCGCTCCCCTACCCAACTCCACTCTCCTGGTAATAGTGATGCCATACTCAGAAAAGTATCTACCTGTCTCAAGAGCATTTAAGCCATCCTGAAAAATTTGTAGAAGACGTTCTCGCCCACCCGCAGCCTCATCAATACCGAGTTGCCTTAAGTCTGCTAAATTCTGTAACGACCTTCGTTGATTGCGTGAATTTGATTGCACCCGACCAAAAAAGTAGTCGAACTTGCTTTCTTGGACAGTAAATCCTAAATTTTCTCCATTTTCACTCACACTAGGATTTTAGAACAGGGTAACTGCTGATTGGGATACATCCTAAACTGTACACCCTACCTGTTAGAAAAGCGATCGCACTTCCTCCCACCCTCCACTTTCATGCGATCGCACTCCCTATCTCCAATCAATTCAGAGAAACTTTTTTCCTCACCAGTCTCATCATCTCGCCTGAATTCTCATAAGGTACGGGAGGACTCCATTCACTCACCTGTGCAAACCCAAGGCTACACATCCTTTTGATGATCATGTCTATCCCTTTGCGGGAGCCAACTACCATCACTTTGACATATTCGTTTCGGGAACTTGGAGCGGTAGAAGCTGGAGTGGAAACCTCGGCAAAGGGCAATTCGCTGTCATTAGGCAGAAATTCTTCATGCATTCGAGTTCACCTGATTACTTGTTAAAAACGATGTTCCAATTAGTCACATTTCTAGCTTATACCAAATGTGACTAATTGGAACGTTTACTCCGTTAAAAGCCTCTGACACAATCAGAGGCATGGGAAGAGCAGGTAAAGCCCTCAAAGAGGCACTAGTCACTTATGGCATTAGCCAAAATCAGCTAGCAGCGGCAATGGGAGTTGGACACGCCAACGTTAGTCGTTGGGTGAATGAGGTGAGAGATCCAGGTGGTGAAACGATACTTGAGATTCGGGAAGCGCTTGGGCAAATTAATCCAGCAGCAGCCGAAGAGTTCATCAGGCTGTACTTGGAGATGGCGAAAAATGAAGAATAGTTGCAGCAATTGAGGGGCGATTCCCTCCAGGATAGCCATGCTGCTGGACTACGTCCCGCAACGCTCTCGCAAACGCTTCACGCCTCTTGTCAAATGAGGCGTGAAGGTGCGATTGCCTACGGCACCAGCAAAGCTGATCGCTATAATTTTGAAGCATACTCAAGCCAAGTTCATGGATAGACTCACAGGTAAAAAGCAGAGTATTAGTCAGCAAACAATCGCCACAACTGCTGAACTTTTTTGTGGTATTGGAGGATTCCGCATTGCTGCTGAAGAGAGAAACAGACGTACAGTTTGGGCATAGGAAGGGTGTGCAAAGATGGGACAAATTGTTATGAAAAAAAGAAGCGGAGGAATTTTGAAATGAGTATGAAAACTGTATGGATAGTAGATGCTGCATATATGAAGAATTCTGCGCCTGGTCACTTTGACTATCTCAGACTCAAGAGTGAACTTGAGAAGCAGAATGGAAATAAGTTTTTTGAGAGCTACTACCTAAATTCCACCCCCAATCCAGCGACTGATCAACAGGATGCCTTTCACACATGGCTTAAAACTGCACCCCCACGCGGACCGAAAATGCGAGTGCAACTCTACAAACTTAAGGATGTACATCTTAAATGTCCAAAGTGTGAGTACGAGTTTGACCGTCAAGTCCAAAAAGGAGTTGATGTAGGGATTACCACTCTGCTCCTGAAGCTGGCAACACAAAATCAGTATGAGCGCCTGATACTCTCAGCAGGGGATGGTGACTTTGAAGATGCAATCTCCTACGTCAAGAACGAATTACACAAGGAAATATGGATTACTGGCTTTGATAATACTGTTTCAGCAGATCTTCAAAGCTATGCAGATCATGTTCTCTGGTTGAATGATTGCTGGGATGTCATCAAAAAAAATTGACGAAATGTAAACTGTAGCTCGTAGGGTGGGATTCGCCTACTCTTCATTACTTCAATCTTATATGAGAGGTGCATTGGCTCGTCCCACTAGGTGCGATCGCTTGAACTACGGGATAATTCTATTAAGCAGCGTGAAGCGATCGCTTCAGGCAGATGAATTTGGAGACCAAATGTACTAAGGAGATGCTGGGATGACAAAAAGCTTGTGGCAGCCCCCCCGCCTGCGTACTGCCGAAGACCAAGAAGAAGAACGACGCGCTACTTGGCTGGAACTATTCTATGACTTGGTGTTTGTGGCTGCGATCGCAGAAGTGGCTCATAGTCTTGGCGAACATGTCTCGCTGTCGGGCTACATTGGCTACGTGCTGCTCTTCGTGCCGGTTTGGTGGTCTTGGGTTGGCGCAACGTTTTACGCTACCCGGTTTGATACCGATGACTTGGGACATCGGTTGCTGACACTGCTGCAAATGATTGCGATCGCAGTGCTAGCTGTTAATGTACATCACGGCTTAGGAGAAAGTTCAACTGGCTTCGCCCTCTCCTATGTAACTGTTCGGGGTATTTTGATTGTTCAGTATCTCCTCGCTGGCTACCACGTCGCGGCAGCACGAGGGTTGACAAATTGGTATGTTACAGGCTTTGGCATCGCCGCTGCAATTTGGGTGGTGTCCATTTTTGTGCCAGCACCTTGGCGGTTTGGGCTTTGGATATTGGCGCTTATCATCGACTTCGCCACCCCCTTAACAGCAGGTAAGTTGGTTGCCAGGGTGCCACCGAGTTTTTCACATGTACCAGAACGTTTGGGCTTATTTACGATTATCGTGTTGGGTGAGGCAGTCATTGCCGTAGTTAGAGGGGTTGCCCAGTTAGAATGGGGGATCTCGTCGGCGGTGGAGGCGGTGCTGGGGATGAGCATCGCTTTTAGCCTATGGTGGATCTACTTTGACAGCGTTGATGGTTCCCCCCTACGGTCAATGAGAGATGGTCGCATGGGCATCGGTCTAATCTGGCTGTATTCCCATCTACCACTTGCCATTGGTATTGCTGCCACTGGTGTTGGTGTGGAGCATGTCATCGCCAGCGAAGCGGGAATACCACTAGCAGCTGCGGAGCGATCGCTTATTTGTTTCTCTGTAGCCCTGTGCTTGATTGCATTATCTGTCATCCACTTAATTACCTGTACATTGGGGACAACACGACGCCGTAAGATTTTAGCCGCCTATCGCCTTGGGTCAGCAGCTTTCATTTTGATTCTCGCTGTTGCTGGGATAGCTCTGTCACCAGTTATGCTGATTGGGTTAGTGGCTGTTGCTTGTGGCGTGCAAGTTGTTCTGGATCTACTGGGAAGCCGTCAGTCTAAGCTTGAGCCAAACAGCTGAGAGCAGGGGACAGCTTAGTAAAGCTGCCTTTTAGTTTGAGAACCTTTGAGAAACTGTGGCAAGGCAGAGCCATCTACGGTACTAGGTCCTAGCTGCGCTGGGCCATTGGCGGTGGCATTAGAGGTTTGGGCTGAGGCTTGTACTTCCCGTGGCAATTCGATGCGGAATGTAGACCCCTGACCAACCTCGCTCTCAACTGTGATGGTTCCCTGCATCAAGTGAACTAATAATTTTGTAATTGCCAGTCCTAAACCTGTACCAGAGTACTTTCGAGTCGTCGTCTGATCGATTTGCCGAAACTCTTCAAAAATATGATCCAAGTCATCCTGGGCAATACCAATCCCCGTATCCTTGAGAGTAAGCACTAACCGCTCTGGTGAGATTTCCTTCAGTTCCAGCTGCACACTGCCAGTCTCGGTAAACTTAATTGCATTTGAGAGCAGATTGACTAAAACCTGCCGCATGCGGACGCTGTCATTGATCACGTTGGGGTTTTGTAAATCGGCGTGAACCTGCAACGTTAAATGCTTTTCATCAGCTAGGGAGCGGAGTTCTTCCGTGGTCGCACTTACCAGCGTTGCTAGGTTAAAGGTTTCTAGTTTCAGATCCAGACGCCCAGCCTCGATTTTGGAGAGGTCAAGAATTTCATTAATCAGCGTCAGCAGGTGTTTGCCGTTGTTGAGAATGCGTTCGAGCATATCAACTTGTTGAGGCGTCAGCGGGTTTTGGCGCTGACGCAATAGCAGCTGAGAAAAGCCAATGACGGCATTCATAGGCGTGCGTAACTCATGAGACATCGTGGCAAGGAACTGAGATTTCAAGCGCGCCGCTTCCAACAGTTGTAGGTTCTGTAGCTGAACCTGCTGTCGCTGGCTTTCCAGTTCCTGGTTTTGCTGAGCAAGCATCTCGTTCTGAGCTTCTAAACGTGCCTCTTGCTCCTCTAAGGCTTTAATCATCCGGGCATTGTCGATCGCGATCGCTGCCTGTTCCCCTACTGCCACCAGCAGATTCCGGTCTTCATCATCAAAAGCACTTCTGTCTTCCCAATTCCCGATCGCTAATATTCCCAAACGCCCCGCCTGCACAGACTCAATTGCCACCGCGTAAATCGCCGCCGGAACTTCCTCTAGCTTCTGCGAGGCGCAATCGCTTCCCTGAATCAACTGAGATTCGCCAGTTAAAAATACCTGAGAAAGCAACCCCTCCTTAGGGCAGAAAGCGTCTTCCAGCCGTAGCTTTTCCGTACCTAGCCCAGCCGTTACCGTCAAGACCAGCCCGTTGCATTGAGGGTTGTTGAGCATAATGAAGCAAAACTGGGCACCAGGAATCGCGCCAGCTACTGCTCCCACCATCTCCCGCAACAAACCCGGCAGGTTAGTCAGGCGCTGGTTGAGTAAATTGGTCAGCTGCTGTAGGGTTCGCAGTTGCTGCTGCTGCTCTCCCAGAATCAAAATTGCCTGACGTAGGTTCTCAGTAGCTTCCTGTGTCTCACGATAAAGCTGACCATTTTCAATGGATAACACGGCTCGACGGGCGAGTTCCTCTGCCAGAGCAAAGTCAGCTGAACCATAGCGACGCCCCTCTTGGATGGACACCAAGGAAATTGCACCCAGAACCCGTCCCCGCACCAAAAGCGGCACGATCACATAGGACTTAAAGCCCATCTCACGCACAATTTGCAGGTGTTCAGCATCCTGGGTAGCAGACACCAGCTCCTCGTCAGTAATCTCCGGAACCAGCTGGGCAACACCTGTACGTAACACCTTCATTGCCGGGTGCGGTCCGTTGAGGTCGGGTGCGTAGCGGTCGTGCAGTTGTCGTACCTGCTCTTCCCTAGCTGGATCACCGCAAGCAACGGTTATCCGGCGTACTGCACCGTTCTCAACAATATCGACAATGCACAAATCTGCCAGAAAAGGCACCGCCAGCTTCGCAAGGCTTTTCAGGGTCTTTTCGTAGTCTAGGGAAGCCGAAAGTATAGCACTCGCCTCAGCCAGAAATCGCTGCGATTCTTCTGCCCGCTTACGCTCAGTAATATCGCTGACGATACCAGACATCCGGAAGGGTCGCCCCTGTGCATCCCGCCAAGCTTTGCCGCGAGCTATACAGTAACGATATTCCCCAGAGGTATGCAACAGCCGAAATTCTACATCCAGTTCAACATGATTTTGCAGGTGAGCTGCCACAGCCTGACTCACTCTGAGTCGATCCTCTGGATGCAGCAGCTTGCAGAAGAGATCGTAGCTAGCACTCACTTGCGTCGCTGACAAGCCGGTAATTTCATAGAGGCGGTCATTGCAATAAATTTCCTGAGTATTAATGTCCCAGTCCCAAATCCCATCGTTTGAACCTTCAAGTACTAGGCGGTAACGTTCTTCACTTTCATACAGTCGCTGATTTGCCAGCGCCGCCTCCCTTTGTGCCCAATAGATACGAACAGCATTGTTCAGACTGCGGGAGAGCGTTTCTGGTGAGACTTTGCTTTTAGGAAGATAGTCTGATGCCCCAGATTTCATCAGCTCAACGGCAAGTTGCTCGTCTCCCTGACCTGTCAAGACGATCAAAGGCACTTTTATCCCAGCACCACGTACCTCTTGAACCAGAGCCAGTCCGTCGCCATCTGGCAGGCGATAGTCCAGTAAAACACAATCAAAACTTTGTTGATTCCAGGTGGCGTTAGTGTAATGGGACGCTATAGCATCCATCGCACTTTTACAGTCAACCGCTACTGTAATTTCTACTGGAATACCAGCACTCTTGAGCGCTCGGCGCACCGCTATGCGATCAACTTCATCATCTTCCACCATCAGGATTTTTATAATATCTTCCATAATTTGTTTTTAAGGGTTGAAGGTTGGAAGGCTGAAGGTTGAAAGTTTGAATTTGCAACCTTCAACCTTCCCTTTTCCTAGTGCAACGCGGCAAAAGTTTTCCACTAGTTCTCAAAATCCCTCTCACCTCTTACGTTTTACCTCTTCCCTCTTACGTTTTACCTCTTCCTAACTGAAGGTTATTTGGGCTTTCGATGCACTACGGCATTTCACTAAGCATCCAATACTTATTAAGCGTTCCCATTGCTTCCACAAATTTATTAAAAGTTACAGGCTTGATAATATACCCAGCGACATTGAGATTGTAGGCTTCCACCTTATCTTTATCCTCATTAGAGGTTGTCAGGACAATTACTGGCAGGGCACGGAGTTCTGGGTCAGCCCGCAGCTCTCGCAGAAACTCAATCCCGCCCATTTTTGGCATATTGAGGTCAAGCAAGATGAGTCTTCGCTGCCCAGGTAGCAGCTTTGGCATTTCCTTGCCCCGCAACATGGCTAACGCCTCAACGCCATTAACTGCGACGTAAAGCGGATTCGTGATGTTATTTTTCTTAAATGCCCGTTTCACTGTCATCACATCGACTTCGTCGTCATCGATCAGTAAAAGGCTTGTTTGTTTTTCTTCCATCACTAAAAGCCCTATAAAAATAAACTAGCATTGGTCAGTGTTAGCAGGGCGAACAAGTTGCAGGGCGAGCCGGTTATCTTCCACCCCCTTCAACCTTTCGATTCCTTCAACCATGTAAAGCGGAATATTGTCCCCTGCTCTAGTTTAGATTCTAAGTAAATTGTTCCTCCTTTATCTTCAATAATCTTTTTAACAATTGCCAAACCAACCCCTGTGTTTTCTACCTTGTCTCTGGGTTCTAGGGTTTGAAAAATCACAAAAACCTTTTCATGGAACTTAGGGGCAATCCCCGGTCCATCATCAGCGACAGCAAACTCGTAAAAGTCTGTTTTGTCTTCCCCTGAAATTACAATCTCCCCATTAGGTCGGTGATTATGTTTAATTGCATTACTGATTAAATTGGCAAACACCTGTTCTAGTAGCAACCGTTCTGTGATCAGTGTAGGCATTCCCGGCATCACCTTAACTGTAAATCCTGGTGGTGGTGCCAAAGAGTCGATGACTTCTGCTAGTAACGCCTCAACATCCACCGCTTCCAATTCGGTTCTCAGACGCCCAACACGGG
Source organism: uncultured bacterium (assembly GCA_965364435.1). Taxonomy (GTDB): domain Bacteria; phylum Cyanobacteriota; class Cyanobacteriia; order Cyanobacteriales; family Coleofasciculaceae; genus CBDTXL01. The sequence goes on from CBDTXL010000032.1 coordinate 13,652, forward strand.
AGTACTCCAATACACCATTGATCAGGGCTTCCATCCGATAAACACGACTCCGCATCAAGTCCATTTGGTGCCGAGTCTCTTCTGTCAATTTGTCTTCAAGGTCTTCTTCAATCCATTGAGAGAGGTTCGCGATCGCCCTCAACGGTGCTTTGAGATCGTGAGACACTATATAAGCAAATTGGTCGAGTTCGGCGTTGCGCTTCTCCAAATTCCCTGTGGTTTGTGCTAGCACTGTCGTCATCCGAGCTAATTCTTCCGCACGCGATCGCAAGGCTTCCTGCGACTGCTTGCGCTCTGTGATGTCACGCACAATCAATATGTATAAATGCTCATTGTCTAGCTGCATCTGGCTAAAGGCAAACTCCATAGGGAAGGTTTTTCCTTCTTTGTGACGCCCTAGAGTCTCCTGCTGAAGTCGTAGCTTGTCTTGATTTTTCCCGACAAGCGAGTTCATCACTTTGCCACTATCATCTGTAAACGTTTCTGCAATCAGTCGTTGGAGGTGTTTACCAATAAATTCCTCCGGTTCATAACCAAAGATTTCTACGGCAGCGGCATTAGTAGACTGAATGTAACCCCGGTCATTGAGGATAATAATTCCATCGACGACATTGTCGAAAACACTCAGCAGGTAAATGTTACTTTCGCGCAAGCGGCTTGCCTGCTCTGCCAACTCTGTGTCTAACTGGTTGAAAAGGTAGTAAGCGGCTCCTGATCCAAGCAACCCGACAGCCAAAGCGCCCCACTGCACAACACTCGTCACCCTGCGCCACGACACCACTTCCGCTTGGCGTGCGCGTTGTAAGCCTTCCTCTTGCTTGGAAAACTCCGCAATTTTCTGGCGCAAGTCATCCATGATCAATTTGCTCTTGAGCAACTCGTCAGTCAGTGGGGTTGCTCTAAGTGTTGTTGCTTCTTCTGCGTCACTCGTTTTCAGAATCTGCTCTAAAAGTCTAATTTGTTGCTGCGCTAGGCTTGGAATCTCTTGGAATTGCTGTTGCTCTTGGGGATTGAAATGCACCTTAGTATGAACTGAGTCAAGCAACTCAGGTAGGATGGTCTTTGCCTGTGAATAAGGTTCCAGAAATTCCGGACGCTTGGTAATTAAGTAACCTCTAACGCCGGTTTCAGCATTGACTAGCGCCATCAGCAAGCGATTGGTATTGAGGATGGTTTGCTGACTCTGTTGCTTCTGATCTAAAGTTGCTAAAGTTTTGGAGCGCAACCCAGCAATTGCAAAAATTGAGGCGAACAAACAGGTAACTGGGATTGAGCTCATTACAGCGCCTCGCCAGCGAACTGAAAGCTCTGGTCGGAGCTTACGTCGAGCTGGCAAAATTTTCGAGGCGTCCATTATCCGATACCAAAATGCTAACAATCGTTACCATTTCTTCCTCTTTCATCCTGGGGATGACGGCATCCTTCCAGTCCAGAGGCTAACACGGTCGATCTGACCGCTAATTCCAAATTGATAGCAGCATTCAAGTCCCTGTCAACTTGGAAATTGCAACTAGAACAGTAATAAGTTCTTTCCGACAAAGATAACGAAGCCTTCACGGTTAAACAGCTCGAACACCGCTTGCTGCTGGGAAAGAATCTATCAACTACAACCAACTTACTCCCGTACAACTGACACTTATATTCCAGTTGCCGACGAAACTCGTAAAACCCCAGATCCGCGATAGCTTTAGCTAAGTTATGATTCGCCAACATTCCGGATACGTTCAAATCTTCTATCCCGATAACAGCGTGGTTCTTGCTGATATAGGTCGTGATTTTGTGCAGCGTATCCTTACGAAGGTTTGCAATCTTTCTGTGCAGTCTAGCTATCTTAATTTGAGCTTTCTTAGAGTTGGCGGAATGATGTTGTTTGTGGCGATTAAGCCATTGAAGACGAGAGAGTTTCTTCTCGTACTTCTTGTATGCCTTAACACCGTCAAACACTTCTCCTGTGGAGAGCGTAGCAAGATGATTAACCCCCAGATCTACGCCAACTACGTCAACCTTCTTTTCAGTTGGTTTCGACTCCACTTCAATCTTGAACGAAATAAACCATCGGTCAGCCGTTCTAGAAATCGTTACACAGGAGAGTTTTCTTCCCTGGGGCAACCGCTCGTAGGTTTTTATCCAACCAATAATGGGAACCTTAATCTTTCTGTGGTCAACTGTTATGCTGCCATCTAACGTGAACGAATCCCCCCTACCTTTTTTCTTGAACTTCGGGAATCCTCCTTTCCTTGAGAAAAACCGCTTAAATGCATCGGCTAAATGTCGCAATGCATATTGCGGAGCGCACTTGGATACTTCGTAGTACCACTCGTATTGAGGTTTCACTAGGGCAACCAACCATTTATGTAGGTCGATTGCCGTAGGAAACTTGATTTTCTCCTCTGGCTTGGTTCTGTTGTTATCCAAGATTTGCTTGCACAATCCCAATCCCCAGTTGTAAGCATGACGAGCCGTGCGTGCGTGTTTAGCTAGCAACACGCGCTCTCGTGAATTGAGTTTGAGTTCGGTCTTGAATGAAAGTATCATGAGTAAATTATACATTTTATTTACTCATGGAAGAAGAGACAAAGCGGCTCAATATTAACTTGCCCGCCTCGGAGATGGAGATACTAGACGCCTACTGCAAGCAGGTTAAACGCAATAAGACAGACTTGATTCGTGAGTATATTCGCTCACTAGAAAAGAAACTTAGGAAACGTGAGTGATTGTTAGCAAATGGTAAAAAAATAGCAACTGTTAATTAACCCCTCCTTTGAGTTTAGAAACCAGGAACGAGGAAAAAACTCTATCTCCCTATCCCCTTGCCCCTAGTCCCTCACCCCTAGTGGGGTCAAGAGCTGCTCAAGTGCTTGGGCCAAGTGAAGCAAAATGTCGCTCCCCGACATTCTTGAGATTCTAATCGGATGGTACCGCCAATACTTTCTATAATCCTTTTAACGATCGCTAGACCAATGCCAGTATTTTCCGCTAGATCTCTGGCTTTGAGAGTCCCAAAGATCACAAATACTTTTTCTTGGAACTGAGGAGCGATTCCTGCACCATCATCCGCCACTGCAAATTCATAAGCATCCGACCGTTCCTGAACGCTGATTTTCACCCTTCCATTCCGCTGCGGGTGATGTTTGATGGCGTTGTCGATGAGATGGGTGAATACTTGCTGAAGCGGTAATCGCTCCGTGAGCAGCGTTGGCATCAGTTGCGCGACTTCAATACTGAATTGGGCAGGTGGCGTGAGTGTTTCAATCACTTGTCTCAATAAAGCTTCGACATCCACCCGTTCTGGCTTTGTCTTGAGCCGTCCCGCGCGAGAATACTGCAAAAGACCCTCAAAGAGGGCTTCTAAGCGGTAAACTCGCCCGCGTAGCAATTGCATTTGGTGCAGGTTTTCTTCGTTGAGTTGCTCACAGAGGTCTTCTTCAATCCACTGGGATAGGTTCGCGATCGCTCTTAAGGGAGCCTTCAAATCGTGAGAGGTGACATAGGCAAACTGGTCAAGTTCACAGTTACGCCTTTCTAAGGCAGCAGTTGTCTTAGCCAATTGCGCTCTTGTATTGTACAGAGCCTCCCGAGCGAGCTTGCTCTCAATCGCCGCTCCTAGGACATTAGCGACAGACTGTAGAAAATCAACATCACTACGGCTAAATGACCGTCGCCTGCTCGTGTGGGCACCCAAGACGCCAAAGGGACGATACGAGGTATTAGCTTCGCTGCTGTTCCAGCTCTCTTTGTTGGGTGTTGCTTCAATGATCACACTCAGACCACTAATAATCTTGTTGTCATGAAGCAAGGGAGACCCCCGAAAGCGTATTTCACGGCGCAGGTCTTCTAGGATCACTGGTTGACGGGAGTGCAGGGTATAACCGGCATGGGTGTTAGTACTAGCTTCGATAATCGCCTGCCCCACCACCCCTTCCTGCCAACCCACTCCTGCTCTGAGCAGCATTTCGTTGCCATCTGGAAGCAATTCCAAAACTTTGCAATACTCTACCGCCAGCGCTTGGGAAACCAGGGAAACACTTGCGTCCATTAGCGTAGAAACTTCGGTTCCCAAGAGGGCTGCCCGACTAAGTTGAGCGACGACGGCTTGCTGACGCATATGGGCTTGGAGTTCTGCCTCCGTTCCCTTAGCGACTGTAATATCAACCATCAGACCCCGACGCTTCTGCACCTGACCCTGGTGATCTCGAACGACATAGACGCGATCGCGCAGCCAGACCACCCGATTATCGGCTGCTAGGCACCGATACTCCAGTTCATAATCTCGACGCTGGAACATTTCCTTGCGGCATAGAGCCACAGTCCACTGCCGGTCTTCTGGATGAATTATATTTACCCAAAAATCTGGATCACTAAGCCACTGCTCGACAGGATAGCCTAAAAGTCGTTCAGCATTTGGACTGACAAAGGTAAACTGGTCGGTTGTGGCATCGGCTTCCCAAACAATAGCATGGGAGAGTTCTTTCACCAGATTAGAGATACGCTGTTGTGCTAGCTCTGCTGTGTTGTGTGTCGCTTGCTTCCTCACTCGGATGTTAGCTTGTTGCTGCTTGCCAACTGCTAGCTGAGGGGTTCGTTCAACTTGAAGTTGTAAGGGGTTGCCCTTTTTGATTTGAACGTCTGCATGTTTGAGCAAAGATGCTGCTGAGTATTTTTCGGGTTCTCCCCTGGGGGTGTAAGTGCCAACCCACTCTAAAACCTGACCGTCTACTCCCAGCACTGGCGTTTTTTGCCCGATGAACCAGCGGTAAGTACCGTCTGCTCCAAGAATGCGGCATTCCATTTGGTAGCTTTGCGGTTTTTTTAATGCCAAATTGCAACTGGCAACGACCTGCTCACGGTCTTCTGGGTGTAGCGCTTTAAGAAATTCCCAGCCGAGTGACTCAACGGCTGCCAACCCGGTATACTCATACCAGCGCTGGTTAAAATTAGTGATTGAGCCATTAACTTCTGCAAGCCAAACAATTTGGGGTAAAGTTGCCAGAAGACAGCGAGTTCTAGCCTCACTTGCCTCTAAACGGCGCTCAAGGCACTGGAGAGTTTCTATAGCTTCACTGTTGAAGCCAGATTCAGGCAGTTTTTGATTATGATTAAAGGATGTATCCATCATGGGTTCTATATAAACAGCCTTAACTCCACACCCGACAGATAAAGATGTCTGCACAAAGGCTTTAGTTTAAGCTAACGATAACGGGCGTTTCTCAAGAGACGGTATTATTAAGAATTTACCTGAAGTGCAGAAATCCCTACCCCTACCGATGGGTGGACATCACCAGTTGCGTTAGCAAATCTCTTAAAATTCCTCTATAAAAGCTAGAAAACTCCCTACCCTGGATGTTGACGATGAGTAAAATTCGCGTGGCTCTTATTGAAGATCATGACCTCACTCGGGTTGGTATCCGAACAGCGCTACAGCAGCGTAGTGAAATTGAATTTGTGGGTGAGGCTGCCAATGCGACCGAAGGACTGAACTTACTAGAAACCACTCGACCGGATATCGGGATCGTTGACATCGGTCTTCCTGACATGGATGGGATTGAATTGACCCGGCGATTCAAAGAATCTCAAGCCGCAGAGGAGGGACCCCTCACCAAGATTTTGGTATTGACGTTGCAGGATAGCGAAGAATCGGTGATGGCAGCTTTTGCCGCTGGTGCGGACTCTTACTGCATGAAAAATATCAGTTTTGATAATTTGCTAGAAGCGCTAAAAGTAACGAATGAAGGGAACGCTTGGATCGACCCAGCGATCGCGAGGGTTGTTCTCAAGCAAGCTAAGTCAACAGAAGCTGGGGCTGAAGCGGCTGCGGTCATGAAAACCGTGACAATCAATGCCGCTGAACCAGAGTATAGCCAATTGATTGAAGCTTACCCCTTGACGGAACGGGAATTAGAGGTTTTGCAACTGATTGTTGACGGTTGCAGCAATGCCGCGATCGCTGACAAGCTATACATAACTGTCGGGACTGTCAAAACCCATGTCCGGAATATCTTGAATAAGCTCTGCGCTGATGACCGTACCCAAGCTGCTGTCCGCGCCCTTCGCTCTGGCTTAGTGGGTTAAGCGATCACGTGGTCTTGGAGAGGGAGATTGGGACAGGCTTGGGTCTGTCTCCAGGCAGCGAGCGATTCAAACTTTCTCATTGAGAGCCAGCGGTAGTCTATACTGCTGGCTTGTATTGCAGGTTTCTGGCTCTCTGGGTCTGCCTAGTTTACGATAGTGGCGAATGGATTAATATTGTGGGCGGTATGGAACTTGGGTCACCCAGAGTGCAATTGAAAGACTCTCGTATGCGATCGCACTTCAATTAAAACGGTTTTCAACTCAGTTGAGTACACTCCCCTATCTCCTGACACCTGACTCCGGGAGCATCAGGTGTATTCCACCGAGTCGCAAACCGCTATAAAACAAACAGTCTATCCAGCCCTTGAGGAGGCACTTGGGGTGATACACAAAAGCATCACTGAATCAAACACTAGGGGCATCTCAAGCGGAAAAAATGCTTTGAGAATTTTGTCCGGTTGTGGTTAGGGGGGAACTTACTAGCCACACTAATTGGATTATCCTCAAACTGTCGTCTCTAATTAACAAGAGAACCGGAGTGACCACATGAGTCAGGCAGATCGGAGCAAACTCAAACTGATGGTAGTGGACGACGAGCCTGACAACCTGGATTTGCTGTATAGGACATTCCGGCGGGATTTTCGTGTCTTCAAAGCCGATGGGGCAAAGAATGCTCTTAAAATTCTCGACACCGAAGGGGAGATGGCTGTAATTATCTCTGATCAGCGGATGCCCCTGATGAACGGGACAGAATTCTTAAGCAAGACAGTTGACCGCTTCCCAGAAACGATTCGCATTCTTTTAACCGGCTACACTGATGTTGAAGATTTAGTGGAAGCGATTAACTCTGGCAAGGTGTTTAAGTACATCACCAAGCCCTGGAACCCTGAGAACTTAAAAGCGATCGTTCAACAAGCTGCTGATACCTACCGGGTACTCAAGAAAAGGACTGATGAACTCCGCCGCGCCTTACGTCGAGAAGAATTGTTCAATGTGGTGACAACAGCGATTCGAGAGTCGCTCGACTATAGCAATATGCTGCAAACTGTTGTCACGACGATTGGTCGGACTTTTGAGGCAACGGGTTGCATTCTGCGACCAGTAGACGGCGACCAGCTAATTCTAGAGTCTTTCTCTTACCAGGCTGACAGTGAAGCTGAACTACTACCCCTGCCCGATGCCGACTCTATCGTTCAAAACGTCCTGGGAAACCGCCAGACAAAGCTTAGTAAAAACGAAACGGCTGGCAATCATTCGGTACATTTAGTCGTCCCCCTGGTCTGCCAGCAACAGCTGTTGGGGGTTCTGTCTCTCTATCAGCATGGGAGTGGACATTGCTGGACATCTGACGAAATTCAGCTCATTGAAGCTGTTACTGAGCAGGCAGCTTTGGCAATTTCTCAAGCAAAACTCTACCAACGCACCCAGTTGCAAGCTCAGCAGATGCGTGCTGAACTGGAAGTGGCGCGTCAGATCCAAAATAACTTGCTGCGCCAAAGCTGGCCGGATGTCGAAGGAGTGCGAGTGCAAACCCACTGCTACCCAGCACGAGAAGTGGGAGGCGATTTTTTTGAAGTCTATGTTCATCCCCAAGGGGATGTCTGGGTGGCAGTAGGCGATGTCTCTGGCAAAGGCGTCCCCGCTGCTTTATTTATGGCGAGTGCAATTTCGATTTTGCGGAGGGAACTCGCTCAAGAGGTATCTCCCGATCCGGAGGTCGTGATGCGAAATCTTAACAGCACAATGTTAAACGACCTCGTTAGTACCAACTGTTTTATCACAATGGTGCTGGCTCGTTATACCCCAGCATCACGGCAACTGGTCTACGCTAACGCCGGTCATATCTATCCAATTGTCTGGTCTCACCACCTGGTAGTCCAACAGCGGGAAGAACCAGGAAATTCACTGACAGTGGAGCCGAATTACCTCAAGGTTCGTGGTATACCCTTAGGGATTTTACCGATTTGGAAGGCAAAAGCGGGGGTTTTAACTTTAAATGCTGGTGAAGTCTTTCTATTAACTAGCGATGGAATTACTGAGGCGACAGTTATCAGACCGATAAACAACGCACAACAAAGTGAGCAACCTACTAATTCGATGCTCGGTTCATCGGGTCTATGGCAACTCCTGCTTCAAGAGTCAAATCCCTTTGACCTGACCAACTTATTAGCTCGCATTCGAGAACGCACCAGCAATGTTCAGGAAGACGACCAAACTATACTTTCTTTGGAGGTCTTGTAGTCAATGAAAACGGAGCTGCATATACCGAGTGACTTGAAGTTTTTGGGTATTGTCGAAAGCTGGCTACTGGGTACTTTGGAAGCAGAACTAGGCGACTCTGTGGATTGGCCTCGTCAATCCAATCGTTTGCGACTGGCGTTAGTGGAAGCTTACTCAAACGTGGTGCGTCATGCTCATAAGGATCAACCAAATCTACCCGTCTTGATTCGCCTGGAACTCAAAGAGCGGGATCTTGCCCTGGAGATTTGGGATCACGGCAAAGGGTTTGACCTTTCTACTTATCTGCCGCCCAATCCAAATGATAAACAGGAAAGTGGCTATGGCTGGCTGATTATGAATCGGCTAATGGATCGGGTGGAGTATCGCTTGCAGGTCAATGGTCGTAATTGTCTGAAGCTGGAAGCCAGTTTACCTGAAGCTAAACAATCTTAGTGCATGTTGGGTTCTTGAATCAGCGTCAATGCTCTTTCCGTGAGCCTGACTGACGAAAACCGCTTATTTTATTGAAGTTAGAAGCTTTGTTAAATTAACTTGATGTCTTGGTACTAATGAGGTACTGGGTTGGGAGGTTGAAAGTTGTTCCTCAAAGGTTACCGAAAAATTGGGTCTAAAGCTTCGGCGGAACGTGCCATTTTTGCTATCCAACGTTTCTTTTCTAACTGCAAAGCCAATAAACCAGGGAAAAAGGGATACCCGCAATTCAAAAAGGGGACTCGTTCCGTAGAGTACAAAACATCGGGCTGGAAGATTTCTTCCGATAAAAGAAGTCTAACCTTTACCGATGGGTTTGCAGCAGGAAAATTTAAGTTGGTTGGCTCTCGTGACTTGCATTTTTATGCTCCTAGTGAGATTAAGCGAGTGCGGGTTATACGTCGCGCCGATGGTTATTACGCTCAGTTCTGTATCAATGTAGAACGGATTGAGGAGGTAGAGCCATCAGGTAAAACCGTAGGTATAGATGTTGGGTTAAACCACTTCTTGACCAACAGTACTGGGGCAACCGTACCTAATCCGCGCCATCTTGCCAAAAGTGAGAAGGTTCTAAAACGGGCACAAAGACGAGTTTCTAAAAAGAAGAAAGGTTCAGCCAACCGGAAAAAGGCTATCAATCGGCTGGGAAGAAAACACCTCAAGGTCAGTAGGCAACGTAAAGACTTTGCCATTAAAACGGCATTGTGCGTAGTGAAATCTAGCGATTTTATTGCCTATGTTAGCGAAGCGGGGCGGCGTCTTCGCCGCACAGACCTAATGGTGCGGAACATGGTAAAGAACCATAAGCTTGCCAAAAGTATCAGTGATGCTGCTTGGTCGCAGTTTGCCCAGTGGTTGCAGTATTTAGGGAAAGTGTACGGGAAAACAGTTGTTGCTGTTGCGCCCCAGTACACATCTGGGGACTGCTCAAACTATGGAAGGGAGCATTATCCATAACAATTACCTGTCCGATTTGCACTTTAGGCAATAAGCATTTTTCTAGCCAAGTTTCAATAACCTTAGCTGTACAATATCCCTGATACACCATCGGAGCGAAAAAGTTATCTGAGCATAAAGCTCCAATAATACTGAGTCGTCCGCTACGTTTTCCTGGTAAGCGTGTCGTGATATCTTTTCCCCTTTTCACACCATCCATAAGGTGAACTTTCATTATTGTTAATTCCGCTCTCATCCATGTAAATAACTTGCTCTGCTTCATAACAAGCTAGTTTTTTGAGGAATTGGGCTCGCGCTTCTTCACAGCGCTCTTGATAGGCATAAGTTTTTTTTTTCTTGTGTAACCTAGTTTTTTGAATCCTCGACTAATTGTATGATGACTTACATTTTCTCCCCAGAGTTGGGCTAGTTCTTTTTGAGTTTTATCTCCCTGGCAATCCACAAATTCTTTGAACTTATTCCAGTCTTTAATCTTTGCCGGTTGAGGAGGTGGCACCGGGGGTTGAGGAGCTGTTGAGCCGCTAGTTTCAAGAGTAAGGAGCCATCGATAAAGAGTTGGACGGCTAATCTTGAGTAGACGACTCACTTGAGTGATTGACACTCCACGCTTTATTAGTTCAAGAGCCCGTACACGTAAATCCTGACTATATGCGATCGCCATAATTAATTGAATCGGCTTGCCACTGAGTGTAGTCTATCGTACTGTGTAACTATACCAGCGCGAAGCGCTATAACCCTCTTCTGTCACTCTCCGGTTTTTCGTCTGATTAGTAATTCCCAAAGACAAGGTATGCTGAGTGATGCGGGGGTTAGCGATCGCTTTTTTGCCAATGCGAGCATCTTCACGAATTTTTACTCAGAAAAAATTACGCGATCACTTGCTCTGTCTACGCTCTAGGATTCAAAAAACGCAAGGCTTTTCGGAGAGTGACAGAAGAGGGATAACCCTCTTCTGTCACTTTCCGAGTCTCCCCTTACACAGAGCGGATTTCAGCGATCGCTACCGACGAGCTCATTCTATTAGGAAAAAATTGCGAACCGCAGTCTAGAAAAAGGCTTGAGGGATCGGCGATCGCAAAAGTCACCGGAGAGTGACAGAAGAGGGATAAATACGGCGGGACACGCCGGAATCAACGCTTTCGGACAGACCGACCTCTACTCGTTGGTGGTGACATCAATGAGCAAGCCGACTGGTTGAACCAAGAATCTCCGTGGCTTCAGCCCGGAGAGTGTCAACGAATCAGAGCTTTGCAAGATTTGAAAATTGAAAGTTTGGAAGATAACCTGCAACCTGCAACCTTCAGTCGCGAGAGCATGTCAACGGCGGAGGCTTAGTAGCTCTTGGGGAGAGGCTAAGAGCTTAATCCTGGCGCTCAGAATTTCCCGTTCTGAGCTGAGGACAAATATCCAGGAAACATTAACGCTGAACCAGGGGGTCTGTACTTTTCCGGTGACTTGAATCTGAGTTTGGTCATTTAAGAGCGTTTCAGCAATTCCCTGGTGGGGATATAGCTGCATTCCCTTTGCTTCGGCTTCCAGGTAGGTTGCGATCGCCTCTTTTCCTTCTATTGGCTCTTCAAACGGTGGATGCATCACACCAGCTTCGGCAAACAAGCCAGCGGTTGCTTCATAGTCACCAGCGTTCATTGTTTCAAAGTAACGCAGCACGTTCGCTTCAGTAATTCCTTCTATGGTCAAGTCAGTGGTAGAAGCAGATTGGGGAGTTAGAGTTATCTCGTTGGCAATTATCATCAGGATTTTCCTCGCATCATGAAATCAGTTTTAAATTAAAAAGGCAGGTTTACACCTGCCCTTCTAGATGGATTTTGCCGAAGTTTATCGAGATATCAGGTTAGACCCCATGCGCTACGCGCACAACGAACAATGAAAATCTCTATTCCCAAATCAAGAGCGATCGCGCTCTACTTACGCATCAGGTTTAGGAGTTCTTTGGGAGATGCCAGCAAGTCGATTGCCACGAAGAAAATCTTGCCTTGGGGATCTAGTAAGAACCGCCACGCAATATTCATACCAACGTTGTCACCGAACCAAGGAGTTTGTACTTTGCCTGTGACTTTAATCTGCGTGTAGCCATTTTCTATGCTCTCGGCCACAC
>CBDTXL010000033.1:0-25340 GCA_965364435.1 uncultured bacterium
TTTACCAATGTATATCCCTCACAAGGGATTGTCAACCCTTTTGCAAAAGTTTTTTTTCTTGGCTGAAATTCACTCGCAGAGCCCTGTCTGAGGTAAGTTATCTCTAAAGAACAAACCCTGGGAGAACAACCACTGTGAGCATGATCGCTGTTTTACCACCCTGGCTAGTGCTAGATCCGCTCTTGCACACCTGGTTGTTAGAAGATATTGGTCGAGGCGATCGCACAACTCAGAGCTTGTTAACGGGAGAAGTCGGCTTTGGACGAGCTAAGTGGACGGCCAAGCAAGCAGGCGTAATCGCTGGATTACCAATAGCGGCGCGTGTATTCCAGTTGTTGAGTAGTTCGCGATACGACACTTTTGGCTCACAGCTGAGCTTTACTCCAATTGTTGCGGAGGGTGAACCTTGCTATTCAGGGCAAGTAATCGCTACCCTTCACGCTCCTCTGGATGCTCTGCTAATGGGGGAAAGAGTTGCCTTGAATTTAGCCATGCGCCTCAGTGGAATCGCTACACTCACCCATAAATACGTCGAGACAATTGCAGATTTGCCAGCGCAGCTGGTAGACACTCGAAAAACAACTCCTGGGTTAAGACTTTTGGAAAAGTACGCCTCCCAGGTAGGAGGAGCGATTAATCACCGCCTAGGACTAGATGACGCTGTGATGATTAAGGATAATCACATTGCCGCTGCTGGTGGGATTGCCGAAGCGATCGCTCGAATTCGGGACAAGATTCCCTATCCCCTGACCATTGAAGTTGAGACAACCACCCTCACCGAGGTAGAAGCAGCCCTTAAGCACGGTGCCGACATCATCATGCTGGATAATATGTCACTTGATTTGGCACGCCAAGCCGTTCAATTAATTCGCCGAAGCAATCATCAGCTCAAAATTGAGGCATCGGGCAACATCAATCTGGAAACCCTTCGTTCTGTTGCAGAAACTGGTGTTGACTTTATTTCTACTAGTGCCCCAGTGACTCGGTCAACCTGGTTAGATCTAAGTATGAATCTAGATAACAGCTCAATTGATAGTCGGACGGAGTCTCCTGATTTCTTGGCATAACTGAAAAAGTATCAACAATCTCAGTAGAACCCTAGCCAGTAGCTGAATACCTCGAAGGCGTTCTCCTTTGAGACTCAACAGACTGGCTCAACGATCAAGTTATGTTAAGAGTAGACTTCTGCTCAACACCAAGAAAAGCTAATACTTGTTGAGAGCCTTTTACCCCACGCTATGAACTCGATAATTGAACAGCTAACAATTCAATTTACTCAAGCATTAACCGCAGCCTTCGCTTCGGATTTGCTAGGGATAGAGCCGATGGTGGTACCCGCCAGCAATCCTAGATTTGGTGACTATCAGTCTAATATTGCCTTGTCTTTAAGCAAGCAGTTGGGACAGCCGCCACGGGCGATCGCTGAGAAACTATTGGAGCATCTGGACGTTACTGGAATTTGTCAGACACCAACCATTGCTGGTCCAGGGTTTATCAACTTGACATTGGAACCTGCTTGCCTGCAAGCCCAGCTGAGTGAGATTCAAATAGACCCACGTTTAGGAGTCAAACCAGCAAAAACGCCTCAACGTATAGTCGTTGATTTCTCCGCACCCAATATTGCCAAAGAGATGCACGTAGGACACCTACGTTCCACAATTATTGGAGATTCTATTGCTCGCATCTTGGAATTTCGGGGTCACGATGTACTGCGGCTGAATCATGTGGGTGATTGGGGCACTCAGTTTGGCATGTTAATCGCCTATCTCCGGGAAGCCTATCCAGAGGCATTAACGACATCCAACGCTCTAGATTTAGGAGATTTAGTCACACTCTATCGACAAGCTAAACAGCGATTTGATACGGATGAGAAGTTTCAAGAAACAGCTCGAGTAGAAGTAGTGAAACTGCAAGCGGGAGCAGAAGACAGCAGACGGGCTTGGCAGTTGCTGTGTGAGCAATCAAGGAGGGAGTTTCAGGTTATCTATGACTTGCTTGATATCCATCTAACAGAACGCGGTGAATCGTTCTATAACCCCTTGCTGCCAGCCGTAGTAGAGGACTTGGCTCAGTTGGGTTTGTTAGTGGAAGACGCTGGTGCTAAGTGTGTTTTCCTGGAAGGATTTACCAACAAAGCAGGTGAGCCTTTGCCCTTAATCGTACAGAAGTCGGACGGTGGGTATAACTACGCCGCAACTGACTTAGCAGCTATACGCTACCGGATTCAGCAAGACGAGGCAGAGCAAATTATTTATGTGACCGATGCTGGTCAAGCGAATCACTTCGCTCAGGTGTTTCAAGTTGCACGTCGGGCGGGTTGGCTTACAGATGCCGTAGAGGTGGTACATGTCCCCTTTGGTTTGGTGCAGGGAGAAGATGGAAAGAAGCTGAAAACCAGGTCTGGGGAGACGGTGCGGTTGCGGGATTTGCTAGATGAAGCGATCGCCCGTTTCCATGCCTACCTGGAAGCCAGACTCAAGGAAGAAGACCGTGAGGAAACTGAAGAGTTTAAAACTCACGTTGCCAAGGTAGCTGGCATCAGTGCCGTTAAGTATGCTGACCTCAGTCAAAACCGTACTAGTAATTACGTCTTCAGTTACGACAAGATGCTAGCAGATAAGGGCAATACAGCACCTTATCTGCTCTATGCCTACGCCCGAATTCAAAGTATTAGCCGTAAAGGTAACATTGATTTTGCACAGTTGGGAGTCGATGCCAATATTCTGTTGCAAGAAGAACCCGAATTTGTACTAGGGAAGCATTTATTACAGCTGGGTGAGGTTCTCAGAGACGTTGAGCAAGATTTGCTGCCCAATCACCTTTGTCAGTATTTGTATGAACTCAGCCAAAAATTCAATCAATTCTATGACCAGTGTCCTGTGCTGAAAGCAGAGGAACCCCTACGGACATCACGGCTGATGCTGTGCGATTTGACTGCTCGAACTTTACAGATGGGATTATCCTTGTTGGGGATTTCTGTGCTTGAACGGATGTAAGCGATGACAGCAGAGCCAACCACTTGGGCACTGCTATTCTTGTTGGGAACAAGCACCGGCTTACTAGCAGGGATTTTTGGTGTGGGCGGTGGCTTGCTAATTGTTCCTGCCCTCACTCTTTGGGGTCTCCCCTTAACACAAGCCACAGCAACCAGTTTAGTGGGAGTGTTGCTGAGTGCTGTTTCTGGGACGGTGCAGAACTGGTGGACGGGTCAGCTGAATCTGTGGGCATCTATACAGCTGGCTTTATTTGGAATTCCTGCTGCTCAGTTGGGAGCTTGGTTAGGTTCCCGCCTCCCTGAGACTTGGTTAGCGCCAAGTTTTGCTGCGTTGTTATTTGTGACGATTTTCCTGATCAATCTTCAGCAAAAGGTAGTTCTTGAACCACCTCTAGAGCAAGAGAATTCTGAAAGTTCCCCGGCAATGAAGTCCGTAGCCAGAATTGGGTTAATCGCTGGAGTTATATCTGGCTTGTTTGGGATAGGTGGGGGGATCGTCATGGTACCACTCCAGATGATCCTGATAGGACAACCAATGCAAGCTGCTGTAGTAAATAGCTTAGGAGCAATGGTCGCGATCGCCGCTTCTGGTTTATCACAACACGCTTGGAAGGGTGATGTTTTGTGGCTATCAGGTTTGTGTTTGGGATTAGGAGGCGTTTTAGGTGCTCAGCTGGGAGCTAGGCTGCTGCCAGTCTTACCTGAGAAATTAGTCAGCCGCCTGTTTAAACTACTGCTGTTGACTCTTGCCCTCTATATGGCTGGCCGCTCCCTTTTGTTCACGCTTAGCTAATTTCCTGATGAAGTAAAACCGCTAATGGGCTTAATTATTCTGAACAATCCTCTGTTGATATTCTTGCTCAGTCATCATGTCTTGTGTACTCTCCACCCGGTCTAAAAAGACGATGCCATCTAAGTGGTCATACTCATGTTGAAATATCCTAGCGACAAAATCCGTCAGTTCTTGCCGATGCAGCTGACCATCCCGCGTCGTGTACTCAACCTCAATCGTCTGATACCTGGGAACTAACCCTCGAATTCCAGGGATACTCAGACAGCCTTCCCAACCTTTGACAATGTCAGTAGAGTGACCAATGATTCGAGGATTGAGCATGGGAGTTGGTTCCATCAGCGGTGCGTTAGGATATCGAGCATTGGGGCGAGACGCTACGATAAACAAGCGATAGGATTCAGATACTTGAGGTGCCGCAATCCCAACGCCGTTTGATGCCGCAGCAGTTGCAGTGAGGGCGTCAATCAGTTGTTGGATGCGCTCATCTTGAAGGTTATCAATTAGCTGGGCTTGTTGCCGCAAGATTGGGTTGCCTAACTGGGCGATTTGTAGTGATTCAGTCATGAGGGAATGAAATTGAAGGTTGCGATCGCAGTTAACAAAAAACACTTACAGTGCACAAGCGTACAGCTTCCCGTGTTTATAAAAAGAAGTTGAGACGCTCTGCACAACAAGCCTACTTCGTTTGGGAAGGCAGGTAAGGTTGTTTAGCAGTTGCTTATTCAGGTCAGCAACTAGCCTATAGATAATACTATTGTGCAAAAGTAAGTTTTTGCTTGACTTGGATTGTCAAGATTACAGTAGAGGAAAGCTCGTGGAAACGTCCCCCGAACAGCTATGGAGTCAGGTATTGGAGCGTCTTCAGCTACAACTAAGCCGACCCACCTTTGAAACCTGGATCAAGACGGCTAGCGCCGAGCAGCTGGAAGATAACTGCTTGGTAATTCGCACTCCCAATCCCTTTGCTAGAAATTGGTTGCAGAAGTACTACATCAAAACAATTGCGGACGTTGTGCAAGATATTTTGGGTCAGCCAGTGGAAATTCACCTCACGGTCGCCGCAGGAGAGGACAACTCTCCTATGCGTGAGGCAGAGGTCTCTTGGTCACTACCTATCGGCACTAACATTTCAGAAAGTATCTCTACCCATCAGCCTAGGCTGCCAGAGTTAAATCATAAGTACATTTTCTCTCGCTTCGTTGTCGGCTCAAATAACCGTATGGCTCATGCCGCCTCTCTAGCGGTAGCAGAATCTCCAGGGCGTGAGTTTAACCCTCTGTTTTTATGTGGGGGTGTCGGTTTGGGAAAAACTCACTTGATGCAGGCAATTGGTCATTTTCGTTTGGATAAGTGCCCTGACTCTAAAATATTTTACGTTTCTACTGAGCAATTTACCAATGACCTGATTGCGGCAATTCGTAAAGACAGTATGCAGAGTTTCAGGGAACATTATCGGGCGGCTGATGTGCTGTTGGTAGACGACATTCAATTTATTGAAGGAAAGGAATATACCCAAGAAGAGTTCTTTCATACTTTCAATACATTACATGAAGCTGGTAAGCAAGTAGTCTTGGCATCAGACCGACCTCCTAATCAAATTAGTCGCTTGCAAGAACGCCTTTGTTCACGCTTTTCTATGGGTTTGATTGCTGATATTCAGCCACCCGATTTGGAAACACGAATGGCAATTTTGCAGAAAAAGGCCGAGTACGAAAATATACGTCTGCCGCGTACTGTGGTTGAATACATTGCCACTAGCTACACTTCAAATATTCGTGAATTAGAGGGAGCATTGATTCGGGCTGTAGCTTACATTTCAATTTCGGGTTTGCCCATGAATGTTGAGAACATAGCGCCGATTTTAAACCCCCCTGCTCATAAAATAAAGGTTTCTCCCGATGTAATTTTGATGAGTGTGGCAGACACCTTCAATGTAGCTATTGAGGACTTAAAAGGTAACTCCCGCCGTCGAGAAATTAGTTGGTCTAGGCAAATTGGAATGTATTTGATGCGGCAGCATACAGACTTGAGCTTACCGAGGATTGGGGAGGAATTTGGCGGCAAAGACCACACCACAGTAATGTACAGCTGCGATAAAATTTCCCAATTACGGGAAAGTGATACAACCGTGGCTCAGATACTGCGTCAGCTGAGCGATCGCATCAATCTTACCAGCCGAACCCAAAGCCAAGATTGAGACTTCCATAGCAAGCTCAAACGAAGCAGATCTGGCTCATTTATGTGACCCGAATTAATAAAAACCGGATAAAGCTCAATGGACGTTATCCAAATTCTCAAAGAAGACTATCAAAGATTCCCACTAGACCAAACCTACAGTATCTATGCCAAAGATGTTTTTTTTAAAGACCCCCTTAACCAGTTTCGTGGTATCTACCGCTATAAGCAGATGATTAGTTTTATCAACAACTGGTTTAATGAACCCAAGATGGATCTCCATGAGATTTGCCGGTTAGAAGACACAATTAAGACTCGTTGGACACTCAGCTGGACTACCCCACTGCCGTGGAAACCTCGAATTGCCATCTCAGGCTGGAGCGAGTTAAAGCTGAATTCAGACGAGCTGATTACTTCCCACATTGATTATTGGGATTGTTCACGTCTTGATGTGTTGAAGCAACACCTGTTGCCAGTGAAAACCGGATAAAGTAAATAAATGTAAAGTTTTCTGAGAGGGGCTTGAGGGTCTATGCGCGTAATTTTAATGACCGGCAAAGGGGGAGTGGGGAAAACCTCCGTTGCAGCTGCTACAGGTCTCCGTTGTGCCGAACTGGGCTATCGAACACTCGTTCTTAGTACCGACCCAGCTCACTCCCTGGCAGATAGTTTCGATATTGAACTCAGTCATGAACCCCAATTAGTCCGTCCAAATCTGTGGGGAGCAGAACTAGATGCTCTGATGGAATTGGAAGGAAACTGGGGTGCTGTTAAGCGGTACATCACTCAGGTTTTGCAAGCACGGGGATTAGATGGCGTTCAGGCAGAAGAATTAGCAATTCTTCCTGGCATGGATGAAATTTTCGGTCTCGTTCGCATGAAACGCCATTACGACGAAAACGAGTACGATGTCCTGATTATTGACTCTGCCCCCACTGGTACTGCTTTGCGGCTATTGAGCTTACCAGAAGTCAGTGGTTGGTATATGCGCCGCTTTTACAAGCCGCTGCAAAAAATTTCGGTTGCCCTGAGACCGCTAGTTGAACCCTTCTGGAAACCTATTGCGGGTTTTTCCCTACCTGATAAGGAGGTAATGGAAGCCCCCTACGAGTTCTATGAGCAGATTGAAGCTTTGGAGAAGGTACTTACTGACAACACCCAGACCTCGGTGCGTCTTGTCACCAATCCAGAAAAAATGGTGATTAAGGAGTCTTTACGTGCCCATGCCTACTTGAGCCTGTACAACGTTGCAACTGATTTAGTTGTCGCTAATAGAATTATTCCTGACGAGGTCACTGACCCCTTCTTTAAGCGCTGGAAGGAAAACCAGCAGCAGTATCGGCAGGAAATTCACGAAAATTTCAGTCCTCTGCCGATTAAAGAAGTGCCTCTCTACTCTGAGGAGATGTGTGGGTTAGATGCCCTAGAACGGCTCAAGGAGACGCTCTATGCTTCAGAAGACCCAACTCAGGTCTACTACAAAGAAAACACGATTAGGGTGGTACAGCACCAAAATCAGTACAGTTTGGAACTCTATCTGCCAGGGGTACCTAAAGACCATGTACAGCTGAGCAAAACTGGCGATGAACTGAATGTTCGGATTGGTAACCACCGGCGCAACTTGGTACTGCCGCAAGCTTTAGCGGCGCTGCAACCAGCTGGAGCCAAGATGGAGGAAGATTATCTGAAAATTCGGTTTGCCGACGCTGCTGTTAAGGTCTAGTCCAGGAAACATTTGCGATCGCATTTCCTGTGCAAGCTTCTTCTGTGGAGTGTAGAGAAAGTTGACGGTTTTTTTTACCCCGTCAACTTTCTCTACAAAAACTTGCTAAACTTGACAAAAAATCGATTTTATGTTTCCGATTCTGGCTTTTTCTGCACTGGCAAGAACTCTTTAGTATCTGGTGAGTATTCCCAAGGGATTCCCTCCGGATCTCTACTTTGACTCCATTCCGAGAAGTCTGGGTCAGATTTGCGCTTACCAACGGTGCTGGAATGAACATCAAGCCGCTTTGCAAGTTCGGCTTGGATAAGAGACTGAGAAGCTTTCTGTTCTTTGTCTGGTGAATCTGCCCACAAGTCCTCTTCTTGTTTGATCGAGTCCCTAGACTCATGCTTTTGTTGTGCCAGGGGTTCAAGATCTTCCTCAACCTCACCTCTCAAAGAGACACTCTCAGAAGGATTCGATTCTTCCTCAACTGGTGATTCCAGAGGTTCTGGGAGGTCATTGGTAGAAGATTCGCTCTTAGAGGGAATCGCCTCCTTCTGTTTGAGCGGTTCAAAAAGCTTTGACGCTTGACTCGTAAACGATTCACTTTCTAGCTCAAGGGGAGGTTCACTCTCATCAAAGATGCTACCGAGAGCGCTAGCAGTGAGAAAGTAATACACAGTGCCTTTGTCCTCGTAGACTTGACGCTGGGCCCCAAACTCTTCAGCCTTTTTATCCAGGTACTGCCGCGCAGCTGAACCCGATAGATTTGCCTTCATTGATAAGTCTACTGCTGTCAGGCAACCCTGGTTTTCTTTGATCAGTTCATTAAAGTAGGGGTTAACTTGCTTGCTCCACTGCTTCCACTGATATTGCTGCCAAACACTGAAGCTAATGCTGAGTATGAACAGCGCTAGTATCACGGGCCAAAACTTGAACAGCAGGACAATTAAAACCGCGAATGGCAGTATGAGTATGAGAAGGCCAGTTGCACTGCTATCGATTACTTTTCCGGTCATATCCCTGCGCTTGCGAATTTACGTCATAGCAAACCATCTTAATGATTGCAAAGATTGTGATCGATAATTTGTAACGGGTCATGAGATTAGAAAAAAGCGATGCCTCCACTGATACCCAAGAGATCGTACAGGCAACAGCTAAAGCTCATATAACTAAGGAGAAGTAGTTTATTTTAACAATTTTGTAACAGTTCATCAGCTTACAGGTTCTTTACACAGGTGGGTAAGCGAAAGGCGTTTCAACATCGCTTCACGCGCCTGCATTGCTAAAGTATCATCCAGTGGCTCTAAAGACACACTTGTCTGATACTTCTGAGTCAGAGCTGTCTGGATGAGCCAATCAGCGAGAAAGGGATTCTTGGGTAACAGGGGACCGTGAGAATAAGTAGCGATCGCATTCCGATAAAACGCCCCTTCTGTGTGGTCTTTCCCATTGTTCCCGTACCCTTTTACGACACGACCCAGTGGTTCGACTTTTCCTAAATAGGTACGACCGCCGTGATTTTCAAAGCCAATCACCAACGGCTTTGTCCCCATCATGGATTCTAACTCTTGCTCTAACCGTGAGGCTGTCAGCCGAAACACGATATTGCCAATGCAACGACGAGTATCGGAGCCTGGATGCTTGCTGACCAAATCAAACAAACCCAATCCCTCAATCCGCTGGCCCAGCGCTGGTTCGTAGTAGTGACCCAGCAGCTGGGGTGCCCCGCAAGTAAAAACTCCCGGTGTTCCCGCTTCAATTTTCTCACGCAGTGTATCGGCTTTAATACCCCGTAAGTCGCGCATGACGAGTTCCTGCTGCCTGTCTTGGGCACCACCGCCCATCAAGACATCTACCTTGTGTATTTCAGCCGCGGTAGTTTGCTGGTCAAGAGGCATTACTTGGACGCTAATCCCTCGCCATTGAGCGCGTTGTTGTAAGCAGATAACATTACCGCGATCGCCGTAGGTACTCATCAGCGAAGGATACAGCCAGCCAATTGTCAGTTCCATGTGTTCAAGATGCAGGGCAAGGTTGAAGGTTGAAGGTTGGAAGGTTGAAGGTTAGAACTATAGAATCTTCCGACCCGTCAGGAAACCGCGCACTTCTAACATGGCGGAGTAGGTGGGCAAAATATAGAGGGTTTCCGAAGCTTGAGTCTGTTCTAAAGCGGTAGCGATCGCTTCTTGCAAGTCTTCTTTCACAATGAGTTTGAAGTTATTTTCCCCGTTAGTCTCGCTATAGCGTAGACGCAGTGCCATGTCGTAGGCGCGATCGCCACTAACGACAACTGTTCCCCCTGATGCCACCAACTTTTCGGTATCGACATCCCAAATCCAGGAAACATCTGTGCCGTCTGGCGTCCTGTCATTCAGCACCAGCAGCTTCGTTGATGTCCCACTGTTTTTTTGTAGTTGATTGACGACCCGGATGGTTTCATTCATCCCTACAGGATTTTTCGATAACAGAATCCGCACATGCTTTCCGTTAATCTCCAATTCCTCAGATCGTCCAAAGGGGGCTTGGAAATTCTTGATAGTGTCGTAGATGGCAGCGGTATCAATTCCGATCTGGGTTGCCACTAACCCAGCGGCTAGAGTGTTGTATTTGTTGTAAATGCCAATAAGAATCTGGGGCCATTCTCGGCTATCAACAGCTGGCTGACTTTTGCTAAAGCCGCAGTTAGGACAGAGATAGTCCCCCAAATGGGAAAGGTAGACTCCCTCATAGTCCAAGGAGTGTCCGCACTTGGGGCAATAAATCGAGTCTACGGCGTGGGGAATTTCATCCAGATAGGCATCTGGTTCACTCAGACCAAAAAATAACACTTTTTGTGGTATGTGCTGACCAAGGTAGGAAAGCGTGGGGTCATCGGCGTTCAAAATCACTACAGTTTCAGTAGATAGGAGTGCCTCTTCAGAGCGCTGAGCCAAAGCACAGAGCGATTCCTTCCATCTCCGGCTAATCGTATCCACTTCCCCATACCGATCTAGCTGGTCACGAAACAAATTCAAACCTAAGATGAACTGAGGTTGACAATCGCGCAATACTATGGGTAAAACATTCTCATCCACCTCCAGAATCGCGTAGTCGGCGTCTAACTGACCCATCAAATTAGTATTTTCCAGTAGGGTTGTCACCAATCCATTCATCAAATTTGCACCACTGGCATTGTGAGCGACTCGCCACCCCTGACTTTCGAGAATTGTACGCAGGAGTAGAGAAGTTGTTGTTTTGCCATTCGTGCCGACGACAAGAATCACACCTCGCCTCACCTGAGCGAATAGTAGCGGCAGCACTTGAGGCTGGAGACGACGGGCAATCTCCCCTGGTAAGACACTTGCCGCCCCCAAGCGCAGTAAACGGACCAAAAACTTCACCGTTTTTGATGCTCCTACAGATACGCTGACGCGCAATCTATCAATGACTGATATGCTCAAATCAACACTCCTGCTCAGGCAACACAGCCTCTACACCTTTAGGGCATATGCTGTTTTTACTTACCTGTTGGTTGCCCGTCAGAATTCTACCAAACGAAGTGCTGAGGGGTAATTAACTGTTCTTGACTTTGAGACATGAGGATGAGGCAGAGCGAACTAAACTCGCTGCGAACAGGGATAATTGTAATAGAGGGATTGTGGCTAAAGATAATTTCGTCACAAGTAAAAACTTCTGAAAATAGAAACAATTTAAAGATTACGAGAGAAAATTGAACTTCCACAGTTACTTTGGTATGATTTTTTACTCGTTACGGGTTCAAAGCAAAATTCTTACAAGTCATTACAGGGGAAGGCGTCTGGTTTCCCGCTGTTTGTTGAGCCTAGTGGCTATATTTGGCTGTCTGCTGCTGTTGGGAACACCAGGGGCTCGGGCAGGGCTGAATGATGATCGCTTTGATGGCAACATCTTTGTCCTTTATGGCGGTAATGCCTCTCTAGTACCATCGAGCTTGACGTTGGCAGAATCTCTGAAACGGGAGAAACCAGCGCTGTTGGTGTTCTATGTAGATGACAGCAGTGATTGCAAGCGGTATACCACGGTTGTCTCGCAACTACAAGCTCCTTATGGACGGGCGGCAACTTTTATTCCCGTTGATATCGATAGCTTGCCGCTGAAGTCTACCTATAAACCCACAGAACCAGGCTACTATTACGAAG
Organism: uncultured bacterium; assembly: GCA_965364435.1. Taxonomy (GTDB): domain Bacteria; phylum Cyanobacteriota; class Cyanobacteriia; order Cyanobacteriales; family Coleofasciculaceae; genus CBDTXL01. The sequence continues at coordinate 11,832 of CBDTXL010000033.1, forward strand.
GTTTGGTTCCCCAAACGGTTTTAATTGACCAGAAGGGTAAAGTTGTTCTCAATGAAACAGGACAAGTGGCGTATGAACGGGTAGATGATGCGTTTAGGGAAGTGTTTGACTTGCTGCCCCGTTCAAAATCAGTTGAGCTGAAGCGACGAACGGTTAACGAGTTTAATAGTGAGCTAAGCTCAAGCGATCGTTAAGGCAATGCTTGTCAGAGAAAAGAGGGGGAAATTCCCCACGGATGAATCCGGAGGACGGAAGCCGTTTAAAAGGGTTGTACCATTGTTCACTCCTTCTGCTCAATTCCCCCTCACTCTCTCCTATTTGGTCAGGCTCACAGGTAATCTTTATGTAAGTGCAATTCAATGGGTGTGCTGATGTCAGAGGTGTACAGCACAGAGGAGCTAATCAAAATTTTGGCGGATGAGCGTCGCGCCTGCATGAATGGTCAGCGTCTTAATCTGGCGGCTTCGGCGTCTGGGAACCCTTTGATTGACCGATTTCTAAAACCGGATGGCATTCAAAAGTTCAGTGCTTATAGAGATTTCAAAGCGGCTGTTCATGGTTACCAGCGGAAACACCAAGTCTCAGGCATTATTTGGCGACAGCTGACGATGAAAGGCAAGACTTTGCGCTATCCTGCCGTCGATGAGCAGCTAGTGGCACTGGCGAGTGACCTGGAAATTCTCAAGGCGGCTAAGGCTTCGATCTTGGCTTTTTGGTTGCAAATGACACAGGGCATGGACTTGTACTTAAGCATTAACACTGGCAAAGACTATCGACAGATTATGTTCAATGATGTCCGCGCGATCGCATACAGAACTGAATGGGCAAGCCTCTTTCAGCACGGGAATTCAACCTTTTTGGAAATTATCTTGCAGCTAGGCTGGGGGAAGCCAGAGGAAGCGTCTTACAAACGAGGATGGCCCACATCGGGCAGTGAGTATATTCATGCAGTGAATCCCGGCAAGCGTCCAATTTGTTAACAGCTAACGCTTTGGTCAATCTTTTCGGGTACTTGTTAAAGGCAAACTATTATATCAGGAACAGACAAATATGGATGAGAACAACGAAGAACAGATTTTCAATCAGCCGATAGCAGGAGTAGAAGCTTTTTTTACAAACGAATTAACGCAGCTTGGCAATCAGGCAGTAAAGAAGGGGCTAATTTCTGGGCATGGGTATCATGGGGGAAACTACGAAATCCTGTGCAACGGTCAGATTTTTCTCCTTTCACCAGAAGACGCACACTCTTACCTAAAAAATTTGGTCGAAAAACATCAGAAGTAGAGACGTTGTATTTCCTAGAGAGCATCCACAAGCAAATCCGAAGTTTTTAAAGCTGAGACTTTAAGAGGATTCTATGCATTATCTGAAGTGGGAGAGCCTCAGGCTGGGAGTGCGATACCATCCAAGTGTAGTCAGCATTACATCTATACTATGGAGCCAGATTCTCTACCAGCAGAGCTAATCCTGACGCACCCGCGTCAGACTCTTGGAAATGTTCAACTCGATTGGACACCCCAACCCGGTAACTATCTCGACTTTAAAGGTCAAACCTACGCAGTTTTAGAGCGCCGCCACCGCTATCTCCTGAAATCGGGGCGCTATCGCTTGCAGAAAATTGCCCTTTACGTCCAGTCCGCCCGACGACCGACAGAGAAAAGTCTAATCGAGGGACGCTGGGTTATTGGTGATGCCAACTGTCGCTTCAATGCTCACTCCGAACTAATTCGTTGCGCGGTCAATCCAGAGGGACCGTGTGATTCTTGCCGCTTCTACGAACTCTTGGAACCCGAACTTCAAACTTAGTAGAGCATGCAAGAATTGGGTACGGCAATCAGGAAGCGATCGCTATTTATGGCGACCTCTACTTAGCCGTTACCTAAAACCTCTCCCACCCCTAAACGCATCCCATTGGCAAAATCCCAGGCAGATTGAATGCGTTTGCCAGCCAGTTGCACTTCCTGCAACAGCAACAGTCCCGAGGCAGTTTGAATAATCGGGCCAATTCCCTTTGCAATGCTCATCACTTCTCCAGGACGCCCCGAATTCGCTGATAGAGACGACCACTCCTGTTCCAGCACTTTTAAATCCGGGGGCAACTGAGAGAAGTAAGCCAAACCGAGGGGGGCGGTGGCGATAACTTTCAGCGGTTTATCTCGAAATGACGCCACACAGTTCGGGATAAATCCCCTCACCTGATTGTGTAACTCAATGGCAGAACGTGACCAGTCCAGACAATAATCTGGCTTTTGAATCAGTGGCGCATAAGTCGCCTGGGATTCATCTTGAGCAACGGGTTGAACCTCCTTCCGCCCCAGCTTCAAGAGAGTTTCAACTAACAAATCAGCTCCCGAATTGGCAAGAGTCTGTGCCAACTGGTGAGCATTGTCCAATAACTGGACTGGTGTGTAAGCTTTCAGGAGCATCGCACCTGTGTCCATTCCCGCATCCATCAGCATTGTTGTGATGCCTGTTTCTGTCTCACCGTGATACAGACACCACTGGATAGGGGCAGCACCCCGATACTTGGGCAGAATTGAGCCGTGAACATTGACACAACCAAGCTTAGGCATATCCAGAATCTCTTGGGAGAGAATCTGCCCATAGGCAACCACAACAAAAACATCTGCCGACGCCTGCCGCAACTGAGTGAGGGTTTGAGTATTCTTTTTCACTCGTTTTGGTTGCCAGACTGTTAGTTGATGTGCCAGAGCCAAGGTTTTCACTGGTGAGGGGGTTAGTTGGTTACCGCGCCCTCGACGCTTGTCAGGTTGGGTAACAACACCCAGAACTTCAAATTCCGGATGGGAAACCAAGCGTTCTAAGCTAGACACCGCGAACTGGGGAGTACCAAAGAAAATGATTTTCATAGGGGCTAGGGATTAGGGACTAGAGACTAGGGATTAGAGATTAGAGACTAGGATTAGGTTGATTACAAGGAGCGAGGTATAAACCAATGGGCGTCGGAACCTGAAAAAACTAACTTCTCTTCCCCCTAGCCCCAGCCCCGACGCCCGACGCCCTAATTAACGGCAATTTCAACGCGGCGATTGCGTTGTTGGTTAGCATCAGTATCGTTTGCCACCAGGGGACGAGTTTCGCCGTAGCCAACAACCAGCCAACGGTACTGCTTACCCAAGGCGCTGGCGAGATACTGCTCAACGGCTTTGGCGCGGCGAAATGACAGTTCTCGATTGTCCTCAGGTTCACCAGCAGCGTCGGTGTAGGCGGCAATGCCAATGGTGTTCGAAGGATATTTGCGTAAATCAGCGACAATTTTGTCTAAAATTAGACCGGCTTCTGAGCGCAGAATGCTATTGCTCTCTTCAAATAAGACATCACTGGGCAAAGTCACCTTTAATTTGTCACCTTGAAAGAGAGACTCGGAAACGGCAGCAGGTTGATTAGCACTGCTGTTGACCACCGACGAGGCATTCGAGCTTGGAGGTGGCACCCCTTGGAGTTGCAGGGAAATCGTCTGCATTCGCGCTTCCACACCCACACTTTCATTAGGGCGACTGGTGCCAAGTTGTGTTTCCAGAGCCACAAGTCCGTCGCTCAACGCCTTCAGCTGCGCCTGCAACTGTGTCAACTGAGCCTGCGCCTGCTGTCTTTGTACTGGTGTCAGCTGGAGTAGCTGATTAGCAGTATCTGGCACAAGCGTTGGACTGGGATTGGGAGATGTAGCTAGCGTCTTATTGTCAAGACGCTCCAGTAGTCTAAGCAGTATGGGCTTCTCTGGATTCCGATTAGGGTAAAAATTGGCGAGGACAATGCCCAAAATCAGGGCTAAACCCCCACCTACGCCCAGCAGTAAGAGTCGGAAAATTAAAATGAGTAACCACGGGTGTCTACTGGTTGATTTGTCGGGGGATGTCTTAGCTGCTGAACTAGCTGATTGATTCACCGATTTTCCTGAATTTTATTCAGACCATAGAAGAATAATAGAGAAAAGGTCGAATTCCATCATTCCATCTTGATGCCGAAACGTCGAAAGCAACCATTAAATTGGGATAGTAGCCTCAAAATTCGCAAACTTCGAGTGAAAACTTTCGTAAATGAGTGAGTTGATGGATTCTTAACTTGTTATACCTAACATAAGGGACGCTGTTCTAGTTCCTTCGGTGTTGCTCCTCACACAAGATACGCCCTCTAGCAACCCCACCCCCTATCGATGTTCAAAAGAATATTTTCTTTAGTAGGATGGTTTCGCAAGCAACCATCCCAATTTCTTTTAGCGGCTCTGCTGCTTATGGCACAATGCTTACCTGCCCAGGCTGATCCGGTGAATGTGCCTATGGTCGCAAGCCCGTCATCGGTGCCATCTTCCCCGCCCTCAATTGAAGTGCCTGAAGAAATAGCTCCCGACATGACTGAACTAGGAGTGCAAATTGACCCCCTCGATAGTCCCCATCCCATTCCCTGGAATTGGGTTTTGGCAACTCATGGTGAACTTAGTGCCTCAGAACGTTCTGAAACAAGGTACTATCGCAGCCAGTCATTAGTTTCCCCAGACGGTCAGTACGCTGCCTATAGTCGCATTCAGATGCAAGGTCAGCCGGAACTGTACCGCAGCCGTGTCACTAGTGTGATGTTTGTGGAAAATTTGCAGACTGGAGATTTGCGGACAATAACGCCATCGTCTCCGTTGGCTGATAATCCCTTGGTCAGTCATGAAGAAGCTGATGTGGAAGGGACACTCGCGATTTTGATTCCCGTTTCCTGGTCGAAATCAGGCGATCGCCTTTTAGCCCGGCAGTTTGAAGGCATCTTTAGCACATCAGATGCTTCTGATTACGCGGTGATTTGGGAACGGCAGCAAAATCGCACCAATACCTTAGCACCAGAGCGAATTGAGTACAGTAGCGCCGTGTTGCTGGGCTGGAGTCAAAGTAATCCGAATCAGGTACTCTTCCGCGCTGGCGAAATGGGTGATGAACACTGGCCGGTGTGGGCTGTTGATCTCAACGGTCAAACGATCCTCGCTCGTGAGGATAAGCCGATTGTGTATGGTCAAGTGGTTAACCAAGTCTGGGCAGGTCCCCAGGCCCGTTGGTAGTCAGCCATGGCCTCTTCCTACACTGTACACGCAGCGTCAGTGTAGGCTTCCCCACGAGGCTAACGCCGAGCTTCGCTAACGTGATAGAGGATTTGATGCCATCGCGTGTGACAGTTGCGTAAGTCCTGTGTTCAAAATATCGAGGCAATGCAAAGGTCAATGCCAGCTTTGCCAAAGTCACATTAACTCCAGTCATCTTCCCCTTGTGAAGGGCCACCACGTTTGTAAACTTGACCAGCTTCATGCCGCTGACGAGTCACCTCGAAGAGCTGTTCTTCTGTCAGCTGCCACTGCTGGAGAACTGCATCTAGGTCTTGTTGAATCTTTCTGGCACCCGGAAAGCCACAATAGCGAATCCGCAGTCGGGCTAGTTCCGCCTGGTTGTAATCATTGGGTTCTTCCTGTAATAGACGCTCAACGATCGCGCGATCGCACCCTTCTTGGGGATGTTGTTGGTCTTTATTTTCTGCTGCTGAAGCCATGATATGGAAACTTTCACATCAAATTAAATGTGACTGTCATTGAAAGTCTCAGCATACATTGTTCTGTGTAAATGGCTCAGGCGGGATTTGAACCTGCGACCTTGGGCTTATGAGTCCCCTGCTCTAACCACTGAGCTACTGAGCCAAGCTTTTTTACAGCCTCCTTAATTTAACATATGGACCCTCACAATTACTACCCCTCAAGCAGAGGTGTAGGGAGCCGTCTGGCTCCCCTCAACATGCGTTTACAGAGATACAGCCATAACCTACGACGAGCGAGGCAGAACGGCAATTGGGTTGATTGCTCCGCGTCCAGCTGGATGCACTTCAAAGTGACAGTGGGGACCCGTGCTACGGCCAGTACTGCCCATTTCAGAAATTTGTTGACCCTGTGCAACCTGTTGTCCGCGACGCACCAAAACCCGATTGTTGTGTGCATAGAGTGTAAGGCTGCCATCAGGATGTTGAATTTCCACCAAATTTCCGTAGCCACCAGAATTCCAACCGGCGCTAACAACAACACCAGGAGCTGCCGCAAGCACGGGTGTGCCGACGGGTGCCGCAATGTCAATCCCCTTGTGCATCCGTCCCCAACGCCTACCATAGCCAGAAGTGATGACGCCTTTTGTTGGCCAAATGTAGCCATTGAATTGAGCTGGGCTATCCGGTCGATACATATCCGGTGCCGAGAGGGAGGGCAGTTCAGGAGAGACTGTCTGTCCCACTGGTGTCCGAATCATCGGGTTATAGCTGTCAGCTGGTGCTGGAGCCGCTGCCACCAGTCCTGGCGGTGGTACTGAGGCTGTAGCAGGTGGAGGCACTTCGATTTGAATAGGACCCTTTTGAACTTGCTGCTGTTGCCGCCGTCTTTCAAGCTCTGCCTGTAAGGTTTCGTTGTGGCGCTTGGGATTGAACTCTGGATTAATCCTGGTGGGTGTAGATACATTGTTCAAGCTCGAAGCCACCGGTGTTGTCACGGTAGGAACCGTGATATTTCTCGACGCACTGGCTTGACCACCTTCTTTCTGATGCCCATATTCTTCTCGGAGCCTGAGGATGTCAGCCCTCAATTTCTCAATATAGGGGTTGGACTCAGAGTTAGCTGACTGGCTCGGCTGAGTGTCAACCACAACTGAGGCATTGGGTTTAGCACTACCCACAACTGTAGATTGCGCTAACACTGGACGAGGAAGGGCTTGTGGTTGAGATGCTGTGACCCGCTCTGGCAGAGGAGGAACACTAAGAGTAGATGCTGCAACCCCTCGCTGCTCTTGTCCAATTGTGGAACTATCGGATTTAGAGTTGACAGCCGAAAGCAACGTGACCCCCTGATTGGCAACACCGGCAGGCTGGGCTTGCGGAATTCTCAACTGTTGATTGACGCGAATTAGGTTGGGATTATTCAGCCCATTTGCCTGGATCAGTTGTGAGCTAGATATACCATTACGACGAGCGATCGCATCTAGCGTATCTCCGGGTTTTACCTGGTAGACGTTGGCTGAGCTTCCTGGCACCAGGGTTTGCATAACCACTGGCTGTGGCACTTGTGGTTTCCCTGGGGCTTGTGGCGTGGTGACTGAGCCAATTCCTAGAGTGGAGACTGTTGGCGCTTTCGGTTCAACTGCCGGTGTTGCAGCGATTTCCGGGGTTGGTACCGGGAGGACCACCGACGGTTCGGGTAGCTTCGCTGCTTTCGGTTCAACTGCCGGTGTTGCAGCGATTTCCGGGGTTGGTACTGGAATCACCACCGACGGTTCGGGTAGCTTCGCTGCTTTCGGTTCAATTGCCGGTGTTGCAGCAATTTCCGGGGTTGGTACCGGGATTACAACCAACGGCTCCGGTAGCTTCGCTGCTTTCGGTTCAACTGCCGGTGTTGCAGCAATTTCCGGAGTTGGTACCGGGATTACCACGGGACTAGTCGGTACACTCATCCCTGGTTTTGCTGCATTTGTTCCTGAGTCCTCCGGTTTTAGAGCCGCAGGTGGCAGGGTAACAGGCGTCACCTGCTCAGCCGCTGAAGCGACCGAGCTTGGTGTTGTTTCCTGTTCAGATAGATTGGTAGACTCCTCAGACCTCAACTCCGCCAGACTTTCATTTATACGGTTCCCATGCTCTTTTAAGTTGTTAAGAGCAACCTCTTGTCTCGCCTTTAAAAGGTCATTGACATTTCCAGGAACCGTGACAGATTCACCTGTTTTTAGCTGACTCGATTCCGACACTGGTGCAGATGCCTGCAACTGTGTCGGCTTCACACCATAAGACTCAGATAACGTTTCGACAGTCTCGCCTGCTTTCACTTCGTGAACAATACCGTTCACAGAAGGAATTTTTAGCTTCTGTCCAACCGGCAGAATAGCACTGGGTTGGAGCTTATTAGAAGCAGCGATCGCTTCCGGCTGTACTTCATAAGATTTGGATAGTTGCCAAAGCGTTTCCCCTTGCTGCACCTGGTGTTCAACTACAGGCGGTGGGGTGGGTTTGAAGTCTGTTACCGCTTTTGGCTGTACGGGCATCGACGGCGTCGAGACAGCAACGACTCCCGGCTCTACTGCTTGTGCAGGGGCAACACTGGCACTTGGATCAGCACTTGCCTCCAAGGGAACACTTGGCAAATTTGGCTCGGCGGCAACCGGCTCAACTGCCATGGCTTCATCGCCTTGTTGAGGCAGCAACAAGCCTGCGGCTCCCATTGAGATCGCCAATCCAATCATGGCGGCAGAGGTGCGAGTTCTGCGGTTTACCTCGGTCGGGACTACGGCACCGACTGAATGCTTCCCTACAGATAGCTTCAATAAAGCATCAAAGGAGTCTGCTGCACAAGAAGGAACATGTTTGACCTTCTGCGTAAATGTTCGTTTCAAAAACGACCTCCTGGTGTGTGACGAGCGCTTAACAGTTCCTGATTGTTTTTTACCAGTCAATGAGGCAACTCACTTTATCATGTGATCGAAATCACAGACAGTAAGCATACTTAGGCAAGATTACCCTGCTTTTTTGATTTAGACAAGTTGCTTCTTTGATTTAGACAAGTTGACATGACCCGGTAAAAATTTTGTCCTTGGCGGCAACCGCTCGATCCACCCTTAAAAAAGCAATAACTGTGTGCCTCAGGGAAAGATATTCTGACAAGAGACATGGTCGGTATTGGTACGGCTGTTGCCAAGGCTTGCTGGATAGAACATACTGACCGGGCAGGCTTTCCTCCGGACAACGACTAGAGATTAAAACAAAACTCAAGCATATTTCCTCAATCGTGATCTTTGTAGAACATCCTGCAATCGTTTAGTCTAGCAAGCGACTGCTCACAGACGGAACTGTACGCTAATCTTGGGTAATAAAACAACCGTAAGATAGTACAGCTTCAAGCATCCGGTTGCTAGCCCCTGGGCATTCAAAAAATTTCTGAAATACTTGTTTTCCTTGCTAGGAGGTGATTTGGTCTACTAGATCCTTGCTAATTTTGGATGATAAAAAGCTATAAGTCACCTCTCGCTTTTCCCTCCGCTTTTTCATATAAATTTCTTATCACCGCACCCAGATTTCGGTATTCTAGATAGCTTTATGATCTATCAAAAATTTTGCGCCGAGAGGGAAATCAACTGAGGCGACCAGGCAAGATGTCGCGGCGCAGTCAATTTTAATTAAATCCCCCTTGAGATTAAATAGATTCATATACATATATAAATACAGTTAGGTAATAGGTAAGGGAAATTTTTCATTAGCGATCATCCAAAATAACCCAGCTGACGCCGAGCTTCAAATAAACCGACAGCGGCACTAACCGAAAGATTCAAGCTGCGAACTCCTGGCTGACTCATGGGGATATAGACAGTAGCGTCACAGGCGTCTAAGACAGTCGGAGGCAGACCAGTGGTTTCACAGCCAAACAACAGCCAGTCATCATTCTGAAACTGAAACTGAACATAACTGCATTTTCCAGCAGTGCTGAAGCCAATCCATCGCCCGCCTTGCTGCTGATGAACGGCTTCAAAAGCATCAAGGGAGTCATGGTAGTGAAGATTGACGTAAGGCCAATAATCGAGTCCCGCTCGTTTCAGGTAGCGATCGCTAATTTCAAAACCCAATGGCCCCACCAAATGCAACTCCGTGCCAGTGGCGGCGCAGGTTCGGGCAATATTGCCGGTATTCGGCGGGATTTGCGGGTGAACTAGGACAACCCTTAGCATGAAAGCTTCATGAAATCTTACCCATGAACACCTATAGAGGTGTTTAGATGTCTAGCCAGAGGCAGAGGTGATATATATATTTTTTTAATAGCAGGGGCGCGGTGAAAATCGATTAGATATTTTGATTTGTAAACCTGCGGCACCGTGCTAAAAATTAGGCCGCCAGGGGCAGGCACAATTTGTCTTCTAGTTCCTCTTCTTGTTTAGCCATTGATTGAATCGCTTGTACAATGACGCTCCTACTGTCGAAACCTTCTGTGTGCAGTGCTAACCACTGCTGGGCAGTATTTCCTTCCCGAAGAATTTTCTTGACGGGTGACACAAAGCAACTAAAGCCCCGTTTTTTAGCAACTGGCAAAACCTCTTGGTAAATTTCCTCAATCCAATCTCTTGCCAAAATCTTTCTGCCATCCTGCCAATGCCGCAGTGTAGCATCGAGACTCTGATGAGCAGCGGCGGCTTCGTTAGCATCGGTGAACTCCACTAAGTCTTGGGGACGAGTGGTTGCTGGTAAGGTACTCAATTCCAGGGGATCAAGGCGGGGATCATCAATGAGCTGCCAAATACGCGCTTCTAGGAGTGCCATTACCGATAGCAGAGCAATGGGATCAACGACTAAGTCGCAGATTCTCAGTTCTACCCGGTTGAGGTTGTAGGGGCGGCGATCGCCATTTGGTCGCACGGATGCCCAGAGGTGACGAACATTTTGCATCGTACCTGCCTTGAGTTGGTCTTCCGTCCACCGGATAAAGTGAGCGTGGCTTTCAAACAGGGGAACATGAGCCGGTGTTTTGGGGAACAGTCCCCAGCGGGTGGAGTGATAACCCGTGGCGTGCCCATCGATAAACGGGGAAGAAGCACTGAGGGCGAGGTAGAGAGGTGCTTCGACACGGACTAAACGAATTGCGCGCATCAGGAGTTCTGGATCGCTGATGCCAATGTTGATATGGACACTAGCGGTAACGACTTTGGTGCCGTAGGTTTGTTCAATGTAGTCGTGGTAAGGATTATTAGGGTCGGAACGGTAAAAGCGATCGCTCCCCCCAAGAGACAAGGTACTTCCTGGAATCAGGGTGTAATCACCCAAGCGTGCTAAATACTCTCGTAACTGCCGCCTAGGACGCATTAGGGCACACAATAAGCGGTCATAGCAAGATAAGGGTGCCGTGGTATATTCCACATTCCGGCTATCTGGCTCACGTACAAATCCGTCCAGGGACTCCACAATCTTATCGGAGAGACCGACAACATCGCCTTGGGGTGTGCCGGTGTACATTTCAATTTCAAAGCCTTTTGATAGCAACACGGTTTTTCCTCAGGTGAGTGGAGCAGGAAATAAGGGTACGGGATGCAGGTCATCTACAGAAATGTATCAAATAAGACTAAAAGCGTCGTCCGTCAATAGTTTTGCATTAAAGATGATACTGGCGATAGACCTCATCAGCGGCGCGGTGGAGTAAGGAGTGTCGGTAGATGAGGGCGTCGATATCATCAGCATAGCCACCACCGATCACGCTGGCAACTGGATAACCAGCCGCGACACAGGTACTCAAAACCTGCATCTCGCGGCGGTAGATACCTGTATCGGTGAGGGCTAACTTGCCCAAGCGATCGCCTGCGTGAGGGTCAACTCCAGCATCATACAGCACTAAATCCGGCTGAAACTCACTAAGTAAGTCAGGGAGATATTGTGCGAGGGTTTGCAGGTAGGCATCGTCATCCATCCCCACTGGGAGGGGTACGTCTAGGTCACTTTTTTGTTTAGTGCCAGGGAAGTTCACTTCGCAGTGCATCGAAAAGGTAAAGACGCTTTTGTCATTTTGGAAAATAAAGGCGGTACCGTCTCCCTGATGGACATCGAGGTCAAGGATGAGAATTTCTCTAGCCAGTTTCAGTTGTTGGAGGACACGAGTAGCGATCGCTAAATCATTAAAGATACAAAAACCTGAGCCATAACTGGGAAAAGCATGATGGGTGCCACCTGCTGTGTTGCAGGCTAAACCATACTTGAGTGCTAGCTGGGCAGTGAGAATTGTGCCACCTACGGCTGTGCAGGTGCGATTTACCAGGGCGGGACTCCAGGGGAGTCCGATTCGTCGCTGGGCTTTGGCGTCAAGAGTGCCTTGACAGTAAGCTTGGACATAGTCCGGGGTGTGGACTAGTTCAATCCATTCCGTCGGTGGACGTTCGGGGGTGTGGAATTGATCTGGAGTCGCAACGCGATCGCTCAGTAACATTTCGTAGAGTTTCCCAAATTTAGGCATGGGGAAGCGATGCCCCTCTGGGAGAGGTGCGACGTAATCAGGGTGGTAAACAATTGGTAAGTGCATTATGGAGTCGTATACAACTAACTCCGACCTTTATAACCCTTAGCTCTAATTACCGATTACCGATTACCCATTACCGATTACCCAATAAAAAATTATGGATGAGGTGTAATAGCGAGAATTGTAATAACGTTTTTACCGGGTCCATAATACCAAAACACTCTAAAGGCAGCTGGAGTTTTATTCTCGACATAGGCTTCAAATACCTCCTCTTCATCTGGACCTGAGAGAGAGTCATATTTGTGCGTTTTGAGTCCGGAGTGACGCAGATTAGTTTGCATTAACCCCAGCGTCTTCAACACCTTTTTGTACTTCTTGGGGTCTGTTTGCTGAAGGTCAGCTAATGTCTCCTCTGCTTCAGGTTGATATTCCAGCCGGAATTGCACTAATCATCTATCTCCAAGTCTGCATACTGAGCGAAATCACCTAAGTAACGCCCTTTTCCAGCTGCTGCCTGTCGTAGTCCCCGTTCTAGGGACGCCCAAGCGGTCGAGTCTTGCCAGAGCCACTGTTCTTCTTTAGGAATGTTCAGAACATCCTTTAGCATAAAACTGGTCTGGCGTCGCAGGTGAAAAAGAATTTTTCCCAGTACGCTTGACTCTGTAGCTGCTTTTTTAACTAAGTTTACAGAGTCATCAGCATTAAAAACTTCAAGAGCAAAATTAATTATTTTTTCATCACACAGCCCAGCCGAGTAATCTGGTTCAGGGACAGCAAATTGGAAGCGATCGCCATCATTTTGCAAAGCCAGACGAGCATCCATATACTCCTGAGTCAAGGGGGAATAATTCTTGGCTAGGGTATGAAGCTGGGAGACATCTGAGGGGAAGGCTTGTCCAATTTCGTTTAGCTGGTTCTGCAAATCAGCAGGGAGGGAATCGTCCAGCCGCATCAAGGCAGCAATGAAGGCTTTGAGGGTAATTAGGTCTAGGGAGTCCATTTAGCAGGGTTTGCCTGTAATCGTGAAGGCTGCCCGGTTTCATTCTACCAAGTCTGTAAGGATCAGTGTCTATGAAAGCGTTAATTCTTAATTCATACAGATGTACACTTTCTTAACGCCGATCAGGAGTAATACTGATACCAATTCTCTTTAATCATGCAACGAATACACCCCCGGCTACCGCCGTCCCCCCAAGACATCGGGGGGACTACAGGGGGGGCGGAGATGGAGCAACATAATGGAGAATTGGTATGAGTTGCAGTCTGACGTAGAATTTAACGAACCACAGAGGCACAGAGGACGCGGAGGTAAGAGAAAGAGAGAGTGATACGTTTAATGCAACTTGGTATAAGTTAGCGGCGGAAGAGGCTGAGGATTCCTAAAGTGATAAGCATGGCGATCGCACCGATACCTAAACTCCAGAAAAAAGCTTCGGTGCGGAATGCCAGAGGGTCTTTGTTTTCGGGGGGTTGGGTGAGGATGACGGCGGAGGCGATTTGGCTGGTGGCGAGTC
>CBDTXL010000034.1:0-25326 GCA_965364435.1 uncultured bacterium
CTAAACCCAAACTGTCTAGCTAGGAAGGGGAATGCGCGGCGGAAGACTGTTCAATCGGAATGAAAGGCAATCGTTAATTGTTTAGTTTTTCTGACAATTTTCGTTGCGGCATTTGTATTATTTCCTTTGGGGTTAAGTTTGTTGAACAAAATATAGACGGGATCATTGCCTTATGCATAGGCGATCGCGTCTGGGTTTTTGCTGAAGGTCGCCACCTCGCGTCTGGATAAGGCAGAGGCATGCGATGCCCCTACCCTATGGTCTATACAACTGAAAACCGCTATAGCGTTGCCGCCTAATTATGGAAGGCAGCGATCGCGTGTTACGGACTCTTCCCAAAGCTTGAGCAGGAAGAACTCAACCGTGTAACTCATGGATGTTACAAAGATACCCGTTTCGCCATCGGAGTCTGATGTCATCCAAGTTCCCTGGAGGCTGACTTCGATGTAGTCGGCATCGCAGATAGACAGGGCGATCGCCTCTTCTCCTTCCTGTTGCCGTTCTAGATGGCGCAGTTGTGGCATGTCAGCGGGGAGCAGAAACGATGCCGTGCTGGGTTCGACGCAGAGGCTAGTACCCGCTCTCAGCGCCAAAATCACTCGTGCCGTGACCCACTCCTCTAAGGGTTGAGCCAGACTCTCCAGGTAGAAGCCGTTTTCGGTGTAAGTGAGCTTTAGCATCAGCTTTGATCTCCTGCTATTCCAGGTTTACTTGCTGTTCGCGCCAGAACTGTTCCGCAAAGGCAACAGCCGGGTGCATGGGGGCTCTGGGCTTGGTGCGTAGTATCATTCCTGCTTGTTGGGGAGTGCGATCGCCTTTTCGACTGTTGCACGGTTCACAGGCTATAACTACGTTGTCCCAACTATGTTTTCCGCCTTTTGAGCGAGGAATGACGTGATCGAGCGTTAGCTGTTTGGTGCTACCGCAGTATTGGCAAGCGTGCTTATCCCGTCTTAACACTTCTCGCCGATTCACCGGAGGAACTTTCCAAACTCGCTCCGCATCGGTCATTGTCAAGCGAATCTGTTCGGGTACTAAAAGCACGACACTCGGTGAATGTACGCTGTAACCTTTACCGCTGAAATCTAGCGGTTCGGCTTTCCCCGTAACGAGGAGAACAATTGCTCGCTTGATGTTTACCCGACTGACGGGTAGGTAGTTCTTGGAGAACACCACCACGGATTGCCTTAACACTTCAGTTGCGCTCGTCACGGTTTGACTCCTCATAAAGAAACCCCCGCTTCTTCTGATCAAGAGCGGGGGCTTTTAAAAACCTTTAGGGTCTTCTCGTCCTATGTGGGTAAGGCGCTTTTTCGCCTGTACCTCCCGCTGCATATATCTAGTTGTTGATCGACTGCCAGAAAACTTCCGGCGTCTTTATTAAAATGATTTCCAATCTCTGCTTTGCGCTCTTCTATCGAGCCATATCTGCCCTCATACAAAAATTCCACCCGCGTTGCCGCTGATTGCCAACCTCGATGGCTAGCAGCGTTAGGGCATAGGGTGGAGAGGGATAAATGAAGGCTCACAGAAGGGTAATTTGGTGAAGATGAATTTTAAAGCTGACTTTTAAATACTACACTGGTATTACAAACATGTCCACATATTGAGGAAAAAAAATGATGATGCGTACACTCACTCGGACGGCGACCACTGACATGGAAGTTACCAGCATTCGTCTAGAAAGAGAGTTGAAGGAGAAGCTCAAAGATCTTTCCGGTAACCAGGGCTATCAAGCTCTGATTCGAGATGTACTCTGGAACTATGTGCAGCAGAAATCCGGTGATTATCGACCCGAATTTTCGCGGTCTGATATCCGAGCCAGCATTGAAGCAATAGCTCAGCAAGAGGAGCGCTGCGTACTAACGGGCAAATTTATTCGACCGCATGAGCGGATGTTATTGGGACTGACAACAACCGGAGACATGGTTCCCTTGAGTGTAGAAAGTTTGTCAAAGGGCTAGCGAGAAGCTTGAGGGCATGCTGTGCCCTAAGATCGCCCGCTTTGCTAACGGCAAGAAGTGAATCTTGCAGGGGCACCCTGACGGGGTGCCCTATAAGCCTTTGCCTGTCAGAATGAAGTGCGATCGCCACTTCAGAACGGAGGCGAAAACAGCATCCGCTCAGCAATGACAGATTGGGATTTTCTCGATAGCTTCTAAGTAAGTAGACGTGAAAAGCGGATAAAAGCAGACAGGATGATCACGATAGCAGTCAATCCCTATCTCGATGGGAACTTTGCGCCAGTGCATGAGGAAATCACGAGCTTAGACCTCAAAGTAATTGTCCGCTGGTTTGAGAGTCCAGCATGCTATGTTTTCCATAAAGTCCTCAGTCATGACCTTTCCATCTGTGTGCATCTGTGTGCATCTGTGGTTTCTTTTCTCAAATCAACTTTTCGGATAGCTTCTTAATGGAGAGCATGGGTATATTTGAAGTTGGAAGGGATAACCTGTATTAACTGAGAGAGCGAACTACCCGGCTTGCTCAGCAATCACTAAGATTTTCGGAACAGGCAATATGCAAAAGTACATTCCACTACTGGCGCGGATATTTCTGTCCGCCATTTTTATAAAATCTGGTATCGATAAGATTCTGGCTCCCGCAGGCACTCAACAGTATATGGAAGCCAAAGGGATTCCCTTGGCGGGTCTGCTTCTAATTCCCACGATAATCGTGCTGGTGGGGGGTGGTCTATCAGTGTTACTGGGCTACAAAGCTCGCTTGGGAGCGCTGTTGCTGATCGGATTTTTGATTCCGGCTACTTTGATTTTCCATACGAATTTCTCTGAGCCCCAGCAAGAGATTCAGTTTATGAAAAATCTGGGCCTAATGGGTGGACTATTGATGGTAGTTGCTTTTGGAGCAGGACCCATCAGTTTGGATGAGCGAACCGTCTCATCGGTTGTATCTAACCCCAACTCGAAATAACAAAAGAGGAAAGCTTCAAAGCTGCTGAATCAACCGGACTTGAGATGAAACCCTGCAAGGTGCCAAACCCAGGAAACACTCTGATTGCAAAAAACTTCTATGTATACTGCTCTGGCAGATCTACTACAAAGTTAATTTTTGTATAATCTTTTCCTATGGTTTCCCTTGCCCGTAAGAACCTGCTTGAAGACATTCCTCGCTTCCTGGTGGCGCAGGCGGGGATCATGTTTGCCGTTACCCTGGTCACCCTTCAAACAGGCATTTTTAATGGATTTACTCGCTCTACTGGTCAGTTAATTCATAATGCCGATGCTGATATTTGGGTGTCATCAGAGAGTTTGGTGCAAGTTGAACTAACACTACCTATCCCCCTATCCCACGTAATTCAAGCTCGAAAGGTAGCAGGAGTGGAGCGGGCCGAAGCGCTGATTTTCACTAGTGCTTTGTGGCGTCACTCCGGTAGTGAAATTGCTTTCGTAAGAGTAGTCGGATTTGATCCAAACGGGCAATTATTTACACCAAGTAATATCAAGCAAGGAAGTTTGAGTGCCCTCAAAGAGCCTTACACCGTAATGGTGGATAAAACGACCCTGAACTCGCTGGATGTACGAGGGATTGGTGATGTGGTTGAAGTTGGCTCCTTACCAGCACGAGTAGTTGGCTTGACGCAAGGAAACCGCTCAATCGTGTCCAATCCTTTTATGTTCACCTCCTTAGAGAGTGGCAACGCTTACTTAACTTCTGGTCAAACTTCCAGTCTGTCCTGCAAATTGCCATCAGGTTCGCAGGACTTGATTTGTACGAATACTTACTCAAAGCTCCCTAAGACTTCAACTCCTAGCCAGCCCCCTCCTGCACCCAATAAGTTAGTCGCATCAGACCTGATCACTTATGTATTGATTCAAGCCAAGCCGGGTCAGAATCTACAGCTACTCAAGCAGAAACTAGAAGCTGCTTTGCCAAATACCCGCGCCTACACTCGTGCCGAGTTCATTGAGAAGAATCAAACCTTCTGGCAGAGGCGAACGGGAATTGGATTCGTTCTGGGGCTTGGGGCTGTTGTGGGTATCATTGTGGGAGTAATTATTGTTAGTCAAATTCTTTACTCTTCGGTCTCTGATCATCTCAAGGAGTTTGGCACACTTAAGGCAATAGGTGCGTCGGATTGGGTGATTTATGGTGTAATTATCGAACAGGCGCTATGGATGGCAGTTCTCGGCTATATTCCGAGTATGGTACTCTGTTATGGCGTAGCAGCTTGGGCATTTGCCAGCCAGGGCATCCTCATTTTAATCACACCAGTATCTGCGATCGCTGTTTTTGGGATTACGGTTACCATGTGTGTCACCTCAGCGATCTTTGCTATTCAAAAAGTCACCCGTCTCGATCCAGCAATGGTTTTCAAAGCATGATATCTTACTGGGGATTTTTGCAGTGATCGAGGTCTTACTTGAATACCAAGGTTAGCGATCGCAGTTCACTATTTTTGCTTGCATTGGGATGCTCCCGGTATTTTTGCTTGCATTGGGATGCTCCCAAAAGGATGAGCCTAACTATTCTCCTGACTTGTCACGGACACCTTGGACAATCCGCGAGAGTTCACTCTTTTCGTCAATCTGAATGCGAGTCGGGGAACCGCTGATAATTCGTTCATAATTGCGGAACGAATCTTTGATTTCTGGGCCAGCCTCACTGATGATGTACTCGCGAATCCCTGTATCGTGCCAAGAACCACGCATTTTAAAGACATTGATGGCGCGAGACATATCACCCCGAATTTCTACATATTGCAGCATCAAAATCGTGTCTGTAATCGTGGAAATATGGGAATCTGTAATCGAGTTAGATCCCATAAACTGGTCGGTGGTATTGGTGAAAAAGCCGGTGATTTCCTCTTGTTTGGCGTAGCCAGTAACGCCAATCACAAACTGCCGGAAGGCGTTATTGCTGACTCCCCGCGCCAAAGCAGACAGGGAATCAATGGCAATGCGAGATGGCTTAAAATCGGCAATTTCCGATTTAATGATTTGCAAGTGGTCTTCTAGTCCCGCTGACTCTGGGTAGGTGCAAAGAATTTTCAACAGACCCTTTTGTTCCAATTCCTCAAAATCAATGCCCCAAGAATAAGCATTACGAGACAGCTGAGCGCGAGATTCTTCGTAGGCAAAAAGAATAGCGCGATCGCCTCGCAAGCAAGCGTCTTGGATAAACTTGCTCACTAACAGCGTTTTGCCGGTACCCGTGGCACCAGTTGCCAGAATTATCGAATCTTTGAAAAACCCACCGCCGCACATTTCATCAAGAGTTTTGACACCTGAAGATACCCGGATATTGGAAGAACGCTGAGTCAATCGCATTGCTCCTAAGGGGAAGATGTTAATTCCCTGGTTAGTCATCGTAAAGGGGTATTCTCCTTTCATATGAGTTGTGCCGCGCAGCTTGAGAATTTCGATAGTACGACGGCGGCGTTCCCCTTCTAAAACGTTACGGACAATGGCCACATTGTCTGAGACAAACTCTTCCACCCCAAACCGGGCCACCGCTCCATACTCCTCTATTCGCTCCGTCGTCATTACCGTTGTCACACCAACTTGCTTGAGGCGTGCAACTAAGCGAAAAATCTCCCGCCGCACTACTGATGCAGCATCGTACTGCTGAAATATAGCGGTTATTGAGTCAATGGAAACCCGCTTTGCCTTGTATTTGCGAATCGCATACTGAATACGCTCAATCAGGGCAGAAAGGTCAAAGTTTCCAACAACTTCCTGTCCCTCTGGGTCAGGTGAGGCGTCTAGAATAAACAGTTTGCCTTCATTAACTAATTGTTGTAAATCCCAACCAAAACTGTAAGCATTTTTAATGATATCTGTAGGCGATTCTTCAAAAGTAACAAACACACCAGGCTCATCAAAATTGCTAATTCCGTTGTAGAGAAACTGAACTGCCAACAGAGTCTTGCCTGTGCCAGATGTTCCACTGACGAGAGTCGTTCTCCCAACAGGTAGACCCCCATGAGTGATATCATCGAAGCCTTCGATCATTGTCCTGATTTTCTGGACTCCTACCGTTTCCACTTTGTCCTGCTTTTGCTCAGTTTGATTAAGTTGACTCATATTGTCGGTAGCAAAAAAAGATATTACTCAAAAAAAAGAAGTCAAGGAAGTCAATTTAGCTAACCTCCTGAAGGGTACAGTTAGCTACGAACTCCAAAATTCAACTAAAAATCTAATTCTTCTTCACGGAGTTCCTCATACAGAAGATCCAAGCCGATCAAGACTTTTTCCCGATCCGAAAGGTCACCAATGATTTTGCGGACAGGAGGCGGCAAGACTTTCGCTAGGGTTGGTGTCGCCAAAATTTTATCTTCCTCAGCCAGCTGGGGGCTTTTTAGAACATCAATCACTTTGAGAGCGTAAACTCCTTGATATTCCTGTTCTAGAATGTTTTTGAGTGTTTTCAGAGCCTTTACAGAGTGGGGCGTGTTCCCAGCCACATAGAGCTTAAGAACATAGGTTTTTTTTAGCGGACTCATAGGTTAGCAATTAGCAAGAAGACGGGTAAAAATGCAATAGCAACCAGAAATGAGATCAAGGACAAAGTCGAATAGGAGAGCCTCACTAAAGCTTATCGCTAAATGCTGATAGCTAAAAGTTGATATTATAACTCTCTAGGGATAGAACGGCGATACATTTCGCCCAAGTGAGCCAGAACATCGATAAGAGTTAGGCGATAGTCAAGTAAAACATCCTCATTTCGCCCTTCTAGCTTCAACTGCTTGGAGAATTCATCCATCAGTTCCATATGGATTTCCACGATCCGGGAGACTGAGATATCGGCAAAAAATGCCAGATCAACAAAGCTATCAATTTTTTGATTAAGGGTATTATCTTGAGAAAAGTACTTCAAAACAATCTGACGATACTCCAATTTTAAGTTTTCTAAGAACTTTTGCCTCTCGTTTTGAGGCAAATAGCGCAGGAAAAGCTGGGGATTTCTCTTGTAATACACACCTAGGTATCCAAGTCGCTCCTTAAGTTTTTCAGATAATCGGCGCTGCTGCTGCATCAGGAAACTCCGAGTAGTTAGCTCAGTTGTGAGTTCAGCAGTTGCAGATGGCTCCGGTAAGCTAGAGGTAGGAGAAAGGGAGACAAACTGAGCGATCGCCTTATCAATGAAGTCGCCAATCTCAGCCAATTGCCTAACACTGAGTCGGACTTCCGCCCAGTGGAACAGATGATTGACCAACGCTTTCGGGGGAGTATTGGCTGTCTGGGTCATGTCGGGCGGGTTGTTGGTGACAACACGAGGAGGGGTTTCCTCTGACTCATTTTGGAAAATTACAACAGGGAGCAGTGTTCCTTGTTCATACAAGCAATTGATGATACTCGGCAAGGAGCAGTCATCCTGTTGTAAAACTAAACAATCGAGGTCCTGCTTATGTTGCTCAACAAAGTCGAGAAACGCAGATTCTGAGTCAGTGGCGTGCAAAATGTAGCGATCGCTGCTCAAAACCTGACTCAAGGACTGAGCCAGGGGTTGGTAACACACAAATGTACAGATACTCAGTTGGGGAGGCAAAACAATACCTGTTTTAAAAAAAACTGACGAATTAGGTCGTGACCTCGCTCAGTGGGAAGAGCTTATAACCAGCTCTCCCTAAAGTTATTTAACATTAATTTAAACAATCTGAGAATTGTAAGTAATTGTAATTGCTTTACCCTCTTGATCCCCAATAGAGAGCAATAATTAAGCTGTACTTGTTCTTTGAGGGCCAGGAATTTTCTGTTAAGCTCTTGGGCTTTAGTCGATCCGATTTTCAGTACTCAGATGAGGGTGTGCTGCTACCCCAGTGATCGCCCTCTGTTTCAGCTAATTGGTCATGTCCATGCTAACTGCCGGTCTCAAAGAATTTGCCAATCCAGTTCCTGTTTGTTCACAAACAGCTAGTCTTGCTACCCTGCTGGAGATGTTTAGCTCTTCAGGGTGCGACACGATTGTCGTGGTGAGCGAACAGCAAACTCCCCAGGGAGTAGTCACCGCTCGACAGGTCATGCCCCACCTGCTCTCACTCGCTAGGTTAGAGGCGTCTCCTGTCGCAAGACGCAATGCGATCGCAAGAGCGCTACCTACAACTGGGGATTTCCACAAACCTATATCTCAGCTAGAGCCGCCCATTATTGAACCTGTGGTTATCCTACCAGCCCAGCTGAGCTTGAGCCAATTCTGGGGCTATTTACAAGAGTCAGAAGATAGACTGAGCCGAGGCTGGGGACTGGGGGAAGAAGTCTCTACAAAAATCAATCAACTATCAAGCAAATTTTGCCCTACCCCAATCCCCAATTCCCAATCTCCAATTCCTCTAACTCAGCAGTGGGCACTGGTAGACCGCGAGGGGAAGTTCCTGGGACTGCTCAACAGTTGGCTGATCTTAAAATTCTTGGCACCAATCTTTACAACGACCGAAACGGCTGTAGGTGCGGGTGAACAGAAGCAGTCAACCGACCTCCAGCCCTTGGTGCAGCTATTGGAACAACTGCCCTTACCCCTGAGCTTGCAAACCGCTACGGGGCAAGTACTAGCTCAAAATCTCAGTTGGCGTCAGCAGATTGGGACATCGCCAGACTTACACTGGGTCAGATCCACCACCGCAGCGATGTTAGATTCCCCATCTGTTGAGCAGCGATCGCCAAACGTGATCAGCAATGATGTCAAACAGCGGTATGAGATTTCTGCTCAGACTGCTGTTCAGCACTACTGTGCGATTGATACCCCCCGGATGGCGGCAACAATTTCTCAACGTCGAGTGGTATCATCAGCACCGCCGATGCTCAAAACCCAGGAAAATCCAGCTTCCTGGGAGGTGTCTGCCCCAGCGTCAGAAACTCTCAACAAGAGCCAGGAGCGCGTCTTCTCGTTTGTCAAAATGCCACTGTCACCGTCGTTTGTCAAAAGTCAATCGTCGGTCGTCCTACAGCAATCAAAAGTCATTCATCCTGTTTTTCGGGAACTCCAAGAGCGTATAGGTTTCCCCTCAACCCTTACCCCACCCTACGGGAACGCCCCTCCCCAAGAACCCTTACCCCTCACCTCTGACCTGTGGTTAGTGCTGGCTCAAGATACCACCGAACAGCAGCAGGTGGCTAAAGAACTGGCAGCAAAAAACGCAGATTTAGTGCAGCTAAACCGCCTGAAAGATGAGTTTTTAGCTTGTATTAGCCACGAACTAAAGACCCCTCTGACGGCTGTTGTCGGTTTGTCAACGCTGTTGAAAGACCAAATCTTGGGACCGTTGAATGAACGTCAAGCCCGCTATGCTCGGCTGATTTATCAGAGTGGGCGTCAGCTAATGACCGTGGTCAACGATATTCTGGATTTAACTCGGATGGAGACGGGTCAGCTGGAACTGACGCTGGAGCCAGTACAGATTCAGAGCGTGTGTGATCGCGCCTATGCCCAAGCACTACAACGACCGTCGGAAAAAGACCAACAAGACGAAGAATCCACTCCAGAAACACAATTCACCCTACAGATTGAACCCGGTTTAGAGATGCTCGTTGCCGACGAGCTACGCCTGCGCCAAATGCTGGGGCATTTGCTGTCCAACGCCCTCAAGTTTACAGAGGCTGGTGGTCAAATTGGTCTAAGAGTCAATCGCTGGGAAGGTTGGATTGCTTTCACCGTCTGGGACACCGGCATTGGCATTCCGCAAGAGTTGCAGCACTTGATATTTCAGAAATTCCAACAGCTGGAAGAACCGCTCACTCGTCGTTTTGAGGGAACGGGTCTGGGATTGGTCTTAACTCAACGCCTAGCTCGCTTGCACGGGGGAGATGTCTCGTTTATTTCCAAAACCGATGAAGGAAGCGAGTTTACCCTACTACTACCACCCTGTCCGCCGCAAGGAAGCAATCAAGAGTGGAATGTTGAACTTGGGTCAAAGGTTGAAAGTTCAAAAGTTAACATTCAACCTGTCAACCTGCAACCTGGTATCCAAGGGAACCGCAACCGTTTGGTGTTAATTGTGGAAGCTGTACCCCGTTACCTGGAAACGTTGACGGAACAGCTCAAGAGTTTAGGCTATTGGGTGGTAGTTGCCCGGTCAGGTACAGAGGCGATCGAAAAAG
Organism: uncultured bacterium; assembly: GCA_965364435.1. Lineage (GTDB taxonomy): Bacteria > Cyanobacteriota > Cyanobacteriia > Cyanobacteriales > Coleofasciculaceae > CBDTXL01. Next base: position 10,056 of record CBDTXL010000034.1, read on the forward strand.
CCCGTAGCTTGCAACCCTGTGCCATCTTACTCAATCCCCTCCTACCGAAACTTTCCGGCTGGGATGTTCTGACTCTCCTCAAGTCGGATGCCCAAACCCTTCACATCCCTGTCTTGGTAACGGCAACACAGGCAGAAAAGCAACAGGCTTATTACAACAAGGCTGATGGCTTCTTAAACCTGCCGGTACAAGAGAAAGCATTACTACAAAGCTTGACTTGCTTAGGCGATCGCAAGGGGAATACCCCCAGCAGTCTAACAATCCTACACCTGAGTCCTGAGAGCCTTGAGACACACCCTGAGGCATCGGTACTGACTTGTGAGTTAACTAACCTACTGAGTCTTCAGCACTCAGAACTCAATTACCGGGTTCTCGAAGCCGATGATTTAGATCAGGCAGAATTATTAGCCCATGTTTGGCATCCGGATGTCATCTTACTAGACGGTGCCACAATCGCAGACCCGGTTGCCTACTTGAAACAATTCTCGTTACATACTGGCTTGACCTCGTTACCCCTAGTAACGCTGGATCACCAGACGACAGAGGCGGCGAATCAAGAAACTGGTCTTTGTGTGTATCCCTGTTTAGCACAAGATAACTCTTCAAAGATTACTGCCCTTCTGCAAGTGATTCAAGTTGCCGCTGGTATGAGTCGCAAGGCAAGCATTCTAGTGATGGACGTTAGCACGACGGAGCCAGAGCTAGAAATGTCGAAGGCTCAATGCCGAACACGGAATAACACTCGGCAGCAGAGAATTCAACGTCTCAATTCCTCTGACTCCTCACCCGTGACTCCTCACTCCTCCTGGCTCCAGGCACTGATTCAATACCTTGAAACCGCTGGGTTTAGAAGTTTACTCTCGTGTTGTTGGTCAGAAGTATTCCGTCAACTCCAAGATCAAAGTGTTGACTTACTGCTGATTCGTGTAAAGGAGATCAGTGACTCTTCTGAGCTGGTAAAAGGACTGATTTCCCTAGCTCAGCTGGAAAATTTACCGCCAATTCTCGTGTTGGATCATCGATTAGAGGCTCCCCCAGAGGATGAAGCTATAGGTGGCGTATTTGACTCTACTTGTGAGCTGGAGTCGCTTCTAAGATCCGTCGCCACCCAAATTCTGCGCGGACATTCCCAGCCAATGAGCCAATTACTGGATCTGATCAATCACACTCTGACGAATCAACGCTAAATCCATGCTTTCAGCTACCTCTATGTTGTGATGAAATTGCACTGCCATTGGCGATCGCTTAAGTTTATTGAGAATTTTGTCAATCTTTTTCGCCTCTGGCTGGATGAGCATCAGCAATAACTATAGAGACCATAGATGCTCCCGCCTAGCGGCACGCAACGCTCTCGCCACTTATAACAAGCAAGAAGAAAAACTAACAGCGGTGATAAGTATAAATTCTGAAGTTCGGCGCTAGATGGATAAGCATCGAACGATATACTAAGCAGTGAGGCTGTAAAAAAATCTTCACAAAAGAACTGACAGACATATTCGATACCACCTGTATTGAATCGCCTCAGTAATTTCTCCTATCGGCGAACATGAACCCAGGAATTGACCTCCAAGGAAGTTTTATTCAATCCCTTATGGATTTGGGCTTACCAGCGGGTGCCGCCAAAGCCATTTGGATGCCGCTACCGATGTTCCTAATGATTATCGGTGCCACTGTGGGCGTCCTGGTGCTCGTCTGGCTAGAGCGGAAGATTTCTGCCGCCGCGCAACAGCGGATTGGACCGGAATATGCAGGACCGCTAGGCGTTCTGCAACCCGTGGCAGATGGTCTGAAGCTAGTCTTCAAAGAAGATGTTGTCCCTGCCAAGGCTGATCGCTGGCTCTTCACACTGGGACCGATCATTGTCGTTATCCCCGTGTTTCTGTCCTACCTGATTGTGCCCTTTGGACAGAACCTGGTGATCACAGATGTGGGGACGGGGATATTCTTGTGGATTGCCATATCCAGCGTTCAGCCTATTGGTCTGTTAATGTCGGGCTATGCATCCAACAATAAGTATTCGCTACTAGGTGGCTTGAGGGCAGCAGCACAGTCTATCAGCTATGAAATTCCTCTGGCACTGGCGGTACTGGCGATTGTCATGATGTCCAACAGCCTTAGCACTATCGACATTGTTGAACAGCAATCGGGTTACGGCATTCTTGGCTGGAACATCTGGCGTCAGCCGGTGGGCTTCCTCATTTTTTGGATTGCTGCTCTGGCAGAATGTGAACGACTGCCTTTTGACCTTCCGGAAGCGGAAGAAGAACTGGTTGCCGGTTATCAGACCGAATACGCTGGTATGAAATTTGGTCTGTTTTATATTGGTTCCTACGTCAACCTCGTTCTCTCCGCTCTGCTGGTTGCTGTCCTCTACCTGGGTGGCTGGGGATTCCCCATTCCCCTTGAGCAGTTAGCTACCTGGCTGGGCGTCAGTGAAACCAGTTCCTGGTTGCAGGTCATCACAGCCGCTTTGGGGATTACCATGACCCTGCTGAAGGCTTACTTCCTGGTCTTTATCGCCATTCTGCTGCGCTGGACAGTTCCCCGCGTTCGTATTGACCAATTGCTTAATCTAGGATGGAAGTTCCTACTCCCACTCGGTCTGGTAAATCTACTACTGACTGCCGCGCTAAAGCTAGCATTTCCTTTTGCCTTTGGGGGTTAGGTTGAAGGTTGGTAATTATAACCTACTCGGCTGCTAAGTTTCAACCCTCTTCCGACAAAGGACTTTAAAAAGAGAGAGACACTGACACTATGCTGAAGTTCCTAAAACAAGTTGGCGACTACGCCAAAGAAACTGTTCAAGCCGCCCGTTACATTGGTCAAGGTCTATCTGTTACCTTCGACCACATGCAGCGGCGTCCTGTGACAGTGCAGTATCCTTACGAAAAACTCATCCCTTCTGAGCGGTATCGGGGTCGGATTCACTTTGAGTTCGATAAGTGCATTTCTTGCGAAGTCTGTGTTCGGGTTTGTCCAATTAACTTACCCGTAGTGGATTACGAGTTTGACAAAGCAAGCAAGAAGAAAAAACTCAAGCACTACAGCATCGACTTCGGAGTCTGTATCTTCTGCGCCAACTGTATAGAATACTGCCCGACGAACTGTCTGTCGGCTACCGAAGAATACGAACTGTCTACCTATGACCGTCACGAACTGAATTTTGATAACGTGGCGCTGGGACGCCTGCCGTACAAAGTTACTGAAGACCCGATGGTAACTCCTTTACGGGAATTAGGTTACCTGCCGAAGGGCGTTATCGATCCGCATAATTTGCCAGCAGGTTCTCGACGTGCTGGTTTGCGTCCAGAGGAAATTGCGAAGCAGATCGAACCTAAGGCAGAAGAAGCGGCGAAGAAGTAGCGCTCAGCTGTCAGTCTTAAGCCGTCAGCTTACCCGTTGCAGTAGGTTGATGGCTGATACAGGACTTAAGAAGAGATTCCCCTAACCCCTCTACCCTACTCAATCCACCCTACAAGGGGGAAGATAAGGACGAGTTTTTGTTCTGAGGGACAACAGGGGAATAGATAGGGGCTGAAATACTAGAAATACATTGTAAGGAGATCGGGTAACTGTGAATCTAGCCCAAGGGGTTCAGCTTGTTTCATTTGGCATACTGTCTGTGACGATGATTGCGTCGGCTTTAGGTGTCGTTCTGCTTAGCAACATCGTCTACTCAGCTTTTTTACTCGGTGGTGTCTTCGTCAGCATTGCCGGTTTATACCTTTTGCTTAATGCCGACTTTGTGGCAGCGGCGCAAGTATTGATTTATGTTGGGGCGGTTAACGTCCTGATTTTGTTTGCCATCATGCTGGTGAACAAACGAGAGGATTTTGCCCCTATTGCTAATCGCTGGATTCGCCAAGTATCAACAGCGCTAGTCTGTGTCGGGTTGTTTGCGCTCCTCAGCACAATGGTGCTGGCGACACCTTGGGCTGTTTACACTGGCACTGCTGTAGTGGGTAACAATTCCGTGGTGGAGATTGGGATGCATTTCTTCAGTGACTTTTTGCTGCCTTTTGAGTTGGCTTCTGTTCTGTTGTTGATGGCGATGGTGGGTGCGATTATCCTGGCACGTCGGGATTACATTCCAGACGAGTTGATGCCTAGGGATACCCAAGCTATAGCAGCTTCGACTTTGCCAGAACGTCCCCGCGAACTGGTATCAGCCGCTAGTGTGACTCCAAGGGCACCACGTTAAGGCACTTCATTCAAATTCCGTTGATAACTGAGAAGATTCATGCAACTCCAACTCCAATACTTCTTACTTTTAGCCGCTGCGCTGTTCTGTATTGGCATTTATGGCTTAATTACCAGCCGCAATGCTGTTCGAGTGCTGATGTCGATTGAGCTACTGTTGAACGCAGTAAACCTGAATTTAATGGGGTTCTCCAACTTTATCGACCCACAAGGGATTAAAGGTCAGGTTTTTACTGTGTTTGTTATCACTGTGGCAGCAGCAGAGGCAGCAGTGGGTTTGGCGATCGTGCTTTCGATTTACCGCAACCGCGAGACAGTGGATATGGAGCAGTTTAATCTGCTCAAGTGGTAAATTGGCTGCCTCCAATGGCATCCCTATTGTGGAAGCTTGATATTATATGAGCGCCTGCCGATATCGGTGGGCTTTGTTGTTGTTAGGGTAGGGGCGATCGCACCTTCTCTGGATAAAGCGATCGCTACCTTGTCCCGAACTCAGCAAACCGCTTCAAAACTCTGAGAACAGGGTATAGCTCATTAACCTAAATTCCAGAACTGCTGTATTCTTCCATCACCTGGGAAACCTTAGCGGCAAGAATACTTTGAATGGAATCCCAGTATGGAAGTTGAGTGTAATTTAATAGAACGTCTGCGGTCAGATGCTAGCCTAATCCGAGAACAATACATCAACAAGCCGTTTCCCAGAGGCAATGTTGCAGTTATTGAAGTACATCTTTCGGACGGCACATCCTTTGGCATAGGGGCAACCTCTAGGGCAAAAAGTCCGGCTGCCAAACCCAAAGCAAGGTCAGAGGGAGGTCAATTTTACCCTATTGTTGACCCTTATTCCGGTCGCCTTATGGATACTGACGCTGAGTACAAGGCGCTAGCCGCGATTGCAGATACTCTAGAGATATCTTATGATCGCGATGTGGAGGGAAAACTTTATCTCTATACGGAAAGACACCCCTGTGAAAGTTGTAATGGTGTCATAGAGCAGTTTAAGGAGAAGTTTCCAAATATTGAAATATCGGCAGTATTCTGGGATCACCCGTATCCACCAGTCCTATAGAAGGAGGAATCAGCCATGACATTACTATCATGCTACTACCCCGACTTCCAAATTTCCTCCTCGTTTGCAATTCCCAAGCATTTGCAGGATCTACTTCACAAGGTTTGGCAGCGTCACTATGAAGAACTTTATGAGGAAGATGGAGACGGAACTATCTCGCTAGAGGAGACTCTTGAAGAAGTTTTAGACGTCCTGCACAACCAGGAAGATATATTAGGTCATTCTCGTTATGTCTTGATGGCACTGATTTTAGCACTTGCGGTTCAGCCAACCGTGGAGGCTTACTTGCCAGATGACACGAGACCAAGAATCATTTTGATATTGATAGCTATTTGGCTGAGCAAAGTAATCAAAACATCTAGCTCGGATAACTACGCGATTATTATAATGCGTACCTCAGAAAGCCCAGTTCAGCTGACAGAGGAGGCTGACATACTGGATGGCAAAAGCTCGGAAGTTATTTCAAGATGGTTTGAAGAAATAGGGTCAGCGAAGCCAGAAGCGTCTTTGGTTTTAGACATCAACAATCAGTTATTTTCTAAAAGGTCAGTAGGAACCCAAGCAATTGATGAAGCTTTAGATGTCTTCCGAAATGCGTTGCGGGTTATTGACTCCAGTCAAGCGAGGGAGGCTATTCTAGAAATTCTAGATGATTGCTTTGAAGGATATGCTGTTTTCCCAGGTTCTCACGGAAGACGCGATCTATTTAACTGGTGGCTATTGGAAGCTGTTCCTGCAACTTGGTGCTTGCAGTTTCCCCAGGTTGTTTATACGATCAATGGTTTACAGGAACTGAATCAAAATTTGTTGACAGGCTTCAGTCATTGAAATAGATAATTAATTATTTTTTCTCAATTTTTTTTGTATTAATAAAATTGGTTCTTGCATAACCTGAAATAGTCACTTATATAGAATTTATACCAGTCTAACAATGGTGAGTGATAAGGTTAAAGCACTAACGTTTACTCTTCGAGGTAGACAGTTGCTGCTTTGGGCTAGCAGGATAAAACTCCGCGCTTGGATAACCTAGTTTTGAGATTAATTCTGGCTACTGGCAGCCTTGAGGCTCTACCCATTTAGGTACAAGGAACGCGATCGCTCTACAATAGAAGATTGGAGCATTTCACCAATCATCAACAGCCCTGGTGACTTGTCGCTATCCTTATATTCAAGGTGACTGCCTTTTCTGATGAGCGCTAGAACACTATTTGATAAAGTTTGGGATTCACATACCGTAGGCATTTTGCCGTCGGGTCAGACTCAACTATTTATTGGCTTACACTTAATCCACGAAGTTACCAGCCCTCAAGCCTTTGCGATGCTGCGGGAACGGGAACTGAAGGTGCTGTATCCCGATCGCACTGTCGCAACAGTAGACCATATCGTTCCCACAGAAAACCAAGCACGTCCTTTTGTCGATGTCCTGGCAGAAGAGATGATGCAATACTTGGAGAAAAGCTGTAAAGACTACGGCATCCGATTTTATAACATTGGGTCTGGTAGTCAAGGCATCGTTCATGTGATTGCACCTGAACTGGGGTTAACCCAACCCGGAATGACGATCGCTTGTGGTGATTCTCATACCTCAACACATGGGGCATTTGGTGCGATCGCATTTGGCATCGGCACCTCTCAAGTCCGCGATGTCTTAGCTTCCCAAACTCTCGCCCTATCCAAGCTTAAAGTCCGCCAAATAGAAGTTAACGGGAAATTGCCTCCCGGAGTTTATGCCAAAGATGTCATCCTCCATATCATCCGTACCCTTGGGGTGAAAGGTGGCGTTGGCTATGCTTATGAGTTTGCTGGCACCACTTTTGAGCAAATGAGCATGGAAGAACGGATGACGGTTTGCAATATGGCAATTGAGGGGGGCGCTCGTTGTGGGTATATTAATCCTGATGAGGTGACGTTTGAATACCTCAAGGGTAGAGACTTTGCTCCCAAAGGTGCAGACTGGGATAAAGCTGTGGAATGGTGGACGAATATCCGCAGTGATGAGGACGCGGTTTATGATGATGTCGTCACGTTTGATGCGACTGGGATTGCGCCAACGGTTACCTGGGGAATTACTCCGGGTCAGGGAATTGCCGTTAATGAGGTCGTCCCTACACCGGATACTCTGCCAGAAAGCGAAAAAGCGATCGCACAAGAAGCCTACCACTATATGCACCTCAACCCAGGCGCACCCATTCAAGGCACAAAAGTCGATGTCTGCTTTATCGGTAGCTGCACGAATGGCAGAATCAGCGACTTGCGAGAAGCGGCTAAATTTGCTCAAGGCAGGCAAGTTGCAGAGGGAGTGAAGGCGTTTGTCGTCCCTGGTTCAGAACGGGTGAAAAAGGAAGCGGAAGCGGAAGGATTGGACAAAATCTTTGTACAAGCTGGATTTGAGTGGCGAGAACCGGGATGTTCGATGTGTCTGGCGATGAATCCCGACAAACTCCAGGGTAGCCAGTTAAGTGCGTCTTCCTCTAACCGAAATTTCAAAGGGCGTCAGGGTTCAGCAACGGGACGCACGCTGCTGATGAGTCCGGCGATGGTGGTTGCTGCTGCTGTAAAGGGTGAAGTTGCTGATGTTCGGGAGTTACTGTGAGTAGTGCGAAATCCGTTTAATTGAAATTGTAGAAGTCTGTAGTACTAACGTTCTTCAACTTACTGCAACCGAGGGAAACTCATGAACCTGAAAGCTATCGCACTGGCTTCAATTCTTGGTCTATCTGCACCTGCAATCGCAGACATTGCCCTGAGCACTCATGCTATTGCCCAACCCAATGCACCCCTAGGCATGTATAGTGATGGCGAATGGTCTGTGACTATTGACTACAACGAAAACGCCTTCAGCTACTACGGTAGAAATATGAGGACGGGGGATAGCCTGTCCCTGAGGGGGGCGAGAGTTGGAGGGGATAGCCAACGTCGCGTTTATACCTGGACTAACGGTGATTACCAATACCAAGTTGCATGGCAACCCAGCGATCCGGGAGTCATTCGCCTCCAAGTGTTCGATGGCAGGGGAAGAGAAACTTTGAATCGTCTTCTCTATGAAAGTAATGACTAATCGATACCTACCCATTTTGGAGAGGAATTTTAAGAAGAGTAGTCCGCCTGCGCGGACATTATGAAACCCCTGTAGGCGGCTTTTGTTTATATAGCCGCGATTTCCAAGATACCGTTGGCGAATTGATGAGGGATCAGACCCCTCCCCCAACCCCTCCCCTGTCTAGGAGAGGGGAGTCCAGTTCCCCCTTCCCTTGTAGGGAACCGGAGCTTTAGTGAGGAGGTTAGGGGGTTAGGTTTCCGGAATTCGCCAACAGTATCTTTCCAATCGCCTGGTATTTTTTCTCGCATTGGGATACACCCCAAGCATTTGTGACAAGTTAAGGCAGAGTGATTCTTGTCAATAAGAGAATATACTTACATTTACTAGCTCAGTGGCGTAAAGGCGTAAAATAGTGAGGGTAGCGAGGAATTTAGCCATGAGTGTTGTTGTTCCTGACGAAATTTTAACCGTAACTCGCATGACTGAGGCAGAAATGCGTCAAGAAATCGCTGTCATGCTCTTTCAGCGAGAAAAGCTTACCCTTGCTCAAGCTAGCCGATTTGCAGGAATGCACCGCGTCGCATTTCAACACCTACTCGCCAGTCGCCGTATTCCAGTGCATTACGGGGTAGAAGATTTTGAACAAGACATTCAAAACCTGCGAGAGATGGGTAGGTTGTGATTATTGTCAGTGACACATCACCCATCAACAATCTCGCTGCAATTAACCAACTTCATCTCCTTCATCAACTGTATGGAACGGTTCTCATCCCCGAAGCCGTTTATCGAGAACTGAGTGATCCCAACTTTCCTGTTGCGGGTGCAACTGAAGTGCAAACCCTTAACTGGATTCAAACTCGTGCTGTTAGCGATCGCACCCTTGTCGAAGCACTGAGCGGTGAACTTGACCTTGGAGAAGCTGAGGCGATCGCCCTAGCCGTCGAGATTCAAGCTGATCAAGTTTTGATTGATGAACGTCGGGGTCGGCTGGTAGCAGCCAGACTAAACCTCCGATACACAGGTATTTTGGGAATCCTGGTCGAAGCGAAAAGTCAAGGCTTGATTGCTGAGGTAAAGCCCTTATTAGATGCTCTAGTCAATGATGCTGGATTTTGGGTTGCCGAGCCTCTATATAACAATGTTTTGCGGCTTGTGGACGAGATTTGACTTACCTTGACTGCTTTGGACTAACAGATGGACTTTGTGGATGTCTCGCAGACAAGATAGAGCCAGCTAACGTTGCCCATCACCCGCCACAAACAACCTCCTGTTCTAGCAGATAACCTCTCGGCAGTCGGGTGCATGGGTTGTTAGCCTGCATCTACCATCTGTGAGTGCGATCGCCTCTCTACCGTCGAGAAAAAGTAAAATGCGATAGCGCCAGCGCTGCTGCTCTTCAGATCGCGTTTGCTGTAGATTGGGCTTTTGTTGAGGCTTTTGGGTGTGGCTATGCTATAATTTCCATCCACTTCATTAGAATAAAAACGCTATAACTATAATTAGCGTAATCAAAAATAGGTCAAAACCATGTCAGCAGTTTATCGTTTAAAAGCCAGCGAACTCAATCATCATTTTTTAGAACAAATCAAAGCGGAATTTGCAAATAAAGAAATTGAAATCATTATTTCAGAATTGTCAGAATTTGATGAAACCGAATATCTTTTACAATCAGAAAGCAACAAGAAGAAACTATTGGAAGCTATTGATAATGTTAAACAGCATCAAAAATTAGTTGAGATTAATTTACATGATTTGCAATTAGCAGAAGGAAATGAGCAGAAGAATTGTTTTTGAATCCTCTGCTTTTGCAGATTTTAATGAATGGGCAAAATTAGACAAAAAAAATTATCGCAGAATTGTCGAATTGATTAAAGATATAGACCGATCGCCGTTTGAAGGATTGGGTAAACCGGAACCTCTGAAATACGAGTTAAGTTGTTTTTGGTCAAGGCGCATTGATAATGAACATCGTTTAGTTTATCAAGTTACGGATGAAGAAATTGTAATCGTAGCTTGTAAATATCATTACAGTGAATAAGCGATCGCACAAGCGTGTTATCATGTAAGTTGAGCTAAATTGGCGATTTATAATCTAGCAGTAATTAGACGACTCAAGCTATTACAACAACTTTATGTAAACAAAATTTGATAATTAAGTAAGGACAATATGAATTCAGATTTACAGGTTCAATCTATCTCAAATTTATCAGAACTTTACGAGCAAGATTTCTATTTGTGGTTGCAAACGACAGCAAAGTTATTAAAAGAACGGCAGCTAGAGCTTGTGGATTTTGAGAGTTTGATAGAAGAAATAGAAAGCATGGGGAGAAGCGAGAGAAAAGAATTAAAAAGTCGATTTACAACCTTAATAGAACATCTATTAAAAATTAAATATTGGCAAGCTGAAAAAGCTAATAATGCTAGAGGATGGCGTCAAACTATTGTTGAACAAAGAAGGCAAATAGAATATTTATTGGAAGATAGCCCCAGTCTCAGAGGATTGTTAGCAGAGCTATTGAGCGAATGTTATATTAATGCCAGGAAAGATATCCTGAAAAAATACGAATTAGATGCAGAACTATTTCCAAGCGAACCTGAATTTAGTTTAGAGGATATCCTCAATGCTGATTATATACCAGAGTAATTAGAAGAGAAGGCGATCGCTTCCATACTCCTCAACAATCGCCTATCGATAAAAAAAGTGAGGGGCGATCACTTGTTTTCCCCTCATCTTCTAACCAAGATATTTGTTTCGTCCGCTCCATCAATTTGTTATGCTGCTGGCGCGTCGCATCTATTGAAGAGCGTTACGCTTGGTACGCCGTTTGAGAATGGTTCCAGCCAATGCCACAATGCCCAGCGAGAGGACAGAGCTAGGTTCGGGAACTGCTGCTGCACCTGAGTCGGGCACGGTACTAACATCTGGTTCAGAAGCAGCAACAGTACTCAGGTTGAGACGAGCAAACGAGTTTTGATTGTAGGATAGGTCTCGGACATTCACAGATAATTCGTTGCCGTCAAAAGTGACGCGATCAGACGTTAAACCCAACGTGGTGCTTGGGTCAATCAACACATCAGTAATTTGCAAGGCAACGGGTGCAGAGAATGTGAATACGTAGGTGTTCTTAAATGTGTTGGCAAATCGACCAAATCCTGCATTAGGGTAATCTAACTCCAGGTAATCTGCGCCTGCATCGATCGCAACATTTACAATGGAGAATCCTGGAACTGAACCTAAGCTCTGCGCGTTTGGAAACTCCACTGCCGATTCGCTCACAATTGCAGACGCAGGAAAGGGACTGACTAAGAGTTCACTGGTTGGAGTGCTTTGTCTCTCAAGACGAAGTTTCAGTTCTGACCCAACCAGGGTAGCCGCCATAGCGGAGCTACCACTGAAAGCAACCATCGTTACGGAAGCAAAAAGCGGAAGTACTTTAATCATGTAGTATTTCTCCTTGGTATTTTTGATGCAAAGTGCGATCATCTCTCTACAAAAAGTGCGATCGCTCGTTGATAAAAAGTTAAATGCGATAGCGCCAGCGCTGCTGCTCTTCAGATCGCATTCGCTCTAGATTTGAGCCTGTTGTTTGTCATTCATCCCATGAGGTGAAATCCAAGATACATTGGCTTGAGCGCGGCTTAGGTGTTGAGTTGAAACATGAAACTCAACCTGAGAGGCAGGCAGTCTAAACAATAGCATTCCAAAGCTGTGCTTCTGTCCAAGTTACCCCATTACTAAACTGAATACTCTCAACCCCATAGTTGGCTGTAGAGCTATACACCTGGTCTTTGAGAATCACCGAATCAGCAATCCCACCAAAGGAAATTTTCAAATCCGAACTGCTGCCAAGGCGAGTGACAATGGCATTGGTTGAAGTCAAACCTGTACCAGAAAAGATCAGTTTATCTACACTGGTATCATTGCTACTATCATCAAGGGTATCTTGCCCATCTCCGCGATTGAATAGATAAGTGTCTCCTCCAGCTCCGCCGTTGAGATAATCTGTGCCAACACCCCCCACAATTGTGTTGCCAGCACTAGTGCCTGTCAAAGTGTCATTGGTAGCTGCCCCTAGTGTCAGATAAGCATTCCAAAGCTGTGCTTCTGTCCAAGTTACCCCATTACTAAACTTGATGCTCTCCACCCCATAGTTGGCTGTAGAGCTATACACCTGGTCTTTGAGAATCACCGAATCAGCAATCCCACCAAAGGAAATTTTCAAATCCGAACTGCTGCCAAGGCGAGTGACAATGGCATTGGTTGAAGTCAAACCTGTACCAGAAAAGATCAGTTTATCTACACTGGTATCATTGCTACTATCATCAAGGGTATCTTGCCCATCTCCGCGATTGAATAGATAGGTATCAGCTCCGGCTTTACCATTGAGATAATCAGTACCTAAGCCACCTCGAATCGTGTCGTTAGCAGCAGTTCCTTCCAAAGTGTCATTGGTAGTTGCCCCTAGTGTCAGATAAGCATTCCAAAGCTGTGCTTCTGTCCAAGTTACCCCATTACTAAACTTGATGCTCTCCACCCCATAGTTGGCTGTAGAGCTATACACCTGGTCTTTGAGAATCACTGAATCAGTAATCCCAGCAAAGGATATTTTCAAATCCGAACTGCTGCCAAGGCGAGTGACAATGGCATTAGTTGAAGTCAAACCCGTACCAGAAAAGATGAGTTTATCCACACTGGTATCATTGCTGCTATCGTTGAGGGTATCTTGACCATCTCCACGATTGAACAGATAAGTGTCTGCTCCGGCTTTACCATCGAGATAATCATTACCTAAGCCACCTTGAATTGTGTCGTTAGCAGCAGTTCCTTCCAAAGTGTCATTGGTAGCTGCCCCTAGTGTCAGATAAGCGTTCCAAAGCTGTGCTTCTGTCCAAGTCACCCCATTACTAAACTTGATGCTCTCCACCCCATAGTTGGCTGTAGAGCTATACACCTGGTTTTTGAGAATCACTGAATCAGTAATCCCAGCAAAGGATATTTTCAAATCCGAACTGCTGCCAAGGCGAGTGACAATGGCATTAGTTGAAGTCAAACCCGTACCAGAAAAGATGAGTTTATCCACACTGGTATCATTGCTGCTATCGTTGAGGGTATCTTGACCATCTCCACGATTGAACAGATAAGTGTCTGCTCCGGCTTTACCATCGAGATAATCATTACCTAAGCCACCTTGAATTGTGTCGCCAGCACTAGTGCCTGTCAAAGTATCGTTACCACTTGTACCCTTTAAAATCATATTGGCTAGTCCTTAATTATTACTCGGAATTAAATCTTTCTCATCACCAATCCAGTTCGCCTGGATTAAATTGGATTGAATACTTGTTCAGTCACTTTAGCCACAGCAGTACCTGAGCTGACACTTAGGCAAGACACAAGAGCCATGCTAGACAAACCACGAATAAAATTTATTAGAAATCTCCTAAAATAATATAAAACGGAGATTCATTCGAGGAATTATCTTGCTTAACCTTGATAAAAAGTATTCTATTCTTCTCTGAATATCTGATTCAACCCCCTCTATAAAAACTTCATGAAAAAAACACAATCACCGTATCCTCACTTTATGAAAAAAACACAATCACTGTATCCTCGAAGCGTAACAAGTCCTCGACCTCTTCAAAGTCCAAGAACTCGTCCTCGTCACGCCCTACGCACCCCCGATCCGCCGCACTGTTCCTGTCAAACGGGAAGAACTCAACCGTGCGAGCGCAGAATTCCGTTTAGCATTGACAAATCCGAATTCTAATGCTATCTAAACCGCCAAAAAACTTTACACCTGGCTAATCCAACCCATCGAAGCCGCACTGACTGAAACCAACCATTGCTACAAAGGCAAAAAAATGCGATCGCTACTCGCCATAAATTCACCCGCTGCTTAAAGCTCTCTGGTTTGGGAGAGTCTGCAAAACAACTATTAAGAGATAAAGAACTGTTAGACGAACCGATGTGGGACACCTTAATTGAAAAGTATCAGAGTCATCCCTTATGGTTAGAAATGACAGCAATGATGATTCAAGAATTATTCGCTGGCAAAGTCACGGATTTTTTAGCTTATCCTGACTTGATATTAAGTAATGCGATCGCCTCTCAACTCAGTCGTGTATGGATAAGATTATCCGAGTTAGAAAAGCAGGTAATGAATTATTTAGCAACACAAGAAGATGCAGTTACTTTAAGCAGGATTTTACAGGAAATGTTTCATCCTCCCCCAGAGTTATTGAAAGCCGTACAATCTTTAAAAAGACGTTGTTTATTAGAAGATACGCCAAACTTCGTTGGCGCTAACCCTATGGAAAATTATCCATCTGCTTTACTAAAAATTAATCCAATTTTCAAGAATTATCTCAGTTCTCTTCCCTTGTTACCAACTTGAACTCGCTTCAATCAGGAAGCTATCCCTCTCGTTGAATTGGCTCAACTGCAACCAGGACAACATATCTTGGATGTTGCAACGGGGACGGGTATAATCGAGATCGCGGTTTCTCAAATAGTAGGTTCTGAAGGAAAGTCATTGGGGTGGATTTTACTCCAGGAATGCTAGAGCTAAACGCTGGGCGATCGCGTTCCTCCTGCACAGCAAAGAGTGGACTTTTTGATAAAGTCCACTCTCTGTTCAACTTTCTTAGTGCTAGCTTTAACCCGCTTGAGTTAAATCCTTACTTTACCTCGTCTTTAATGATTCTCTGGTCTTGAATGATCAATCTTTCCTTGAGTTCTGGACTGCCGGAGATTGGAATATCCTTATCCTTATTTTCCTCTTTGGCCGATTCGGCTGCACTTTGGGCAGATGACTTAACATCATGCGCTGCACCTTTAGCAGATTCAGCGGCGCTTTGGGCAGATGACTTAAGTGATTCGGCTGCACTCTTGCCAGATGACTTAACATCGTGCGCTGCACCTTTAGCAGATTCAGCGGCGCTTTGGGCAGATGACTTAAGTGATT
>CBDTXL010000035.1:0-24863 GCA_965364435.1 uncultured bacterium
TCAAGGACGTGGACGGCTTTGAAGTGGCTACTCCGGTAGTGGTTAGTGCGATCGCGCTACTGACGCTATTGGGACTGCGACCACGCCTGAATGAGTACTCCGGCTAGGCTGAAGTTCTCCTGGAGGAAGCTTTGTGGCTAGTTCTTGCCGCTTTATTCCTATCTAGGGCTTGCAGAATGTATTGCTTGTACGTCTAGGGTAAGCATTATAGCTAGGGCGTCGGGGCTGGGGGCTAGGGGAAGAAGGGCGTCGAATCAAGGGTTTCAGGAATTAAGAACGTCCTAACTGCCAGATATTTGAGACTCATTAGCTTGTTTCATTGCTTTTCGTGCTACCCTCAATTGCCGGAGTTTTTCGGAAACTGGTGGGGGATTAAGGCGCTGTTGTTCCCTCATTCGGTAGCCGTGTTCGATCCAGTTTTTCATGTATTCGCTAATGGTTTTTCGGTTTTGAAGATAATAAAGAATTGTGGCATAGACTTGTTCTAAAGTCAGTGATGGGTAGGTTTGGGCAATTTCTTCTGGAGAGCGACCGCGCTCGTTGTACTCATAGAGAATCGTTTCAATTCCGATTCTTGACCCTTTGAGTCGAATATCGCCAGGAGCCAGAAAGTTGAAATAATCAGTAAGCTGTTGAGTTGACATTTGTGCAAATACTTCTATGGATTTTGTTTTATCTTAGCGAAATTGTCTTGTAGCATTGATGGATAAAGTGATCGCGTCTACCAGGTTCCCACAGAAGCGAGCGCCTTTTATCCATCCAGTCATCAATCAACCTTCAAATCGCGCAGGAAGTAAAAGCGATCGCAGATGGGTTAGCAGTGTTAAATTGACTTGGCAACTCTATCGGTGATGGAAAGAGGTTTGCAGCTCCATAGTACACACTCGCTCTTCGTATGCAACAACTGTCCCTCCCTTTGAACCTACCGGGTACTGAGCCAGACAAAGTTGTTTGGTTTCAGGAAATGTTGCGATCGCTCGGCATCAGTCGTAAGGCTGCATGGCCCGATCAGTTTGGCTTGTCTCTCCGTCGATGGTTCACTAAACAGGGGCATTCTCGAATTAAAACTCTCAGCTTATTCTCTGGCGGTGGTGGACTTGATATTGCTTTCCATGACTGCGGTTTCGATATTGTTCAGATGGTTGAGCTTGAAGCTAAGTACGTGCAGACGCTCAATCTCAACTCCCTGCCCGGAAAATGGCTAGAAAATTCAAGAGCCATTTGTATTGATATTCGAGAATTTATTCCGACGCCCGATCTAAAAGTAGATTTTATCATCGGTGGTCCCCCCTGCCAAACCTTCTCAGCCGCAGGGCGTCGAGCTGCTGGCGTTGCCGGAACTAGCGATGCTCGTGGCACTTTGTTTCAAGAGTATGTCCGCTTACTCAAAACGCTTCAACCAAAAGGATTCCTCTTTGAGAACGTTTATGGAATCATTGGAGCGCAAAAAGGAGAAGCTTGGGCGTTAATTCAAACTGCTTTTAAAGAAGCGGGGTACACCATTCATTTTCGTGTTCTTGATGCAGCTGATTACGGTGTACCGCAGCATCGAGAACGTTTATTTATTGTTGGACTGAGGGAAGGGGATTATCTATTTCCTTATCCAACTCATGGCCCAGATTCCCCTGATCAAGAACCGTTCTACTCAGCCGGAGAAGCAGTTAAAGATGCTGATACATCCGATGCTGATGAGGGTATTGGAGGAAGGTACGGACACCTGTTTACAGATATACCGCCCGGTCTAAATTACAGCTTTTATACAGAGGAAATGGGACATCCTAACCCAGTGTTTAGCTGGCGCTCAAAGTTCTCTGATTTTCTCTACAAAGCTGACCCCCAAATGCCTGTGCGGACGATTAAAGCACAAGGGGGGCAATACACTGGTCCCTTCAGCTGGGAAAATCGTAGGTTCACTATTGCAGAACTCAAGCGGCTGCAAACTATTCCTGATAGTTATGAACTTGTGGGGAATGCAAGCGTCTGTATTGAACAGATTGGTAACTCAGTACCGCCACAACTGGGGCGAATTTTAGCACTAAGTATTTTGGAGCAAGTGATGGGTGTGACGCTACCGTTTCCCATGCATTACTTACCCGCCTCAAAAAAACTAGGCTTTAGAAAGCGAAAGCGTCAGCTGACAGAGGTGTATGCTCGCAAGGCTAAAGAAGCGATAAGCCTGATGGCCTGCTCCGCTAACGCAAATTTCCACCAGAATAGACAACTGACCTCAGTTTCATCATCTGATTATGTAATTCAAGGTCAAGCCGTGCGATTCTTGTCCTCTGATTTTGCCTGGAGTGAGAATAACACTACTAACAGCATGAAAATCTATTTAAAGTATGACCTCACCAATGTTTGCTGGGTGATTACAGCACAGACCAGTGAGGTTTGCCAAGATGATAATTACTTTGTCATGGAAGTATACCCATCTTCGGGGAACGACGAATGGGCATTAAGCACGAGTAAAGTCAAGCTGTGCGCGAAAGATTTAAACAAGCATGTGTTTACAGCTTTGTGGAAAGCTTTTGAGGAACAGCTAACCGAGTTTAGTGGTAAAGCTGACTTGGTTCAACTCTCTGGCTATTACCAATACAACACCCGAATCAGAGGGATATTAACCTTTCAGCCTCAATTAGAAGTTGATACTTTTTGGCGCGTTGTTCAATGTGTAGTCGCAGGGATAGGAGTTGCAGTCCAACTATCAGCTCAAGGGTTAGCAAAGCTATGGGCAGTTAAGGCAGAGGAGGTGTTTTCTTATCTCCAGTCTTTGCGTTGTATGGGTTATGAAGTCAGAAACCACAACACCAATCCTCAGATGCCTAAAGGAAAGTATCTAATTCCCTATGCGTTTCCCACGCTAACACCGAGAAGCGTACAACTCCGAAAAAGTTTAGGCAGAGTCGATAGTCTACTTTTAAGCCACGGAGGAAGTAAAAGCGATCGCTCTTCAGCTTGCGAGGAAAAAGAAGGGGCGATCGCATTTGATCCATCTGCTCATCAGTCAACCTGCAAGTCGCGCAGGTAGTAAAAGCGATCGCGCTGCCAATCACTTCCCTTAACTCGCCCCAAGTAACCTGTCAAAGGCGAAGAAAGCTCAATCAGAATTTCGTGCATTGCTTCACGCTTTAACGGCTGAGGTGGATTGGAGTAAACATAGGCACCGTGAAGGCTATCCACACTAACATTTTCATCGCCTGTATTTTCTATCTGCTTTTTCACAAGCTGGACGAGATGCGATCGCAGTATCCCTTTAGCAGGCAATCAATGGTTCAAGTATTGGTTGGCATTCATCAAAACAATCAAATCTGCTGCTATCTTCTCGTAGCCAGCAGACAGCAATGCGTCGGTCGAAAAGTAAGTAGTCTTTTAACCAAGCTTGAGCATCAGGTAATTGCTGTAAAACGATTACTAAAACTGCATTTTCTTTAATTTTTCTGTCTTGATAGTGTCGATAACGATATTCATATAGTTGACTCACAGCTTTTCTAACTTGCTCAACAATAATTGATTCATCACTGCTTTTCATCTCAAATAAAAACGTTAATCCATCATAAAAATTACAATCAAAGTAGGGTAACACTTGATTTTCAAGATATGTGTTTTCCATAGGAAAACCACGAGGATATATTTGATTTATATTATCTAAATTCACCATCACATCTATTAAGCCTGTCTCCAAAGGTTCCAAGCCTGCCTGTTCAATACATTCACTCATTTTTTGAACTAGTAGATCGTGCCAAGCATTCCGTCGCTCTCGTAATATCCGTGTCAATTCAGGCTCAGCAGTCTGGGTTTGCCTGCGTTGAGTTGAACGTTCTCTAGAGCCTCTTTCAATTCTTTTAGGCTGTGTTAGCAAAGAGGGCTTTAAAGAAGTTGTAGATGCAATGGAAGTTCTAGATAGAGGAAAGGTTTGGCTGATGAAAATTTCTCCAGCTATTTCTTGAACTTCTTTTTCCGAAAGTGTGTTACAAGCATCAAAATAGTTTGCCCAAGCTCCAGACTTTATTAGTGAAGCAACTTCGTTAACATCACCACAATGATGAAATCCATCAAAGAAGTAGGAAAGAGATTTTATAGCTTCAATTTGAATATTACGCCTTTGGTTAAGATAAATATCACCATAAGGATAAAGTCTGAGGTTATTAGTAGGACGCTCAACTTCAACCAATCCTGTGGCTTCTAAAAATGAGAATGACTTCCTTGCAACTGGTGCTTGAGGTAATTCGCCCGTATAATATTTTCTCAAAGCTTCCAAGACTAAGCCAGTTGGCGGAGAAACCAGACTCCTAATTTCTGGATAATTAGCTAAAGTATAAATTTCTTCCGGCGTAACAAAAACATTATCTTGGAGTTGTCCTAATAAACCAGCTTTGGCTTCAAATATTTTTAATATCAAGCGCAAGGGACAGACTCGGTAGCTACTAGCAATCAAAGTGCGAGTCATATTTTGGCTTTGATGCTCCAGCCTGACTCCACTCCGATGATACATTTGTCCTCGTCCATCTGGTCTTTGATAGAGACTGAGTTGAAGACGGCAAAATGC
The DNA here is from genome assembly GCA_965364435.1 of uncultured bacterium. Lineage (GTDB taxonomy): Bacteria > Cyanobacteriota > Cyanobacteriia > Cyanobacteriales > Coleofasciculaceae > CBDTXL01. The sequence goes on from CBDTXL010000035.1 coordinate 4,544, forward strand.
TTCTACATTTGGCTCACTCCCAATTAGATATCGGCGAGCGGTTTCACTAATACGAAACTTCCATTCTCCTTGCTTCCAAACAATATGTCCTATTCCTAAAATTGACCTGTATATAGAGTAAATATCCCGTGAAGGAGTCCGCGCAGCATTAGGAGATAGTAATCTGAGGGCTGCATTAAACTGATCGTCATCATAGGTTCTATTATCTAACTCTAGATAAATCTGAGCTTGTCTTACAAGATTTCTTTTCCATAGCTCTAGGTCAGAAGCATGAATTTTGTGACTAAATAAATCATCTATCATGATTAAGTTTATTTAAATAATCTAATCCTAAATAACTAATCGCCTCTTTGTAGGTCAAATTTGTGGAATCATCAAACAGATGTTTGCGTATATGTGCAGCCAATAGTGCAGCGAAAAGTGGCGGTACTGCATTACCAACCTGCCGAATAGGATGTCTGCTTGTTCCGCTAAATGCCCAGAAGTCAGGAAAAGTTTGCACTCTAGCAGATTCACGTGGAGTTACTTCACGAGGAATGTAAGGATGTATATGACCTTTTCCACCACCAGCATCAGAACCTACAACAATTGTGAAGCTTGGGCGCTTGGGGTCTAACTTGTTGATACGAGTTTTCGGATCGCGTTGACCAAATTTCAGCGAAGCGTAACGTTCAATAATTTTCTGACTATGAACTCTACCCTTATGGTTAGGAATATCAACTTCTCCGGGTTCTCCTAATCCTTCTAAAACCTCGCGTACTGTCCTGTATGACTTCAATATCCCTCTTAGAGAGCTACTTTCCATACAACCATGAGTCGGTGTCATAGGTGGAATATCTCTCCCCTCGCTGCTACCAATGATGAAAATTCTTCTCCTAAACTGAGGAATACCGAAATCAGCTATCTCATAATCATGAACTGAAATGGCATACTTACCATCTAAACTAAGTCTTTGACAGAGTTTATTTAAGACAAGCGCTTGCTTATAAGTCTTTAATCCCGATACATTTTCTAAAACAAAACTCTTAGGCTCTAGTTCTTTGATAATCCTTACAAATTCCCAAAGAAGTGTTCCTCTGTCATCCTCCAACCCTTGGCGTTTTCCAAAAACTGAAAAAGCTTGACAAGGAGGACCACCATGAACTAAGCCGATTTCCTCTTTTTCGATACCAGCAGCCGTCAAAATTCTTTGACCACTTACATTATGTATATCATCTTCAATTACAGTGGCTTCCCCCAGAAAAGAGTGCAAGCCTGTGTTGCTGCCAACGTCTCGATTTGTTCTCAACGTAATACAGGAGTGTTCATCTCTCTCAACGCAGCACCGTGTCGAGAAACCTGCTACCTCAAACCCAAGATCCATGCCGCCTGCACCAGTAAAAAGGCTAACTGAAGGAATCGGCTTAAAGGGGGAACGTGGTAATGATTTGTACTTTGTCTTCCCCTTATCTGTACATAAGTTGTCACTACTTTGAAGGTCGTTAACGAGCATTCCTAGAGAATATAAGTGTTTTTGGCTAAAGCATCACGTAGACTATATACCTTAAATGAATTTACTCGAAATTGCCTATCTGTGGACATCGACTCTTTCCTTAACCCGTTTCAGCGCTTTGGTGTCCATCTCGGCTTAGAGCGAATTCAGCGACTCTTGGCAGACTTGGGCAATCCCCACCACTCTGTCCCCATCATTCATGTGGCAGGAACCAATGGCAAAGGTTCCGTTTGTGCTTATCTCTCGGCTGTGCTGACAGAGGCAGGTTATCGAGTCGGACGCTTCACGTCCCCTCATTTAGTGGATTGGAATGAGCGAATTTGTCTAAATGAACAGCCGATTTCAACAGAGGCTTTAGCAGAATTACTCCTGCAAGTTCAAGCCGCAATTCCAGAAAACAGTGAAGATTCACCCACTCAGTTTGAAGTGATTACCGCCGCCGCTTGGTTGTATTTTGCCCAGCAGCCGGTGGATATCGCCGTAATAGAAGTGGGATTAGGGGGACGGCTGGATGCGACGAATGTTTGCCGCCCCCTTGTCACAATCATCACTTCCCTGAGTCGAGAACACTGGCAAGTTCTTGGTCCCACCTTAGCTGATATTGCCGGAGAGAAAGCGGGTATCCTCAAACCGGGATGCCCTGCCGTAGTCGGGCAACTCCCTTCAGAAGCCAAAGCAGTGGTAGAACAGCGGATAAAGGAGTTGGGATGCCCTACGGTTTGGGTAAAACCCGCCGTAATGTTGTTGGCGAATTCTGAAAACCTATCCCCCCAACCCCCTTCCCTGATAGGGAAGGGGGGGCTAGACTCCCCTTCCCTATCAGGGAAGGGGCAGGGGGAGGGGTCTGACTCCTTCAACACCAAGGGGGGGACAAAGGGGGGGTTGCGAAAGCGTTGGGCAGACTATGAGGGCATCAAGTACCCATTGCCGTTGCTGGGAGACATTCAGTTGAGTAATTCGGCGATCGCGATCGCTACCCTGCAAATCCTCTCGTCCCAAGGTTGGCAGATTTCAGAAGAAGCGATCGCCTCTGGCATGGCAAAAACAAAATGGCCCGGACGCCTTCAGTGGAGTACCTGGAACAATCACCGCCTACTGATCGATGGGGCGCATAATCCAGCTGCCGCGATCGCACTCCGCCAGTATGTTGATACTCTAAACACTCCAGTAACTTGGGTAATGGGCATCCTCTCCACTAAAGATCATGCCGACATCTTCAATGCACTGTTGCGACCTGCTGACCGATTGTACCTGGTGCCAGTACCCGACCACAGTTCCGCAGATCCAGATGCCCTCGCAACTTTAGCTCAAAACATCTGTCCAGAACTAGCCGATTGCCGCACCTATCCCAATTTAGAGGCAGGGCTACAGGCGGCAACCTCTAACTCCGCTGAGGCATCAGAGAATTTAATCGTCCTATGTGGCTCTCTTTACCTAGTCGGTTACTTTTTGAAACAAAGCACTTTTCATTCGAGTCCGCCACAGTAATCTGCACGAACCCATCCGTGACTGCTACATCAGGTTAGACTGTGGTGCATCCATGTGAAAACCCCTGTAATAATGTCTCGACCAGTTTTATACATTGCGATCACCAGCCACGGCTTTGGTCATGCAGTACGAGCATCCTCCGTGGCTGCTGCTATTCAACAACTGTGTCCAGAAATCCTGCTGATTCTAGTAACAACCGCACCGCGCTGGTTGTTAGAGTCTTACATTCCAGGAGATTTTATTCATCGCCAACGCGCTTTTGATGTCGGCGTCATTCAAGCCGACAGCTTGAGTATGGATAAAGAGGCGACGTTGGAAAAACTGCGGCAGATTCGCTCTGCTGAGCGCTCAATTATCGCCGGTGAAGTTAACTTTATCCGTACTAATCGGGTGGGGCTGATTTTAGCAGATATTCCCCCCTTAGCGGCGACTATTGCTAAATCTGCTGGGATTCCCTGTTGGATGATGAGTAACTTCGGCTGGGACTTTATCTATCGAGACTGGGGAGGGGAGTTTGTTGAGATTGCCGATTGGATTAGTGAGTGTTACGGAGCGTGCGATCGCTTATTTCGCCTCCCCTTATACGAACCCATGAGTGCTTTCCCAAACATTACAGATGTTGGATTAACAGGTGGTACACCACGCTACAGTTTAGACCAGTTGCGGGAGAAGTTTGCTCTGAGTTCACCTCCTGAGAAAACAGTCTTACTCACCTTTGGGGGACTCGGTCTCCAGCAAATTCCTTACGAGTCCCTATCTCAGTTTCCTGAGTGGCAGTTCATCACGTTTGACTCCCAAGCCCCTGATTTGCCCAATTTACTTAAAATCCCTGGTCACGACTACCGACCTGTCGATTTCATGCCGTTGTGCGGACGAGTAATTTCCAAGCCTGGGTATAGCACCTTTGCCGAAGCCTTACGGTTAAATACCCCTATCGTTTCTCTCACCCGTGAAGGTTTCGCCGAATCCCCCTTACTGCTGGAAGGTATCCAAAATTATGCTTATCATCAAATTCTGACACCTGAAGAATTTTTCCAGGGCAACTGGGAGTTTCTCTGCGATTCTCCCCAGCCGCCCAGGCAATCGCAACAGGTGGCTAAAGATGGAACAGAAGCGATCGCCCAAGCGATCGTTAGTTATTTCCCGACTCGCTGATACTTCCCCTAGCCATGACTCATTACCAGCAGCTACTCAAAATTCAGACCACCGGCAAATCTCTGTCAACAATCACCTCAAAAGTGCAATCTGTTGTTACTGAGTCGGGCATCAAAACCGGGCTTTGTACAATTTTCTTGCGCCATACTTCTGCTAGTCTGCTGATTCAAGAAAATGCAGACCCAGATGTTCTCAAAGATTTATCTAACTTCTTTGCTAAGTTGGTGCCAGAGGACGGCAAAAGTTACATTCATGACGCCGAAGGTCCGGATGATATGCCAGCTCACATCCGTACAGCCCTCACAAAGACCTCGGAACAGATTCCCATTGCTCAGGGTAGATTACTATTAGGAACCTGGCAGGGAATTTATCTCTGGGAGCATCGACAGCGTGGGCACTATCGTGAGGTTGTTGTTCACATCACAGGTAGCTGAGCGCTTAAGCGCCAAGGCTTACTATAGCGCCGGGTCACTAACAACCTATCCGAAAAATCCGTTCAAGAAGACTAACTATCTGTATTCATCTGTGTTCATCTGTGTCCATCTGTGGTTTCAAATCTCTTAAATCTACTTTTCGGATAGGCTCTAAGAGTCAAACAAAAAGGGCGAAGCATTCGTGTACATAGCTTTTGCCGTCTAATTCTGAATTTTTAGCACGAATGCGAAAACCTCTACAAAATCACTACCAGTCGCTCTTTTTGAGATTAAACCACAGATAAACACAGATAAATCATCTGTGTTTATCTGTGTTTATCTGTGGTTTCAAATCCTCGATTCAGATTTTTGCAAGATTGGGGGATAGGGGAGCGAATTAGTATCTGTCTAGTTAAAGACTTACCAAACTTAGATTTCAGCGCCGCCCTTCGCTTCAGCGCCCATTGGTAATACGGCACCCCGTAGGAAATCGATTTGCTGCTGAAAGTCCATGGACTCGATTCGCGCTAACAAGTCTTTTCCTTCCTGAGGAAGTTCATAATCAGGAGGAACGGGAATAATAGTCCCGTTTTCCATTCCTTGCGCTAAGAAGTACCAAAAAGCCAATTTGGTTTCCGGACTTAAAGAGCCGTACTCCCGGCTAATTAGAGTGTCCGCATTTGAGACAATGTCGCGCTGAACTTGCAGTTGTTCCTCATGGGACAGTTCCTTAACTTGATTGAACAACCCCTGAGCGATTTCCGAGCCAGCCGCCCCCGGAGCAGCAGGTGTTACAGAGCTACCGATCTTGGTGTAAACAAACCACAGCAAACCTAGCTGATCATCTACACTCAAGCCCTTAAACGCTTCTTTCCCCTGGTCGTAGCTACTGATGGTGGTGGATGTCATAAAAACTTAATAAATTCAACTCCTGCAACTTAACAAAGCTACACAGGAGGGTTAAACCAACCAAAGACATAGGTGACTAACCCTACTGAAGACAGAGGTAAGGTCAATCTCAAAGTGTGAAAAGGGTGGTGCTGGGAAGAAAAAGAGGTTTTAAAGTGAGTAGACGTTTGGAAGGAAAGGTTGCTATTGTTACCGGCGCTGGCACGGGTATTGGAGAAGCGATCGCGCATAAGTTTGCCAAAGAAGGAGCCAAAGTCGTAGTCAATGGACTGCCGGATGACCCTATTCAGGATGTGGCAGCAGCGCTCAAGGACTACGGCGGTGAAGCGATCGCTTATGGGGGTGATGTCTCAGAAGCCTCCCACGCCCAAGCCTGCGTCCAAGCCGCGATCGACACATACGGGCGTCTAGACATCCTCGTCAATAACGCTGGTGTCTTCCTTGCAATAGCTGAAACGCAGGATTACCCGATAGAAGCCTTCGACCAAACCATCAGGATGAACATCCGTTCCGCATTCCTGATGACCAAGTATGCCCTGCCCCATCTGCAAAAGACTCAGGGCAACATTGTCGCAGCCGGATCAGAAGCGGGTTTCAACGGAGTAGCAAAAAACTCCCCCTATAGTGGTACGAAGGGTTGGATTCATTCATTTATAAAGGGTGTAGCGGTCGAACAAGCGAAGTATGGTGTCCGCGCCAATTGTTTCTGTCCTGGGGCAATTGATACCGCTTGGACACATAAAGAAACCGGGCCGATGGATGCCGAGATGGAGGAGATGCTAGTCATGGCTACCCCAATGGCACGACGCGGCACACCAGAGGAAATGGCGAATGTTTGTGCATTTCTCGCCTCTGACGAAGCAAGTTACGTTACTGGGGCGCTATGGCTTGCAGATGGGGGTGTCACGATCGCTAAAGGATCGGTTGGTCAACAGACACCAGAATCGCTGCGCCAACCCCCCCAGGGTGAATTGCGCCTAGATCACTCGAAAGAGGGGTTAGAAAACAAACACACGCAGACGGTTAGTTAGTAAACAGGGCCTGGGACGACGCGCAATCCTTTCTGACGCTCAGTCCCTTGAATAGTCATTAATAACAGCTAAATGAAGCACATAAAACTACTTGAGGAAATAACGAAATGACATCAGGACAAGACATTGTTCCCAGTGAGCCACGCAAACCGGAGGAAACAAGCACCGTCAGTGATGCTGAACGTTGGGGGACGCTAATTGGTGGCGGCGCACTTGTGCTTTTAGGTCTTAGACAAGGCTCTCTAAGGGGTGCGCTAACGGCACTGGCAGGGGGAGGGCTTGTTTACCGGGGGGTAACAGCACAAACGGGCATTCAGGACACACTGGGTATGAACCAAAGCCTCAAGGTTGAAAAGACTCTGACAATTAGCAACAAATCGCCAGAAGAGCTTTATCGTTTTTGGCGCGACTTTGAGAACTTGCCGCGCTTTATGAAGCATCTCAAACACGTAAGTGTTGTTAATGACAAGCGATCGCACTGGATTGCAACTGCACCAATGGGTGCAAGCGTTGAATGGGATGCAGAAATCATTAACGAGCAAGAGAACCGCTTGATTGCCTGGGCTTCCGTTGAAGGCGCAGACGTTGACAACTCTGGTTTTGTGCGGTTTCAACCGGCACCTGGAGGACGTGGCACCGAAGTAAAGGTCGTTATTGAATACAACCCACCAGGCGGGGCAGTGACAGCCGCGATCGCTAAGCTTTTCGGCGAAGAACCAAAACAACAGATTGGAGATGATCTGCGCCGCTTCAAGATGCTGATGGAAGCTGGTGAGATTGCAACCACAGAAGGTCAACCTTCTGGACGTAGTTAGTCAATTTTGAAGTGGCGATTTTAGATAGCTGATTATCAATCCAAAATTCCAATTCGTACATCGATTAAATCCAAAATCCAACATCCAACATCCAAAATCCAAAATTGACATGAAAGCTGTCTGCTGGCAAGGCGCTTACGATGTGCGGGTTGAAACGGTGCCTGATCCAAAAATCCTCAACCCGCGTGATGCCATTATCCAAATCACATCAACCGCGATCTGTGGATCTGATCTGCATATTTACGACGGCTACATCCCCACCATGCAACCAGGTGACATCATTGGTCACGAGTTTATGGGTGAGGTGGTCGAAGTTGGTAGCAGTGTCAGTAACTTGAAAATAGGCGATCGCGTTGTCGTACCCTCGACAATTGGATGCGGTCACTGCCACTACTGCAAACACGATCAGTGGTCGCTGTGCGACAACTCCAATCCGAACGGCTTCATGGAAGAAGCGTTGTTTGGTAATGTCACCTCAGCAATATATGGCTACTCCCACTTATTCGGTGGCTATGCAGGCGCTCAAGCCGAATATATACGCGTACCCTTTGCTGATGTTGGCGTCGTCAAAGTTCCCAAAGACTTGCCCGACGAGCAATTGTTGTTCATCTCCGATGCCATCCCCACTGGCTACATGGGTGCGGAGTTATGCGATATTCAACCCGGTGATACTGTAGCCGTCTGGGGTTGCGGTGCTGTTGGACAATTCGCGATGATCAGCGCTTATCTACTAGGTGCTGAGCGTGTTATCGCTATTGACCGCTTTCCCGAACGCCTCCAGATGGCACAGAAGCACAGCAAAGCGGAAGTAATCAACTACGAAGAAGTTGATGCAGGCGAAGCCCTCAAAGAAATGACGGGTGGACGTGGCCCCGATTGTTGTATTGATGCAGTGGGACTGGAAGCCCACGGTATGGGGGTTGAAGGCGTTTACGACAAGGCAAAACAGGCAGTCAAGCTGGAAACTGACCGCCCTCATGTACTGCGGCAAATGATGGTGGCTTGTCGTAAAGGCGGCACTCTCTCAATTATGGGCGTTTACAGTGGCTTCGTGGACAAACTGCCCTTTGGTGCCGCCTTTAACAAAGGCTTGACCTTGAGGATGGGTCAAATGCATGGTCAGAAGTATATGCGGATGTTGCTGGAGCGAGTCGTCAATGGCGAAATTGATCCATCCTTCGTCGTCACCCATCGCTTACCGTTAGCAGAAGCGAAATACGGCTACGAGATTTTTAAACACAAAAACGACAACTGTGTCAAGGTTGTGCTGAAACCTTGAAAGATAAAAGGGAGTGTTTTTTATGAATCGATTAATTTCCTGGCTGCAAAGTGTTTTCGTGCGTGTCATTCTAACTCTATCTCTGGTAGGAATTGCGTTTTTACTTAGTGCAACTTTTGGCTACGGCAATTCGTTTCAAGCACAAGCTGAACCGTTGACCCCTGAAGCGACTCAGTACCAAGTAAACAGCAAGGATAGTCCCTTCCGTGATGACGACCAAGAGAAAATTAATCAACTATTCGAGGAGAATAAACAGCCCCAAACGGCTCCAGAAAGCGCTAAAGAGATTGGCGATAACCTGACGAAGCCTGCCAAGGGTATCAAGCAAAACATTGAAAGTATTGGAGACACTGTTCGAGAAAAGCTGAATCTCGATCAACCGATTTATCCGGGTACGAAAGAGGTTTTGAATGATGTTAAAGATATAGCTGAGTAAACTGTTCAAGGTACACAGCGGCCTGTGAAAGATGTGATTGATTAATCAAACTCTGGTGAAATCAAGTGAACTCTGACCGCTCAATCGGATAACAAGAATGCGATAAACTCCGCCCTGCTAGGCAAGGGCGGGGTAATTCATAACAAGGACAAAAAACAGAGATGAAAGCTGTATGCTGGCACGGCGCAAACGATGTGCGGGTTGATACGGTGCCCGATCCGAAAATTATCAATCCGCGTGATGCCATTATTAAAATCACTTCAACGGCAATCTGCGGTTCTGACTTGCATATTTACGACGGTTTCATCCCATCGATGGAGTCAGGCGACATCCTCGGTCATGAATTTATGGGGGAAGTCGTCGAACTGGGTAGTGCGGTGAAGAATGTGCAAGTGGGCGATCGCGTTGTTGTCCCTTTCACCATTTCCTGCGGTAACTGTTTCTTCTGCAACCGTGACTTATGGTCGCTTTGCGATAACTCCAACCCAAACGGTTGGATGGCAGAAAAAATGTATGGTCATTCACCATCGGCACTGTTCGGCTACTCCCACATGTTCGGTGGCTATGCAGGCGGTCAAGCCGAGTATGCACGGGTGCCCTTCGCAGATGTCGGCTTGTTCAAGATTCCCGATGGATTGACAGACGATCAGGTACTCTTCCTCACTGATATCTTCCCCACTGGTTACATGGCGGCGGAAAACTGCCACATTAAACCTGGGGATATCGTAGCTATCTGGGGCTGTGGGCCCGTTGGACAGTTTGCCATCAAAAGCGCCTATATGCTCGGTGCACAGCGCGTCATTGCCTTCGACCGAGTTCCCGAACGCCTGCAAATGGCGAAAGAGCAAGGCAAGGCAGAAGTCCTCAACTACGAAGAAGTGGATGTCGGCGAAGCGCTCAAAGAAATGACGGGTGGTCGTGGTCCCGATGCTTGCATTGATGCAGTCGGGATGGAAGCCCACGGGACAGATGCGATGGCATTCTACGACAAAGCCAAGCAAGCCGTGCGACTGGAAACAGACCGACCCACCGCCCTACGGCAAGTAATCGTCGCCTGTGGTAAAGGGGGGCATGTCTCGCTTGCAGGTGTTTACGGTGGCTTCCTCGACAAGGTGCCAATGGGTGCAGCCTTCAACAAAGGCTTGACCTTCAAGATGGGACAAACCCACGTCCATCGCTACTTGCGCCCCTTGCTTGAACGCATCCAGAATGGCGAGCTCGACCCATCATTCGTGATTACCCACAAGATGAGCCTAGAGGATGCTCCAAAAGGCTATGAGATTTTCAAGCATAAGAAAGACAACTGCATCAAGGTTGTTCTCAAACCTTAAGTACAAGCTGTTCTGAGAAAAGAGGAAAACAGTATGCCTGATACAAGTGTCAAAAAAGTTAGTTCTGAATATTCCCCAAAGGGTGAGCTAGGTCAAAAATACCTGGCGTCGGGAAAAACTGTCTCAATGCGTCTTTGGCAGGATGAGCAGCCGAATGAAGCAAAAGAGCCTACCCATCGTGATTATGAAACGGTTGGCTACGTGATTCAAGGCCGTGCTGAGTTGCACCTTGAAGGTCAAATGGTTTTGCTAGAGCCAGGAGACTCTTGGGTAGTGCCAAAGGGCGCGTCTCACACCTACAAAATCTTGGAACCCTTCACAGCAGTTGAGGCAACCAGTCCACCTGCCCAAGTTCACGGGCGTGACGAGGCTGGATAGGAATACCTGAACTACCTCGAATAGTCTACAGGAGTCCCTACTCCCTTCCAGCCTCCCATTCAGACGAGTGTGACACTCCAAGGTGCGGAATTTGGGTTTAAGAAATAGTTCGTCATGAACTTCCAGACTTCAATGACTCTGAAAAACTATTTTCAGAGTTAATTTTTAGTTACCTAAGTTCGACTTTTTTTACAAAATTTAAGGGGGGAAGCGATCGCTTCCTTAATTTAGGTTTAACTTAGGGACTAAAGATTATTTCCATAGGCAGACTTTAAGATTGATTTAATCATTTCTATCGATAGAAGCTAAGCAAGGCGTTACTGAAAGATGATGAGTTTGTTTGTTTCGTTAGGATTCCAGGCGAAACATCAAAACAAAGCATTAATACACTTAATAATTTTGATCTTTAGTAACGCCGCCATGACTTTTTTTAATCCAAACGCACCCCTTTTGTGCAAAAAACAAAATGTTCTTGAGCTTCCAGATATCCCAGGACTTTGGCGCTGTCACTGGCAAGTGGGAAATCTGACAATCTTTTCGACGTTTTATACACGACTCGATCAAGCTTGCATCCTCTGGGGTGTCATCTCCATACTAATTTTTGTAACGGCTCAGTTTTTCCCCATTAGTTGGATGACTCAAGCGGTTTGGTGGTCGCTCCTTAGCCTGGTAGGTACGCTTGGCATGGTTGTTTTGACACCGTCTTGGCTGAGAGTTGAGGGGTTGGGCTGGGTTCTTTATAGTTGGGTAATTTTGATGTTGCTTGGGCTTGTCGTCACGGACTTAGGTATTTTCCTGGGTTGGGGGGAGGTGTTAAACCACCTCTGTCCGCTGTGGTTAGGGTTGATAGCCCTTGGCTACTTCTGTACTGGGGTGGGAATGCGATCGCGTACTTTGATGCTCACAGGCTTAGTTCACTTGCTCAGTATCTGGATTCTGCCCTACGTCGGCGCGATGCAGTTCCTGGCTACTGGAATCATCACGGGGGGAAGTGTTCTACTGCTAGCTGAGTTCCAGTGGGACTCATTTGGAACCTGTGGCAACCAATTAAAGGACAATTAGTGGATTTTCGCACAAAATTAGTTTAATTAAAAATAAAATATATTCTCCTAGCCTCGTGCTTCTTCAATTGAAAAAAACTCTGGTGCCAATGTGGGTGGTGTGCTGTTTGTTTGCGGTTGCTTCAACAACAGCGCCCAGCGACAGTGTAGCTGAACTAAGGAATGATTTAGGACTGCAATGCTTGAATGAAGCTTACCTTGCATGTCAAAAATCACCATTGCACAGCAACACAGATGACAAAGACAGTATGCAAGCGATTCTCAATGACAACGTCCAGGTAGAAAAGGTGGCTTCTGGCTTTCAGTTTACAGAGGGACCGCTTTGGCACCCGGAAGGCTTCCTACTCTTCAGTGATATTCCCGCCAACACCATCTATCAATGGACTCCCAACAAAAAACCAGGGGTATTTCGCCGCCCTTCTGGAAATGCTAATGGCAACACATTAGATCGGGAGGGACGCTTGATTACTGCCGAGCATAGTAATCGTTGGGTTTCGCGTACTGAGAAAGACGTTCCCCGGTAAACAAAACCACCAGCGATCGCAACTGCATAATTGCCCGTCATCCCTGGTGGTATGTCATGGTCGTATTGGGCAACGGGGTAGGTGTAATTAAAATCGCGATCGTTCGAGGGTAATTCAAAAAGGACGTTTTCGTTGTTTTCATCGATACGCCAGGTTCCCTCGCGCACCGACCAGCCATAATTGGCTCCTTTGTTTCCCAGATTCACTTCCTCAATAAAAGCCTGACCTGTGTCGGAAATCAGCATTTTGCGATCGCCCCCAGTATCCCAGCTGAAACGATGAGGATTGCGAAGTCCATACGCCCAGATTTCACCTAACGTATTAGAATTACCAAGGACGCTGTCGCGTCCCGCTTGCTCGCTGACGCTGCGCCCGCTGTCGCTAACGCTATCGTCAACAAAAGGATTGTCAGAAGGGATGCCATATTTACCATTGGCGCTATTATCCCCGAAAGGAGCGATACGCAGGATTTTGCCAAGCGGTGTACCAAGATCCTGTCCATTATCCAGCGGATCTGTATTTCTCACAGGAAAACCGTCGCTGCCGCCATCGGCTACCGCAATGTAAAGCATGCCATAATCGCGATCGCCTGATTTGGCATTGGGATTAAAGGCCAATTGCCCTATATTATGATCTGGGTAGGGCTGCTCGATACGAAAAAGCTCGCGAACCGTTCCGGAAAAAGTGTTGGCGGAAGGGTTCACAGCTGTCCACTCGCGAACCACGTCGTGGTGAGAGCTTTCTATGGTATTACCTTTGTTGTCAACAATTCTCTTGGTAACCGGGAAATCAGGCGTCCTGGTATCTTTATTTTCACTGTGTACCGTGTAGAAAATCCCATTTTTAGCAAATTCTGGGTGAAAAGCAAAATATGAAAAACCCTGTTGTCCAGACTCGTCGTGAAAACCTCCGCCCACTAAACTTTTAAGATCCATGTAAACGGTAGCAGTGCGGTCAATAATGACATAAAGCTTGCCGCGCATGTCGTTGACGAATAACCGTCCGCTACCGTCACCGGCAGGTAAAAGCAAGTTCAATCGAGCGAATGGGTTGTCCACGCTTCCGCTGTTGGGAATTTGCACAACCTCTTCCAATCCAACGGAGATTTTCGACTTTTCAATCGGTTCAGGAATGGGGTTTTTTGTTATCTGGGCAGAGGAAATACTGGAAAAAGCCAACGTGACAAAAAGGACACTACAGACCCAATAGAGGAATGAGTATTTTTTCATAAAGGGGTTCGGGGCTTTTCACGGGGGCACTGCCCCTACGAAAAATCAATGTTTTGGGGATTCCTGAATCGGTGTTCTAGGTCCTTTTTAGTCAATGAGGACAAACAAGTAAGGAGTTGCTGTTGAGACAACAATTGTTTATTTCTCCTATAAGAATTCTCATCGAGCTGTATTGATTGAGGACTCCAAGCGGTACGCTCAACCCTGTCATTTCTCGCATTTCTAATCGCTCACTTGGGTAAAATTTAAATTCACCCGTCTTGACTTGAAACAAGGCAAACACTTGCTGAACGACTTGAATATAGAAGAGATATTTCAAGTGTTCGGTGTGTAATAACCCTTGATTTTTAAGGTACACTCCCAGGGGTTGATCGATTGGACACAACTGAGCTAATTTAGCAACTACACGATTGCTCAGTCCTAGAAGCTTCTCAATTAGTGAAACTAAACCTTGCTGATCTGAACGATTAGCGATCGCTACAAGACGACCCTGATATATCCAGATATAATGAACGGGTGGCAACGTTGCTTCGGCTTCGGGCAACAGCCGCAGCATCAGGGTACCAGTTTTCTGCCCTTTCTCTAGAAACTGTAAAATTTCTGACAAGGGAAATTCAGCTAGGGAACCTGTAAGACACATAGTTATTTTATGGAAAGCTGAAATACTCTGGATAGAGTCAATTACGAGATAAACTCTCTATCCAAAGGTTTAGGTTTTTATTAACAAGCTTAATCTATACTTTTTTAATTGTTTTTTACTCTACAAAAAGTATGAAATTTTTTAAAACTGCCTTAGTCTTTCGATCTTAAAATCTCTTCCAGCGCATTAAAGGAATCAGCTATACAAGAACGCGATCTGATCGGCATTGCCTCAAGTATGTAAGCCCTGTAATGCTAACCTACCATGCTGCCTTTGATTCTTATCTCCGCTTATTAGCTATACGCAACATTTTTTAATATTTTTGAGGAGTAAAAAACCTGCTGCTCACTCCTCCGAGACTATTGAGGGGAATGGCTTTTGTACATCTTTCGTCTTTAGAGATTGAGCAGATATTTTTCTATTTCTATCGGTAGATGAGGGAAGTTATGAGGGTTCATCCCGTTGAGAGAGTTTGATTCAATTGGGGATCAATAATCTTGGCAAAGATAGCGTTAGAACCTGAAGTAATTATGAAAGATACTAGTTTGTGCCAAGCCTGCCCCTTACCGTCTACATTAGCTGAGTTATTTGCTGAAGTGAATCAAAAAGGTCAGATAACCCTTAGAGACCGCTATCGATTGAGGGCAGCAATCTTAAATAATCCCCTTAGTCAAGACGAGTTCGACGTAATTAATCGCCTCCTGTACGCTGTACGCAGAGGATTACTGAAAGTGGTACATGAACTTTAGTTAAGGATTTTATCTCTTATCCATTAATGACGGAGGAGCTCATGATGGATGCCACTGAACTAAAATGCCGATATGCAGCCGGAGAAAGAAGTTTTATTAAGGCACAGCTGAGTGGAACTGACCTGAGTGGAATCGACCTGAGGGAAGCAAATCTGTGCCAAGCCAACTTGACTAAGACCAACTTGAGTGGAACAAACCTGAGTGCCGCCAATCTAAGTTGGGCAAACTTGACTTTGGCAGACCTGAGGGCGGCAGACCTGAGTGGGGCCAACCTAAGTTGGGCCAATCTAAGTTGGGCAAACTTGAAAGAGGCAAACTTGAAAGGGGCAAACTTGATTTGGGCTACCTAAGAGGTTGCAACTGAGATAGGGATTCGACAAGCACAAGCGAGAATTTCACGGTCTGGATTATTTCTGCAAGCCTGCACCAGTTCCTTCAAACAACAAGCAACAAGCACTGACTCTACTTTCACACCTTAGAGGGATTTCGCTTCAACATTTGACTATAACCATGAAGTTAGAGGTGTGAGTATAGAGCGTTACTGAATTATACGAAGTTTTGTAAGGGTAACGCAACTTTCTAATTAATACACCAATTTAAAGCTTTGAAGAGGGAAAAACCATGTTTCAAAGTTTAGGAATGATGCTGGGATTATACAGCACACAATCCTGGCTTGCCAAAGTTTCAATAGCTCCACGAGTAACTCCGATCGCTAATCCTCCAGAACCGATCGCACTGGTCTTTTCGGGGCCACAGTTTTTTATCGCCTTGATTGCAGGGGTGCTAATGGCCTTTGCTTTCCAATTTCTATTAACGAACTTCACCGTGGCTGCGGGAATTTCATCTGGGGAGAATCCCGTGGATGCTGATTCCGATGAGAGCTGGGGTCAGGCAGTTCGCGAAGTTGAATCGAAGGTAGGCTTATGGGCATTACTAACGGTCAACATCGCGTTATTCATCGCTTGTTTTCTGGCGGTGAAACTAACCCTGATTAACAGTGTGATGCTGGGAGCAATTACTGGCGTTGTCATCTGGTCAGCATATTTCTTGCTGTTACTCTGGGTGAGTTCTACGGCAATTGGTTCCTTAGTGGGTTCCGTCGCTAATACGGCGTCTTCAGGCTTGCAAGGAGTCATGGGTATAGCCACCACTGCCCTCGGTGGTAGAGCTGTGAATGCTCAAGTTGTTAATACGGTTGAGGCATCGGTAGCTGCCGTTCGCCGTGAATTGAGTTCGGCGGTTGACCCTACCCGTGTCCGGGATACGGTACAAGACTACCTGGCAGATCTGCAACTACCAAAGCTAGACCTCAAACAGATTCGCAATGATTTTGAAAAATTGCTCGCGGGGTCGGAGTTGCGATCGCTTGCGGATAGTGACGTTCTGCAAAACGTGAACCGTCAGACGTTTGTGGATTTAATCAGCAGTCGTACAGACCTCTCCAAACAAGATGTTAATCGGATTGCAGACCAACTAGAAGGTGCTTGGCACCAAGTATTAGGTCCACAACAACAGACTGATATCCAGTCACAATTGCTCAACTTCCTTCAGTCGGCTAGCCCACAAGAGCTAACATCCAGTCAGCTTGGCGATAAGCTTGGGCAACTCGTTGGAGTTGGAGCAGGTAAATCCGAGGGCAGTAATGGCTCCGAGGGCGGTAATGGCAGTAGCTTGATGGAGCGTACCTTGGAACTGGGTGTCAGCGCTCTAGTAGGTAGAGTACTGTCGCGGACGGATTTGTCTGATGTAGATGTGCAAAGAATTACAAGCCAGTTGCAACAGTTCAAAGATAAAGCGACACAGCAAGCTAAAAGTCTTTCCTCTAAGGTGACCGATCGCTTACCTGGGCAATCCTTTAATACAATTGGGGCAGATGTCGAAAACTACCTGCTCAACTCCAAACCTTGGCACTTGAACCGAGAGACGATTAAGCAGGAATTTAAAGACGTTATCTATGACCTAGAAGCAGCTCCAAAGGCAGTTCGGCAGCAATTAGAGCGGCTCAATCGTGACACTTTCGTGAAAGTACTTGAATCACGGGATAATTTCACCTCTGATCAAATAGCGGATATTGCCGATCAGTTGGAAGAGATTCGCAAGGAAGTCCTTGAAACGGTTCAAGGTGCTGAATCTGAAGAACAGTCGCAAGACTTCCGCAGTCGGATCGAAAATTATTTGCGATCGACGGGTAAAGAAGAACTGAATCCAGAGGGGATTGAGCGCGATTTCAAAGCACTTTTGGACGAACCAGAGGCTGGGATTGATGCACTGCGCGATCGCTTCAGTCAGTTTGACCGCGATACCTTAATGCAACTGCTCTCTCAACGCGAAGACTTTAGTCAAGAGGAAGCAGAGCAACTAATTGGTCAACTGGAAAGCACACGCGATCGCGTTTTGTCACAAGCTCAAGAACTGCAAGACCAAGCGAAATCTAAAGCAGATGAGCTACGCGGCAGGGTAGAAGAGTATCTACGCAATACCAACAAAGAAGAACTCAATCCCGACGCTATTAAGCAAGAGTTGCAAACTCTCCTAGATGACCCGCAGGCAGGATTCAAAGCGCTACGGGAACGGCTGTCTCAATTTGACCGCGATACGCTGGTGCAATTGCTCAATCAGCGCGAAGATTTGAGCGAGGAGCAGATTAATCAGGTCATCGACCAGTTCTTTGATGTGCGGGATACTATCCTCCATGCACCGCAGCAATTAGCGGATAATGCTAAGGAGCAGTACGAGCAAATCACAAACAAGATTGCTGAATATCTGCGGAACACCAAGCTGGATGAACTCGACCCTGAAGGGATTAAGCAGGATTTAGCAAAAGTCCTGGATGACCCGAAACAGGGAGCTTTGGCTCTACGAGAACGACTCTCTCATGTAGATCGGGAAACCTTGGTTAAACTCTTCAGCCAACGGGAAGACTTGAGCGAGGAGCAAGTTAATCAGATTATTGATCAGGTGCAAGATGCGATTCGCAGCATTACGAAAGCACCGCGACGCTTGGCAAGCCGTGCAAAACATACCGTTAAGGATTTCCAAGGCAATTTTGAAGATTACCTGCGGAATACGAATAAGGAAGAACTCAATCCTGAAAGTATCAAGCGAGATCTGCAACAGTTGTTCAACGATCCGCGAGAAGGCTTGAAGAGTGTAAGCGATCGCTTGTCGCACTTTGACCGAGACACGCTTGTGTCACTGTTGTCGCAACGGGAGGATATCTCGGAAGAGGAAGCTAACCGGATTGCGGATAACGTTGAATCGGTTCGCCATCAGTTTGTCGAACAAGCTCAAGCGGTTCAGCACAGAATGCAATCTGCGATCGACGGCGTTTTTGGCAAAATTCGGAATTACCTCAACTCGCTTGACCGTCCCGAACTCAATTATGAGGGAATTAAGCGCGACTTCCGCAAAGTGTTTGATGATCCAGAAGCGGGATTTGATGCATTGCGCGATCGCTTGAGTCAGTTCGATCGGGACACCTTGGTTGCTGTTATGAGTTCCCGTGAGGACATCTCCGAGGCGGATGCTAACCGGATTATCGACCAAATTGAAGGCGTGCGGGATAGCGTGTTGCACCGCGCTGAATACCTCCAAGAGGAAGCGCAAAAACGGGTTAAAGAGCTTAAGCACAAGGCTAAGGAGCAAATGAAGGAAACCCGAAAAGCGGCAGCAACGGCGGCTTGGTGGTTATTTGGTACGGCGCTTACTTCTGTCGGTGTAGCGGCATTTGCTGGAGTAATGGCTGTACGGGGTTTAGCCTTGTTTGGTTAAGAGTTTCACTTCTCCCTAGTTAATGTTGATTTAGCCTCCTTGATAGGGGGCTTTTTCTTTTAGGGTAATAAGCAGGCGATAGCTCCCAAAGGTTAATTGATAATGGCGTAGTGAGTGCGCGATCGCTTTCTAGTAAATTAAGCCATGATGTATTTACACTCAATTGAGTGAAAGCCCAGCCAAGAGAGATTATGAAAGAAGTGAAAACTCCAAGAAGTAGGAGCTACCGCGAATACCTGCTTTCATCTCTCAAAGACCCCCAAGAGGCTGCTGCTTATATCGAGACTTTTTTGGCATTGGATGAGGAAGGTTTTGAACCTGAACTGCTGCGCTCGGCTCTCAAAGAGGTGGTGGAGGCGCATGAGCAGATGAACAATCTTTCGGAAGAAGCCAAACTGCACTATGAGAAGCTCGACAAGATTCTGTTAGAAACAAAAGCTGCTGAGCTTTGCAGTTTAATTGAGTTTTTGGATGCACTGGGGTTTCGCATTGCGATCGCACCCAAAGATTAATTGATGATGGCGTAGTGAGTGCGCGATCGCTCCTTCCAGAGCCTGCAAAGCTTATGGGCAAGTACAATGAGAGACAGTTACAAGTCACTTTTTTAGGTAATGGCTGAAATTGTCACGCTTCAACTGCCTGAGACGCTGGCACAACGAGCTAAGGAAATCGCTGCTTTCACGCATCGACGACTGGAAGATGTGTTAGTTGAATGGATTGACCGTGCCATTACGGAACTACCTCTGGAGTCACTACCCGATGAGCAAGTTTTGGCTCTATGCGACATGCAGATGGAGAGTGAGCAGCAAGAGCTTTTTAGTGACCTCTTGGCTCGTAATCAAGAGGGGCAACTCAATGATACAGAAGTTAGCCAACTTGATGAACTGATGCAGGTCTACCGACACGGTTTGGTACGCAAGGCGAGAGCGCTGAAAGTAGCTGTTGAGCGTGGATTAAAACCCGCTCTTAACTAACAGCCATGGCTCGGATTTATATTCCTGTAGAAATAGATCGTCGTGTCCGCAATGCTGCGCGTAATCGTTGTGGCTACTGTTTGAGTCCCCAGCATTTGGTGATGGCACGTTTAGAAATCGAACATATTATTCCTATCTCAAAAGGTGGCAGTAATGATGAGTCTAATTTATGGTTAGCCTGTCCCCTTTGTAATCGTTACAAAAGTGATAAAACTACTGCGGTTGACCCGGAATCTGGTGAGACGGTAAAGCTATTTAGCCCGCGTACCCAAGTGTGGTCTGAGCATTTTCAATGGACTGAAGACGGTCTGCGTATTGTTGGACGAGCGCCAAATGGTCGGGCAACGATATCAGCTCTACATTTGAGTGAAGATCCAGATGCTATAGAAGTTCGCAGTTATTGGGTAATGGCTGGTTGGCATCCTCCAGAGGATTGAAGAGTGTAGGTTATCAGTTATGCGATCGCTCCCAAAGATTAATTGATCATGGCGTAGTGAGTGCGCGATCGCATCTTGCAAACTATCCAAAAAGGCGCTTTAGAAGCGTATCTACACTGGTTCAGCTCTAGATAAAAACTTCCGACATACTGGAGTACTGGACTTTGGACAAGTGAAGACGTAAAACAGTCTAAAGTAACTTACGCAC
>CBDTXL010000036.1:0-24376 GCA_965364435.1 uncultured bacterium
TGAGACCTACGAGAAGCTCGCCCCCAACCTGAAGCGCGTCTGGCTGAAACAGGGCAAGAGGCTCCACGAACCTGATGAGATCATCGAGGAACTGTATTTCCCGATTGATTGCATGGTCTCGATCACGATCACGATGAGTGACGGTTCCACGGCTGAGACGGGTGTGGTCGGCAACCGTGAAGTGCTGGGCATCAACGCCGTCATGGGCGTCAAAGAGACATCGCAGACGGAATACGTCGTACAGATCGCGGGCAGCGCGATGAAGATAGATGCGCGGGTGCTGCGGGAGGAGTTCGAGCGCAATAAGGAACTGCGCGACGTGCTGCTGCGTTATACCCAAGCCCTGATCGCGCAGATCTCCCAGACCGCTGCTTGCAACCGCCTCCACGTTCTGGAACAACGCTTGGCTTGCTGGCTGCTCAAAGTCCAAGAGCGTGTTGACTCGGACGAGCTTAAGCTGACGCAGGAGTTCATCTCCTATATGCTGGGCGTGCGCCGCGCTGGTGTCACCCAAGCTGCCCAAAAGCTTCAGGAGAACGGTCTCATCAGCTATAGGCGCGGTCACGTCCAGATCCTCGACCAGCGGGGACTGGAAGCGGTTTCGTGCGAGTGTTTCAAGACTGTTAGATCCGAATATGATCGCCTGCTCGGAAAAAAGCCCAGAGGTTACCCATAAGGTATTTCTATGAGCAAGAAACAAGAGATAACACCGACAATTCTCCTGCTCGAACAGGATGACGAGACGCGCCGACTCCTGAAAGATAACCTTCGCAATCGAGGCTACCGTGCGATCGTGGCGCTAGACGAAGAAGATGCGATCGCACGGACGCGGGACGGGCGCGAATGCCCTGACCTGATTTTGCTCAGCCAGTATCTACTGCCGCTAGACGAGGTCATTAACATGGGGCGGCGCATCCGCCAGGACGCGGGGTTCCCCAGTGGCACGCCGCTTGTCGTCATCGCTGATCTATACGATCCGGATATGGAAGGCAAGGACGTTAGAGTGAGCGACACTGAGTACGTGACTTACCTGGAAGATGGGGAGCAGTTGATCAATCTCCTGTACCGTCTTTGCCCAGTCTCGACGCCGCCTAATCAGCCTGTTTGACGACTATTGGGTAGGGTAATGGCAATGCCCATCAGTGTCAACTTAAGGCTAAAACGTCCTTAGTAGCGATCGATCAGATCCCCCCTTTAATCCCTCCTTGTGAAGCTATGCATTAGTCACATCTTTCTTAACAATTGAGAAGGCTGATGCCATCTGGGTTTGACCGGGTACGCTTAATATGGCTTAACAGTATAGAGGTGATGGCAGTCGCAGTTAAATGAATCCTTACAAGACCTCAAAACCTAAAATCTTGCCTAGTAACTTCAGGAGTGGTGAGCAAGCAGTGAGTAAACTGACAGCGCAACACAACACAAGCAGTTTTGACAGGGAGGCAGTAGGATGAAAGCCTGGGCAGAAGAGGAACTGCGATATGCCGAGTTGGGAGATGTGCGCCGCAAAAAACGACTAATTCGGATTGTCAGTGACTTGGCAGCCCAGCCGAACGTCAGTGTACCGCAAGCGTCGGGAGACTTAGCTGCAACCCAAGCGGCCTACGAATTTTGGCAATCTCCCTACATTAAACCGGAAGCGATCTGCGCTTCGCAGCAGCGCTTCGCTATCGCTTTATCCCACCAAAAAAGCACAACAGAACGAGTCAAACAGCAACCGATTGCGATCGCGACTTGGCTTTTACTTTCCCCCTTTGCCGCTACTTCTGTCAAGTCGGATCTTGTTAAGAAAGATGTGACTAATGCATAGCTTAAAAAGGGGGGGGGAAATCATTCTTATGCCCTCCCCTTAATAAGGGGAGGGTTAGGGTGGGGTTTGCTCTTTATGCAAAAACGCGATGCTCCCCTCTAAGCCGCAACTTGGAGCAGAGAAGGAACCGATTGCCCGAACATTTTGAGTTGCTCTTTCAATTCACAAGGAAGCTGACTAAAAGCACTACCCTCCCATCCTTTCGTTTCTTGATATTGTAAGATTCCGTAGTAGGTGTCTCCTTTGTGAATGTGCCAGCCAAAGTTTGCTGGAATAACCTCATATCCTGTTAATGTTTGATTCAGGTATTCTGTAGTTTCGTCTATGTTATGTTCTTGGCTGTTCATTTTATTTTACTAAAATCAATCTTTATAACTAAATATTATTCAAAAGAATAGCTGCTCAACCCCCCTCTTAAGAATTATTGAGCTAGTGCTTTAAGAGAGAGATTGGAGCTAAGCTGCGTAGTGTCGAACGCTACAATCTTTTTGACTTGGTGGGTCTTTAAACTAAAATCAGCCTCTCGATGGACAGCAAAAAATTAGTCTTTAACTATAAGTAAAATTATTGCTCATAACTGATGAATAATCTTCACCGCCGAGGCTACCGCGCGATCGTGACGTTAGACGAAGAAGATGCGATCGCACGAGCGAGAGGTGATGGCGATCGCCCTGACCTGATTTTGATCAACCAGTATCGGCTGCCGCTAGAAAAGGTTATTAACATAGGACGGCGCATCCGTCAAGACGGGGGACTCCCCAGCGGCACGCCGATTATAATTATGGCTGAGCAGTACGGGGAGGATATGGAAGGTAAGGACGTTAAGGTGGGCGAGAGTGAGTATGTGACCTACCTGGAAGATGGGGAACAGTTGATGAATCTCTTGCAGCGTCTTTGCCCAGTCTAGAACGACGTACCCCTTCACCCAATCCAGTGCAATCCCTTATCCTGTAACTTCTGCTCGATGTGCTGCATGTCCTCGATCGTCTCTCCAGTCACAATCCCGTAAATTTCGGTGTAAATGTTTCCATATTTAGCCTTCTCTAGAGCCGACAGGATTATAAAGTCCTTGCGCTCCAGTTCTGGTTTGAGCGTCATTAGAATCGAGTCCAATGTCCCATCCATCCGGTAGTCACTGGAATATTTAGCTACCTCCTTTCCCAGTCCTAATAGGGTATTGCGCTGCAAGCACAGAGGAGTTGAGCCATTGACTCGAAAATTGGCATCGATCATATAAAGCTGTTCGTCTTTATCTTCCAACACGTCGAAGCCAATAAAGCCGAAATACCCTTGTTGGTGAGCATACTGACCAATGGCGGCAATCATCTCAAAGAATTTGCTCATGTCGGTTTCACGGTAGTGAATCAATCCCCCTAAGTAGTTGCCCTCCTCTGTGACAAGTTGACCCGTGGTGCCGATGAGCGTAATCTCTCCCGCTTTGTTGACGTAGAACTGCACGCAGTAGTTCTGCACCGCATTCTTGACGAACTCTGAGACAATAATCGTATCGAGCAACTTAATAGCGAGATATTTCCTCAGTTCTTCAAGGCAGTAGTTCAGATCGCTTGTACTTTTAATAATGTAAGTGCCTTCTCCTGAGAGTCCGTGCGACGTTTTGATCAAGTAGGGGAATTGTTCTGGTAGCTGAATGTCTTTGAGACTGAAGGCGTGCAGATTGTAGCTTGAGTATTTCGGACATTGCACTCCCGACTCGGCTAGCGTTGCTTTGCTGAGCAAGGCGTAGTGGGTGTCTGGAGCAACGGCATGTTTTTCAGGCTTTAGATTATCAAACGGAAAGAGAGTGATGGCTTTGTCAAAGCGCGAACTCTGGCTGAGTTCATCCAGATACATCGCGCAATCCATCATTTCCATACTGCTGTACCTAAAGCCAAAATGCTCCCGCCAGTAGTTAATCAGCACATTTTGCGGCTCAATAATCACAATTCCTGGAAGGGCGTCACCTAACACAGCCAGATTTTTCCAAGGTTCCTTCTGGCAAATCTTGTCAAAGGAGGTTTTGGTGGCTTCACTACTGCCGTCTTGAATAAAGTATTTTTTCGTGTTGGGGTAAGCAGCCCAACTGCCAGTCGCTGGGTAATTTAGGATGAACGCATATCGTGCATCCGTGATGTCTTGAGCAAACAGATCAGATAAAGAATTCCCTTGAAAGTAATCAAAGTCGTATATTGAGTTCATAAAAAAATTCAAGTAACTGTTTTCAAGACCCACTTCCGCATTTACCTAATCAACAAGGTATTAGTTGTGGAATGCGTGATTCCTCTATCTACAAGCAGATAGATTGAGATTGTGAAGGGACAAAATGGGAAACAAAAGTAATCTGGGAAGCGTCACGGTGCGAGTCTGCGCGACATTCGCAATGACATTAGAAGAAGTGATGAAGCTACACGCCGGAATCGTCGATGACCTGAAACGTCAAAAACCTAATATAGCGATTTGAGAACTGCTATAACAATTCCCAACTCTTAAATCATGCATTTACAAAGCCTTCGAGGTGTTGCAAGTTTGCTCGGTATCCTTCTGTGCATGGGTTCTTTCAGTCCTGTCATGCTAGCTGTAGAGGTTGCCCAGACTCAGACTAGCGCACCTGTTACGCAGTGTTCCGACGAACGGCGAGGTCAAGTCATCAAAGCGTTGACAACCCAGTTGATTTATGCAAGTGATAGGTACTCCAATTCCGGATATATCAATCTAGCGGCGCGATCGCTCACTCAGGCATTGCGGATAGTGCCGACAGTAGAAGATTCCCTCACCAAAACTGACCTCATTGCGACCATTGCAGGTAACGCGGGTGGGCAACCCAGCACAATGGAGCGAATTGTTAACTATTCCATTACCACTAAACAGCCAAAAATTGCCCTCGAACTCCTGCCCAAAATCGTTCAAGTTACTCAAACGCTGAACGGTGAGTACGGTGTCATCAACGTTAAACGCTCAATCCTGGTACAACTTGCAAACTATTACACGCGCCTTGGTCAACCCAACCAAGCTCGTCCGCTGCTTGATCAAGCACGACAAGCGTTAGATTCGTTGCAGGGCGATGGCTTCGGACTGATTGCTGCGCCTGTTGCTGAGGGCTACATTGCGATTGGCGACACAGATAAAGCGATCGCAATCCTCAATCAGGCACTTCAGCTCACTGAGGCAATGCAGACAAACAATCAGACTTACCTTGGTGACATTTTAAAGTCAATTTCGACTGCCTACGCCAATGCAGGTGCAATGGAACAGGCACTCCAAGTTGCCCAGAGGATTCAAGTTGCTAACAGCAAGTCCACAGCATTAACCCATATTGCCAGCCGCTATGCTCAAGCAGGAAAGCCAGAGCAAGCCAATACGATCTTTGCTCAAGCCTTAAAACTGGCACAGACTGCACCAGAAGGGAATCGAGCGAGTGTACTCTCTCAAATTGCGATTAAAAATGCTCAGGTAGGACAATTTGACACCGCGCTTCAAGTTGCCCAAACAATAGCATCTGCTGAGGCCAAAGCTCGGACTCTGGCAGAGATAGCTGCTCTATATGATAGGGCGAATCAATTTGAAAAAGCCGTTGCAATTTTGCCGTCTATTTCTGCGATCGCTCAAACTGTAACCCCGTTCTACGATGCGGATACTCTCTTCAGAGAGATTTTTGCGGACTATATTAGCGATCGCCAATATAAACTGGCTTTCGAGTTTAGCCAGACTCTCGATTTGACGTTAAAGGATCAGAGTCTGTTGAAGCTTGTTGAGGAAGCTAGCGCTGCTGGAGATTTCGCACTCGCGCTTCGAGTCGTTGAGGTAATTCCTCCAGGCTGGCAAAACCAAGTCAAACATTTGAGCTTACGGCATGTTGCTGCTGGTTACGCTAAGGCTAGAAAATACGACCAGGCGATGCAGCTTCTCGAAAGCATTGAAGACAACAGTGATTATCCCAGCCGGACGATTGCACGGGTTGCGATCGCGAAATCCTACACAGAAGATGGACAACCCGATAAAGCTATTGAACAGCTAAATCTTGCTCTACAATCCTTGGACACTCTGAACAATTCATCTTCAAAAATTCAGGCTCTTAGTCAAATCACTGTTGGGTATGCCCAAGCCGGACAACCCTCACGGGCTGTTGAGGTGCATACTCAAGCCCTGGAACTTGAGGATGCTTTAAATCCTGGTCCGCCTCCATCTCCCTCCTACGCCGTAGGGCAACTGGTGAATCAGTATCTGGGTGCAGAACAATATACCTTAGCCATTCAACTAATTCAGACGCTTAAGGGTGAGTATGAACACGATCGAGAGCTACAGCGGATTCTCAATCAGATGCTTGAGGTAGGAGAGTTTCAACCTGTTTTACAAACAGCCAATACGATCCGAAATGCCAATCAAAAAGTTGCGTTCTTTCTCAAGATTGCTGATTTCTATATTGGCACAGGTCAATCTGACAAAGCGGCTGAAATATTGGCTCAAGCCAATGCGATCACGCAAACTATCGAAGGGCCAGAAGAGAGGTTGTTTGAAGAGGCTGCCCAACGCATCGATCCTTCGATCCCACCTTCTGATGAGTTTGATCGAGGTAGCCTGATCGAAGCGATCGCCATTCGTTATGCTGAGCTAAGGCAACATAACTTAGCGGATCAGACTGCTCAAGCCTTACAATCTTCAACATATCGTGAGCGATTGAGCCAACGCCTTGCTTGTTACCGTTAAGAGCCTATCCGAAAAGTAGGTTTTGTGAGATTTGGAACCACAGATGAACACAGATGAACACAGATATTTCTTCTTTTCACGTCTGTGCCTATCCGAAAAGTAGATTTAAGAGATCTGAAACCGCAGAGATCCATTGGAGAGTTGCTTAGTGATCCATCAGGATTGTTGTTCTAACTCAGCTTCTACCAGAGATAGGGGGATTGTGGGGCGTTGTCGGCGATCGCAAATCATTTGCCAAAACTCCGGGGAAAGTTGCAGGTTCCATTGTTCTGGATCAATATTTTCCAGCCCTAGTAAAAGCGCGATCGGGTTTCCATTTTGAGTAATCAGAATTTGTTCCTGCTGTGCTGATCGCACATAATCCTGTAGCTGTTCTGAAAGTTGTTCTAGCGTTAGTCGTCTCATCCCACAATATCCTCGGTTGTTTGTCCAGGTGCTTTGTAACGAACCGCTCGAATATAAACGATTTTCTCTTCCTCATCTACATCATAAAAGATGCGATAGTCTCCAACTCGCAACTCCCAAATGGGAGGCACTGCCTCAAAATTAGGCACTAAAGGCTCAAGAAGCTTACGATTAGGGGTAACAACAGTAGGCTCATAGGTCAGTTGTTGGCGAATAGCTTCCAGGATTGGACGGCGATCGAAGGGACGCAACTCTCTCAATTCTTCAACCGCCAGGTCGGTTACTTCGATAGCATATACAGTCATTAAAATAACCTTAAGGAATTCTGCTTTTTCCCTGTATACACCCTAATTATCTTAGGTATCTGCTGTCTAGTCCT
This sequence comes from uncultured bacterium, assembly GCA_965364435.1. Taxonomy (GTDB): domain Bacteria; phylum Cyanobacteriota; class Cyanobacteriia; order Cyanobacteriales; family Coleofasciculaceae; genus CBDTXL01. The sequence continues at coordinate 7,293 of CBDTXL010000036.1, forward strand.
GAATAGGATTGCTGTTGAGGATTTAGCGCGTGTGTTTGATCGCTTTTGGCACTCAGAGCGATCGCGAGAGACGAGAGATACGACAGGATGGGTCAGGAATTGGTTTGGCGCTTGTCAAGCGATTAGTAGAAGCTCAATCTGGTCAAATTGAGATGAAAAGTGAGTTGGGGCAGGGCAGCACGTTTCGATTCTGCCTACCCTTGACTGAGTATTGACATCTGAGTTAGGTTGTCTATCAGTGTACTTACCTACAAAAGATGGGATGGATGGTGGTCAGGATACGATCGCTGGCTTGGAGCTGGTTGTAATGTCTTCACGTTTGATTCCTGCGGCAATCAGGGCGGGGGTCAGTCCTTCCTCAAAGTTATCTTCTTCGATGATGACCTGGTTCTCGACCAGACGGGCATGAAACAGAATAGTGTCGAGCCATCGCTGTTTATCCCACCCTGTAGCCAGGATTAGAAAGTGACCGGAATCTATATCACAGACAGGATAGAGTTTGATCGCCTGTAGCCGGGGTTGGTTAACGGTTGCCGCCTGTACCGTTTTCTTAAGAATGTCTGCGTAACTTAGTGGGTGATCCATTGAAGAATCTCCTCCTGGCTGGGTTCGTAGACTAATAAGTTGATTCTATTCCGCCCGATCGCCAACTGAAAAATCGGCTTTTGAAAATGCTTGAGGTAAATCTCTTGGCTCACGGCTAAAAACAACTGTCGCTCTGGATCTTGCTCCTCTAATGCCCATTGATAAAGCTGGAGTTGCCCCATCGTTTTTTCCAGTTCACTGATGACTGAGGGGGCATCAAAATCTTTCACTTCTACGGCAATCTTGCGTCCCTGTTTTTCTGCGGTGAAAAACTTCTCAGCTCCCAGGTCAGCTTTGAGAAGGGTTTGTTCCAGTACGAGGATCAACGGGTCATCTGTGATTGTCCAAGCGTCTTTTTCGAGTGTGCGACGTAGGGGGAAGTGTAAATCGTCTCGCTTGGACATCGTAATTAATCTTAACGGGAGAAAGAGCTGACTTCCCCAGACAGTATAGCCATAACGGATATGGGAGGTAGCATTTCAGTCGAGGATCTACCGTGTGTGCGATCGCTTTTGGCGTTCAGAGCGATCGCGAGAGATACGACAGGATGGGTCAGGAATTGGTTTGGCGCTTGTCAAGCGATTAGTGGAAGCTCAATCTGGTCGAATTGAGATGAAAAGTGAATTGGGGCAGGGCAGCACGTTTCGATTCTGCCTACCCTTGGCTGAGTATTGACATCTGAGTTAGGTTGTGTATCAGTGTACTGACCTACAAAAGAGTTGATAAATACGTCACACTGTTGGATTACTGCGGAGTAGAGAAAAATATGGCTATGATATTTTATTGGTTTCGTATGATTTAGACCGTTCTGCTGTCAAGTTTGTTCAACTGTTAGAGCAATATCGTCGGGCTGTTGAAAATAAATATTAGCCCGAAAAAATTTTTGAGAGTAGGTTGGGGTTAAAGCAGAGTCGATAGAGATTGCGGCATAGTAACCGTGATGCAGCGGACTGGTGCAAACCTATGAGAGAGTTGCAAAAATCCCAGCCGCTACTGACCACAAACGTTAGCTGGCTTCGGTTGTTGATTCAGAACACGTAAGATTTCTGCGAAGAAACGGTGAAGGTTATGGTGCCAAAGCCATTGACTCTTTATTTTTTACGTAAAATAACTGAGTACATTAGCTGGTTATGCGCCTTCAGTCAGTGGCTAGGGATGAAATGATATTGGGCTACCAGTAGGGCATCCCTGTCGTTAACATTCAATTTATTTAGTCCATAAGTCTTGAGCGAATTAAGGTTTGCCAACATGTCTAAATCTGAAAATAGGAAAGCGCCTCCAAACTGGTTTGGTTTCCACCGGGATGGATTAATTTCTGTATTTATCCTTGACTGCTTGTGGATGTTCATCGAAACAGGAGCAGCCATTTCGATTGTTGGCATTCCTGCAATTCCGGTGATTATTTTTGTGATCTTTGGATTGAGTTCTTACATCGTTTTTTCTAAGCAGCGCATCTTAGGCGATCGCCCTGCTCCAGCACTAGTTAAGGCGGTATTTCTAGGCGCAGTTGCGGCGGTGCCATTTCCAGTTTTCTACACCATACTGCTGGTAGTCATTTCAGTACTGCACCGATTATTACCACAAGCTAGCAACGTCGCAGAAAAAGTTGGCAGCGTCGCAACAAAGACGCCCCTTTTCAAGGATGAAAGATTTGGTAGATTTGCAAATGATTTTAAGGAGATTGAAGATATTTTAGAGGAGGCTGTAAGAAAAGTTGATCCATCGAAAGTGAGTTCTGAAGTCTTTCACAACATCAACTTTTGCGATCGCAAAGGAATGATGCCAAAGGATTTATGTGATTCATTGCATAAAGTTAGACAAATCAGGAATAATCTGATTCATGAAGATTTAACCATGCCAGACTCGGTTCACTTTGAGTTACTCAAGAAATGTAAGCAGGAAGTCATGACGGTGTTTAAACAGTGCGATCGCTGATCTTGTAGGGTGCGTTCCCCGCAACAGTTCCCAATTATTCTGCCAATAAATTCGTGGGAACGCACCAGGATTGTGGGACGTTAAGCAAGTGCAATCGCAGCCATCGTGTAGGGTGCGTTGCAACGCACTTCTACTACTGTTGGGAGATTTTCTTATTTCTCAAGTCATTCAATGCAGGCTAACAATATGCCCTAAGCCGGATAAATACTCTCGTCAACTCTATCAGATCCATTTATGATTAAGGTGTTGAGCCAAAGCGCATCTATGCCAGTCTTAGCAACGAAATCTTATATAGAGTACCGAAACGAGGGCTACTGGGTAGAAGGAACTCGGATTTCCCTTGACTCGATTGTTTATGCCTTCCAAAAAGGGGTATCGCCAGAAAGTATCGTTCAGTCTTTTCCGTTGCTAACCCTTGAACAGGTTTATGGTGCGATCGCCTTCTATCTTGCGAATCGTATTGAGATTGATGCTTACTTGGCAGCCGAGGAGAAGGCATTCGACACTATGCCCCAACCCCTACAAACGACTGATCCCGCTTTGTATAACAAACTTATGGCAGCTAAAGCAGCGAAGCAACAAGTAGAATCATGACCGTTCGCTACCAAGCTGATGCTGACTTAAATCAGGTGATTGTAACGGGGGTTTTACGACGTGAGCCTGCAATTGACTTTCAAACCGCTTTTGCTGCTGGGCTGGAAGGTGTAAAAGATTCGGAAGTATTGGCACTTGCAGCGCAACAGGGTCGTATTCTCATCAGTCATGATCGTAAAACGATGCCGTTGGAGTTTGCCACATTCATAACCAGCCATCAAAGCTCAGGAGTTATCATCGTTTCCCGAAAGCTACCGATTGAGGCTGTCATTGAAGAGTTGCTGTTGATTTGGGCAGCGTCTAGCGCAGAGGAATGGGTGAATCGTATTGCAAAATTACCACTTTGACGCAGGCTAAAAGGTTCTGTGATGACTTTACCGTTGATAAGCGTCTGCCCATTACAGATTGGCACCATATCTCCTGGTAGACCAACCACACGTTTAATCAGGTCGTCATGCAGATTTTGTGCTTCCAACTCAGGAGGGGCTTTGAATACGGGTGCATCCCACTTTTGCATAAATAGCATTTTCTTGTGGGGTGGGCATCCTGCCCGCCCTAAGACAAGGCTGCTCGTGTCGCCTACCCCACAAGAATGTATTTGCACATTTGGGATGCACCCTTGAATACTACCAAATCGTTTCGTTGAGACTCCCCGTTCGCTCATTTGGGGAACCCAGTAGCCAAATCAGCAGCCCTGCATAGTAGTCTGGCTGAGGAATTCAGTGAATGAAGAGACGCTCAGGGGACACAGTTGAATCAAACTTGCATCAGAAAGAGTGGATGACCTGCCAGTAGTCATTCACTGGCTATCTCAGATGGGTATCGAACGGCTGATTGACCAGGAATTACCTGCACCACATGGCAACCGTCAGGGATTAAGCTATGGTAAATTGGCAATCTTGCTGCTAAGCTACATCATCACTCAAGCCGACCACCGATTGTGTGCGGTTGAACCTTGGGTAAATCAGCACCATCAAACCTTAGAATTGGCAACGGGATGGGAGATTGCGAACAAAGATGCCACAGATGACCGACTAGCTGATTTGTTGAGGATCTTGGGTTCATCAGAACACAAAGCGATAGAAACTATCGAAACTTCTCTGGGTCAACACCTGGTAAAAGCTTACTCCTTACCCACTGATACAGCCCGTTGCGATACCACCAGCTTTTCGGTCTACCATCAGCCAACAGAAAAACAGCCAGAGGGACAAACAACCTCTGCCTCCCTGCTACAAAAAGGTTATAGCAAAGACCGCCGCCCCGACTTGCTACAGTACCGTCAGATGCTAGCTACCCTAGACCCCTTAGGAATGCCCTTAGTCAGTGCCACCCTTCCAGGCAACGGTGCAGATGACCCAATCTATATTCCTACTTGGAAGCGTCTAGCTGAGATTATTGGTCATACTGACTTTCTGTTCCTCGCAGATTCTAAAGCCTCTAGTTGGTCTAATCGAGGACAAATTGACCGCGCAGGTGGCATCTACTATTTTCCGGTTGCCATGACTGGACATCGTCCCAAACTTTTGCTCTCCTTGGGTTTTCAATCCGCCCACTCCTGTCAAAGATATCTACTTGCCAACTCAAGAAGAGGTAGAGGCACCAGTCGGTGAGGGCTTTGAAATTCCTTTGGGCAGTCTGTGGCTAGACGCAAATAGCCAACAGTGGCATCGTTGGTCAGAGCGATGGTTGGCAATTCGTTCTCATGCCTTAGCTGCACGCCAGATGAAGGGATTAGAGCAGCGTTTGCAAAAAGCGGAGAAAGCCTTGGCAAAACTTGCCTTAAAACCTGGTCAAGATGCTCAAGCTTTACAGGAAAAAGTGGACAGACTGCTAGAGAGCGAGCGCCTTGGCAGGTTGGCGACTCTATGTCACAAATGCACCTGAACAACGGTTAAGTTTATCTGAGTCAGTGTTCTACTATCGACAACAATGGCAACCAGAGCGAGGCTTCCATCTGTTTAAGCGAGGTAGTCTAGAGAGCACTTCCAATCTACTTTCAAGATCAGGAGCGGATTCGAGGGTTAATGTTGCTGCTGACGATTGCCCTACAGGCGTTTACCCTGATCGAGTTTGTTGTGCGCCGTCACTTGAGTGACCAACAAATATATGAAAGCGGGTTTGTATGATGGCAATCCCCAACGCGCCACTAATCGTCCCACGGCAGAGCGACTTCTCAGAGCTTTTTGTGGCATTACCTTGTATTTTCATCGAGACGGTTCAACAGAAATCAGCCCACTTAATTTTGTGCAGCAGCAAATTTTGAAATTGATGAACCTTCCTGTGTCTATTTATGCCTTATCCATACCAGTTCCGTAAATATAGCATTTCTCTGCTGCGTGAAGTACAGCAGAAAAACCTAACCCCCAACCCCTTCCCTGCAAGGGAAGGGGAGTAAGAATCAAAGCCTCTCTCAAGAGTAGGAGAGAGGTTTACCAGAGAGGTCAAAGTGTACCGCATCCAACTGAGAACCGCTATAGTCAGTTCCACAAACGCTCCTTCTGGTCTCTCCTCAATTACCGAATTGCCTACTCAGACTGCTATGCAGGGCTGCTAATTTGGCTACTGGATTCCCCAAATGAGCGAACGGGGAGTTGAGAGGGGTGGAAGTGGTAACTGAGTTTCTCAACCAGTAGGCGATATGAACAGCGATCGCTTGTGTGCCGTCCAGTGCGATCACAAGCTCGCCGTAGGCTGGGTTGACAACAGGAAACCCAGCATCGCTTTTCTCTGGCAGTACTAACTAGAAGCGGGTCGCACTTTAGGCTGTGACTGTGGACATGATCGCCAAGATAAAATGAGAGGGCGATCGTTTCCTTTCACCAACCCTCAGACGAGACGAATGTTACGGGGAGGAGTATTGCCAGGTATTGCCATGAATCGCGATCGTGGTTGCCTCTGTTGGCTGCGGTGACAGTAGCCCAGATCTTGCTTTTTTAAAAGCCATGATCCGATGACTTGATTACCTATAGCCCTAATATCAATTCCCAACTTTTAAGCGTACCTGTATCCATTGGAGCATAATCTACTACCTGCAACTGCCAAACACCAGCTGCGGGTTTGTTGAGGAGTTGCTTGAGTGCTGGTGTGGTTTCCATCGAATAAGTTTCTTGTAGCTGAGTTCTGGAACCTAGAGTGCGATTTTGTAATAGCACCGTCTGACCAGTGGGTGCTTTCAAGGTCACTTCAAGATCTCCCAGAAAGTCGTGTTCAACATTGACACTAACCCGAATCTCTCGCACTGATGCTGAGTCATTTACCCTAATGGCACTAGTAATGCCTTGAGGGTTGTCGTCGGGAATGCCAACGGGATTGTCATTGCGTCCTTGGAGACTGCGGAGGCTGGTCTGTTGACTTTGGGCGATTTTCTGCTTGGCAGCTTGTACGGCTTTAAAGGCATTCACTTTGCCATAGCCAAACCACTGAGAGTGACCGTTTGTATCGTAAGTACCCAGTCGCATCCCCAACTGGGGGTCGGCATCACGGTCAACAATTTTATCAGCTGTTTCTTGGAGAAGCCGCTTGACTTCGGTGGCAGTGAGTTCAGGGTTAGCCGAAAGAACTAGGGCGGCAACGCCTGCCACAACCGGACAGGCGCTGGAGGTGCCGCCAAAATTCCTCACAAAGTCACCAGTCTCGTACCCGGCGGCCCCTAGCAAATCGCTGCTGAAGATACCTAGTCCAGGAAGTGGCACTTTCACCTCCGGTGCGGTACTGATGTAGCCAGTTTGTTCAAACCACATCCCCGGCGGCGCGTTGTTACTGGGGGCACAGACAGAAACATTGGTTCCCCAGTTACTATAGGCAGATTTTTTGCCGAGGCTGGTACAGGCAGAAACGGTGATGACATCGGGATGAATCGTGAAACCGCCCAGCCAATTTGTCGGTCCCCGTAGCAAATCATTAGGCCAGCCTTTCTCAAAGATCGTGCCACTGACGGGGCGATTGGCATTACCGGCGGCAAAAACAATGACACAGCCTTTCCCGTGGCGTCCCTTTGTGGCAGCACGGGTGAGGGCAGCGCGTTGCCGCAGGGAGAGGGGAAAGTAAACGGCTGCTGGACCCCAACTGCAAGAGATCACACTGGCGTGATTTTGAATTGTCCAGTCAAACAGCTGTTCGATCGCCTCATCATCCAGAAACCCTGTGGTACGGATGGGCATCATCGCACAGCCAGGAGCGACACCGACAATGCCGGTGCCGTTTTCTTCAGCAACGGCTATCCCCGCACAAGCGGTTCCATGACTCTCATCGGAAATAGCTGGCAGCGGTAAGAAGTCCTGGTCTTTAAAGTCTTTGGGGGCAACAATTTTTCCTGTACCCTGAAAATCAGGGTGGTTCAAGTCAACAGCATCATCTGCGATCGCTACAACCACAGACCGATTGCCACGAGTAATATCCCAGGCTTTCTCAACATCAATATGAGAACCCGTTGCCAGAACCGATCCACCAGTGTTGTAGAGATACCACTGTTGGGGATATAGGGGGTCACGGGGACGGTAGTGAGACTGTTTTGGCACCACAATGTTAGGTTCAGCGGTTAAAACCTCTGGACGCGCCATCAGTCGGTTGGCAATTTTGACGGGATTTTCCGTGGCGTAAGGAGTGAGTTGAAAGACGAAGGTATTGGGAATGCCGACTACGGGTTTCACCGATTGTAAGCCAAATTCCGATGCGATCGCGGCGATCGCATCGGCATCAGCTTCTGGGATAAATTGAATCGTCAGTTGGTCGGTCAAATAAACTAGTGTCTCTGGATGCTCCTTGAGCTGGTAAACATGACTAGCAAAGGCAACAGCTTGACTTTCCCGTGCCGCCTGCATCGCCGCGTCTCGATCTTCGGGGGCAACCGTGAATTCTTCAAGCTTGGCGCTCTTAATCTTCCTCTGCTGTTCGACTGGCAAAGTCGCGACCAATTCAGCTGCCGCCGCTTTAGAATTAGGGCGTATCGTAAAGCGATCGCTCACCTTCAAAAGCGCCAGTTCCTCACCTGAGCGTTGTAGCATTACGCCCACACTTTTTTCGGGGACGCCGCTTGTTTGAGGAGAATCTTCTGGTGCAGAATCAGGGCTACGGGTCATGGGTCATATCCTTTGCTACAACCACTTTAAAATTAGGTGAGGAAACTTTCTGGGCGTGGTTTGAGTCTAACCCTCGCAAGACTTCAGAACTTTCCTTCCCTGTGGACTGCAATCTACAGCTCTCTGGCAATGGTAAGATACCGAAGTTTAGATACATTCTGTCTTTAGATAACCCCCCCAAGTTATTTCATGGTATCTTCTGGAACTGTTCGTCGCCTTGGCTTTACTTGCCTTGTTTCTTTACCATTCACGGCTGCTTTGGCGCTACTGCCACCGGCACAGGCTCAAAATTCCAATCCTGTGCTTCCAGAAGGTGCCAGTGAGATGCAGCCAGACTTGACTGACCCCAACAATCTCCGACCCTTAACTCAGGATGGCAGCCTTCTGAGTTTACAGGGAGGGCAGCGTTTGATGGCAGAAGCTAGTAGTGCAGTTGATGCACAAAACTATCCCTTAGCTGCCAAAAAACTCCAAGAGGCACGTCAAGTTTTCAACCAATTGTCTAATTTCTATCAACAACTGTCTTCAAGTTTTTCGGGAATCGACAACCGGATTTTCGATGCCCAACGCAAAAAAGCCTTGGAAACAGCCGAAATGCGAGATGAAGCAACCTATCAACTGGCGCTTGTCCATCGGGCGCAAAATCAGCCAGAGCTAGCTGTACCTTTGTTGATTCAGATTCTTCGTTCTCAGAGTCCGACACGGGATCTGGGTAAGAAAGCCTACCAGCAGCTATTTGAGCTAGGATTTGTGGATTCACCCTATCCTAAACCACGCGATAGCCAGCCTACTTCGTCCGCTTCTCCTAAAAGCTAAATTAGATTTTGAAGTTTCAACACAAACGGGAGTGTCTATGATAAGCCCAAATCAAATTGAGGAAATGATCAAGGCAGAGCTACCAGATGCTCAGGTGCAAATTCAAGATTTAACCGGCGGCGGTGACCATCTTCAAGCGATTGTGGTTTCTTCCCACTTTCAAGGCAAGACCCTCGTGAAACAGCACCAGCTCGTTTACGGAGCGCTGGAACAGGCATTAGCAACACAAGAGATTCATGCCTTGGCTCTTAAAACCTACACCCCCGAAGCTTGGAAGGCTGCCGGTCAAGTTGTTTAAGCAACACTTAAGAACGTGTTCTCTTAACTGTCCCTACACTAAAGGTATACGAGTCCCAGAGAAACTTAGGCAAAACTATGACACCCGAACTGAAAGAGCGCATTGACAACTTAGTAAAGCAGCACAAGATTTTGGTTTTCATGAAGGGCAACAAGCTGATGCCCCAGTGTGGTTTTTCCAACAATGTCGTACAGATTCTGAATACACTGGGCGTGCCTTTCGACACTGTAGATATCCTAGAAGATTCGGAACTGCGTCAGGGAATTAAGGAATATTCCAAATGGCCGACGATTCCCCAAGTTTACATTGACGGAGAGTTCGTCGGTGGCTCGGATGTCATGATTGAACTGTATCAAAACGGCGAATTACAGCAGTTAGTCGAAGTCGCTTTAGCTTCGTAAAGACAACCTGAGAACTGAAGTCCCTGCTATTTCGTTCAAAGGCTCTACTGATTACTGAGTAATCAGTAGAGGCGTTCCAGCAGAACGCTTCTACTTTGTACTATTTTTAGTAGTAATCTGATTCCGGTTGCGGCATCGGCATGACTTCAAAGTTAGATGGATCTCGCAGGTATCGGGTTGCTTCTTCCTCTAAGCGGTGGATGAGGTAGGCTTCAAGGGCATTAGTATGGCGGAGGGCAGCAAGATAGCCATCGAGATACAGCCGCAGATCATCGAAGCGATAACCCCTGTTCCACATATAAACCAGCGCGTCCGTAAGCTGTTGGTAGTAGCGTATGGTTTGAGTATCTTGAAGCATAAGTCTAAAGAGATTTGAATCCTGAATTTTAAGTTTTGAGTTGCAGGCTGTCAATCTGAGGATTAACAATAACAACTACAAATGTTGCCTAACTAATATTGTGACTGAGTTGGTTGGTGTAGTCTCCTAACTTGAGTTAGAAAAAGTCTTCTGCTCAATGACTGCTGATGGGGGTTGCTCCTAGTGAGTAAATGGTCTGACAGGAAAGGCGATCTTGGTAGTCATCTCTCTAGCGGCTCTCGTTGGGTACACCTGGTTGTACTACGTCGCGAAGTCGGTGGGACTTTTTTCGCCAGCCAATAGAGCGGCCTGCATCGTCTCACTCATGAGGGAGCTTATACATTGACCTGATTTAATTTTATCCTAAGCACCGACTTCCAACGGCTTGGACTTCCCCCAAGCCCCAAGCCCCTAATTTCAAGCCCCTCACTTCCCTCAGTAGCAATTGTTACAAAATCTTGACATAGTTCTCTGTTAACCTGATACGCACCGCGTCAAGGAACTAAGCTGCCGTGACATTGGTTTGTATTCAAATAATCGAAGGAAACCCTCACTTGCGATCGCTACTGGGCTGGCACTTACAGCAAGCAGGCTATTGGGTGCATCAATCGGCGACGCTTTATCATGCCAGAGAAACGTTCTACCATCGTCAACCAACACTCGTCATTCTTGACTCTGATTTACCAGATGGTGATGGTGTCGAGTTTTGCCGTTGGCTACAGCAGCAGCGACAGTCACTCATTTTGATGCTGTCTGCCCGCAATACAGAAGGTGACATTGTCACAGGTCTCAAAGCGGGAGCTGACGATTACCTGACTAAGCCCTTTGGCATGCAAGAGTTTATGGCACGGGTTGAGGCGCTGATTCGCCGCGTCCGTGTGAGTGCTGCCCCCATTTCTCTGGACTACGGCGACCTCAAAATTGATTTAGTGCAGCGTCGCGTCCGCTACAAAGAAGAGTTTATTGACCTAACCCCTCAAGAATTTAGTTTGCTCTACGTGCTGGCGCAATCTGAAGGACTGCCCTTGAGCCGTTCCGAATTACTGCGCCGTGCTTGGCCTGATGCCATTGACAACCCCCGAACGATTGATACTCACGTCCTCTCCCTACGCAAAAAAATTGAAACCGATCCCCGACAACCCAGCTTGATTCAAACAGTCCGCAACATCGGCTATCGGTTCAATCCAGCAATTATCCAGGGGAATCAGCAGCCATTGGAAAAACTGGCAACTCACAAAAATAATGGAGGGCGTCCTGTCGCAGGAGTAGCAGTAGGGAAATAGTTTTGAGTGTTGTACCAGACTCGATTTATTAATCACTAGTGCAACGCAGCAAAAGTTTTCCACCACTTCAATAGGATTAAAGTAAAAGCTTGCTCCCCCGCTCCCCCGCTCCCCCGCTCCCCCGCTGCCAACTGGTGGGTTATTTCTGCGCCCGCTGCACTAGTCATCCTTGGCAATCTCCTCTTAAGCGAGGCTGGGATGGGAATGCCAAAAACCGCAATCACTGCATCTGCTGGCGATCGCGCCAAATTCTTGGGCGATTTTGGGGGAGACATGCTGTCCTGATAGCATATTTTCCCATTTATTCTCTTAAGTAAGTAAAAATTTCCATTTATTTTTTAAGTGCTTATGTTCTATAAGTAAACTGAAAAGTCTCAACAGAGTCTCATTCTCATGAAGCCAGTAGCTCAAGTATTGAGTTCGGTACTAACTAGCTTCCTGGTAGTTGGACTTGCTGCACCAAAGCTGGCAGTTGCACAACCCATCACACCAGAATTAGGTTCCAATGGCACTGGCACAGTAGTTACTCCCCAAGGCAACCGATTCGATATCAACGGCGGCACTCAATCTAGCACCAATCTTTTCCACAGTTTTGAGCAGTTTGGACTCTCTGAAGGTCAGATTGCTAACTTTCTGTCTAATCCTGAGATTCGCAATATTCTGGGGCGGGTTGTTGGGGGTGACCCCTCGATAATTAATGGTCTAATTCAAGTAACTGGCGGGAACTCTAACTTATTTTTGATGAACCCTGCCGGGATTGTTTTTGGCAGAGGTGCCAGTCTCAATGTCCCCGCTTCGTTTACGGCGACGACTGCCACGGGTATTGGTTTTGCTGGGAATAATTGGTTTAATGCCTTCGGTAAGAATAACTACCAGAATTTAATCGGTACTCCCAGGATTTTTGCCTTTGATAATGCACAACCAGGGAGTATTGTCAATGGTGGAAATCTGGCAGTTGGAGAGGAGCAGAATTTAACCTTACTTGGCGGGAATGTTATCAATACTGGGCAACTGACTGCACCGTCGGGGACTATCACCCTTGCTGCTGTGCCGGGTGAGAATCTAGTGCGGATTAGTCAACCGGGACACTTGTTGAGTTTGGAGGTTTCTGTGCCAAGGGACAATCAGGGGCAGCAGCTACCGATGAGTCCCGTAGATTTGCCAACTTTGCTGACTGGCACGGCTGGGAGCGTGGAAACCGGATTGAGCGTTTCCCCAACTAGAGAGGTGCAGCTGACAGGTTCTGGCATAACGATACCAACTCAAGGGGGGAGTGCGATCGCTTCCGGTAGTCTTGATGTGTCTGCCGTAGGGGCGCAACGCCTTGCGCCCTCACCAAACATCGGGGGTGAGGTGAATGTTTTAGGCGACAAGGTGGGACTTTTCGGTACCAATATCAATGCCTCTGGCACCAATGGCGGTGGCACGGTGCGGATTGGTGGAGATTACCAGGGAAACGGTACTATTCCTAACGCCTTACGCACCTTTGTTAGCAGGGATTCGCTGATTAATGCCGATGCTCTAACTAATGGTAACGGGGGACGGGTGATAGTCTGGGCGGATGAGGCAACTCGCTTCTATGGTACAGTCACGGCACGAGGTGGGAGCGAGAGTGGTAATGGTGGCTTTGCTGAAGTGTCGGGTAAGGGGTTCCTTGACTATGCTGGCATAGCTGATTTGTCGGCTGTTCAAGGTCAATTTGGAACCTTGCTCTTAGACCCAAGAAATATCACAGTTGTCGCAGGTGCAAATAATCCACCCGAACTAGCAGCGAACAATGCGTTTGACAAGGCTCCGGGCGCAGATAACACGATCAACAATGGCACGATTAATGCAGCAACGGCAAATGTCATCCTGCAAGCTACTAATGACATTACCTTTGATGCACCCATCAATATTGCTCAACAAGGAGTCGGCATTAAAGCTCAAGCCAATAACAACATTTTTGTGAATCAGAGCATCACTACCAATGGAGGTGCTGTCAACTTAAACGATGGGATAGATGCAGGCAGAGTCCAAATCAATGGTGCCATCTCAACGCGGGGTGGGGATATCACCGTCAACGGGACTAGCGACAGTACCAACGATAATGACGATGCCATCATTAACAGCCGCCCTATCGACTCTGGGGGTGGGAATATCACATTCGAGGGGAAAAGAACCGGAACTGGCAGCTTCGGCAGCGGCATTGATGTTCGAGAGAATATCATCTCAAGAGGGGGGAATATCACTTTCACTGGCAATAGCACAAGCGAAGAAGGCATCGGTATCTTTGATGGGTTCATGATCGATGCCGGAGATGGGAATATAACCCTCAGGGGGAATAGCACTGGAAATAACCAATACTCCTTCGGTATCCTGGTTTCCTCGACTATTGCCTCAGTAAACGGGGAGATCAGGCTTATTGGGAATAGTGCAAACAACTTGGGCATCAGTGTCTTAGAACTCAATGGCGTAGTAGGTAATATCGCCTCTGGTAACGGCAATCTGACCCTGACGGCTGACAAAATTAATATTGAGCGTACTGCTTCGGTTACTGGCACTGGCAATCTGCTGTTGCAGCCCTTAACCCCCAGCCTCAATCTGGACATTGGTAGAAACTTCCTGAATGCAGAAGCACCGCCACGATTGAATGGCTTCTCCTCGATCACTATCGGACGCGAGGATAGCAGCGGTACCATTACCCTGGGAAATAATGTCACTTTCAACAGCCCAGTCACGTTGCGATCGCCCAATGGCTCTATCAACACCGAAGGTTTTACCTTAACCGCAACAGGTGACATTACTCTTGCAGCCAACCAAAATATAACGACTGGCAATATCACCAATTTAGGTCATGCGATTGCCATAACCAGCAAACTCGGCAACATCGATACCCGTGCAGGGACGCTGAACACGAGATCTAAAACTGGTGATGGAGGAGCGATCGCCCTCACCGCTGCCGCTGGCAACATTACAACAGCTAATCTTTACACATTTGGTGACATGAAAGGGGGAGATATCACCCTCACAACCAACAGTGGTGCTATCAATACCACCACGGGTATTCTGAATGCTTTGGGTGGTAAGACTGGCGGCAATATCACTATCTCGGCTCCTGGCAACATTGACACAGGTAATTTTGCCGATTTTTTAGTGAGTGGCTTCAAGGGGAATAGTGGGAATATCACCATCATCAGCAGTAACGGTAGCATCAATACTAGCGCAGGTACGTTGTTTACTGGTTCTGCCTTTGGCAATGGCGGCGATATCACCCTCAATGCTTCTGCGGGCAACATTAGTGTAGCTGGGATCGATGCCTCTTCTGAGAGGAACACGGGTGGCTTGATTAATCTGATTGCTGGTGGCAACCTTAATCTCAGTGGAGATATCAAGACTAACAACAACAACATTGCCTTTGACCGTCCGGTTACCCTAGGGGGGAATGCCTCGGTCAAGATTTCCGGCACGGGTGACATTATCTTTAACAACACCATTGACGGGACTTACAATCTGGCTCTGGGCACCAACACTGGCACTGTTCGGTTTAATAATGTCGTGGGGGGTTCGGTACCTGTGAACGATTTGTTCATCCAAGGGGACTTAACCACCACTAACCCAGCAGGTATAAGCATCACAGCAGTCAATAATATCACCACGGGTAACATCAACTCATCAGGAGGAATTACTCTCTCCAGCAGCAGTGGACAAATCGCCACTAGCATTCTTAACTCCTCTTCCTCTGCCAATGGTGGCAATATTAATCTCAATGCTCGTGGGAGTATTACTGTTAGCGAAATTAATGCCCAGAGCCTTGGTATGGGAACCGGAGGAAATGTTGAGATTATGACTAACAGTTTCGTCCAGGCTACGGGTTCTTTTCCAGACCAGAATGGCATAAATGCGAGTATTTCTGCTGCGGGAGGGACGGAGGGTGGCACAATCATTATCCGCCACGGGGGTGGTGGCGTTACCCCCTTTATTGTGGGTAATGCTGGGACGAACGGAACGGCGGGAGCGATTACTAGAGGGAATAGGGCACCTGAACAGACGATTTCGCCCACCCAAGAATATCTGGTCACCCATAAACAGGATGCGGATAGACTTCAAATCATATCTGTCTCTGACCCGACAAAACCACCACTACCACCCACTCCCATACCAGTCCCAGAGCCAATACAATCCCTGGAGCCATGCATAAACCCAGTAGAGTGTTTAGCCAATCGGGTTGGGGAGACTCTGCAAGCTGAGACTCAAATCTACCAAGACCCTAAAACCAGAGATTACAGTATTTTTTGGCGCTTTCCCAACGATCAAATATCCCTTGAGGTTCCAGTACCCAATGACATTGTTGAATTAACTGACCAAGACTTTGAGGATCAATTTGAGAAGTATTTTCGAGAAAATCTTACCGATCAAGTCGTCACCGCCGAAAGCCTTCGAGACACCCTAAAGACTATCGAGAGTCAAACGGGGAAGAGTCCTGTTGTTATCTATGCGCGATCGCTCCCTAACCAATTGGAACTGGTGTTAGTCCGTCCGGAAGGTCCTCCTATCGGCAAAGTCATTCCAAAAGCGAATGCCGCTGCCCTACAGCAAAGCTTAACTGAGTTCCGCCAAACCGTCAGCAATCCCATACGCCCCAAAGCCTACCTCGCTTCTGCACAACAGCTGTATCAGTGGCTCATTGCTCCCCTTGAACCCGACTTAAAAGCCCTAGGCATTGACACCCTCATCTTTTGCATGGATGCGGGTTTACGCACGATACCCATGGCAGCGCTGCACGATGGCAAGCAGTTTCTCGTGGAAAACTACAGTATCGGCTCCATCCCCAGCGTCAGTCTCACTAATACCACCTACAACCCTGTCAAGGATGCCCAAGTTCTGGCAATGGGAGCCTCGAAATTTCAACAACTGTCCTCCTTACCTGCGGTGCCAGTGGAGTTGGATGTGATTACCCAGCAGTTGTGGAAGGGGAAATCTTTCCTCAACGAAGGATTTACCCTGAATAACCTCAAGTCTCAGCGTCAGCCATTTGGAATCATCCACCTAGCTACCCACGCCGACTTCCAACCAGGAGATGCTAGTAACTCCTATATTCAGCTATGGGAGGGCCAACTCAAGATGAATCAATTAAGGCAGATGCGCTGGAATCAGCCGCCCCAAGTCGAGCTATTGGTCTTGAGTGCCTGTCGCACTGCCGTGGGGGATGTAGACGCGGAGTTAGGTTTTGGCGGGTTAGCTGTGCAGGCGGGAGTTAAATCAGCGCTTGCAAGTCTGTGGTATGTCGATGATGGCGGCACCCTAGCGCTGATGAGTGAATTTTATCGGCAATTGAGTCAACCCGACGTGACCATCAAAGCTGAGGCCCTCAGGCGTGCCCAAATCGCTATGTTACGAGGGCAACTGCGTCTGGAAGAAGGTGAGTTGCGCGGACCTGGATTTCGTGGTTCAATCCCTGTGCCGCCTGAACTGGAAGGAAATCTTGATTTCTCCCATCCCTACTACTGGGCAGCTTTCACGATGATTGGTAGCCCCTGGTAGCTCTCATTAGTAGCCCAGTTTTCCACAACGTTCCAAAAATTAACAACTAACAACGACTCATACTGAGTTGCTGCCTAACGTAGAATTTAACGAACCACAGAGGCACAGAGGACGCTGAGGGAAGAGAAAGAGAGAGTTATACGTTTGAATGCAACTAGGTATCAAAACCAATCTTGAGATGCTTGCTCCGACGTTTTAACTAAGTTTTCTCGC
>CBDTXL010000037.1:0-24254 GCA_965364435.1 uncultured bacterium
TTTTGAACCCTGCTAGGAGAAATATTCCCAACCCTGCTCGTGAGGAGTTTTGGGCGCTGAAGGATGTTTCTTTTGAGATTAAGCAGGGCGATCGCGTTGGGATTATTGGTCGAAATGGAGCCGGAAAATCGACCTTACTCAAGATTTTAAGCCGAATTACGGAACCCTCCACGGGGCGCATTTCCCTCAAAGGGCGAGTAGCAAGCCTGTTGGAGGTGGGAACGGGTTTTCATCCAGAATTAACCGGGCGGGAAAATATCTATCTCAACGGTGCCATTTTAGGGATGAGTAGGGTGGAGATTAAAAGAAAATTTGATGAAATTGTCGATTTTGCAGAAGTCGAGAAGTTTTTAGATACCCCTGTTAAACGCTACTCTTCTGGAATGTATGTGCGTCTAGCTTTTGCAGTAGCCGCTTATCTTGAACCAGAAATATTAATAGTCGATGAAGTTCTAGCTGTAGGGGATGCCCAATTTCAAAAAAAGTGTTTGGGCAAGATGCAGAATGTAGCCTCTGAAGGGCGAACAATTATTTTTGTTAGTCATCAGATGGCAGCTATCAGTAATTTATGTTCATCCTGCATGATGCTTCAATCTGGTGAATTGATTTTCTATGGCAGAACTGAATATGCAATAAATTACTACTTAGAAGCAAGCCCTTCAATGCAAATAGATACTGTAAAAAACATACAAAGCTTTCGACCATCGTGGGCGAAACCGTTGATAATTTATGCAAGAGTTCTAGACTTAGAGGGGCAAGAAAAAAATAGTTTTTTATTAGGTTCAGACATTACTTTTGAAATGACATTTGCTACACCTGATGCAAGCTGCTTAAAAGCTCCCGTGATGGGTGTTGTTATCAATCATGCCACTTTTGGAACCATTGGGGGCGTGAATACTCGCATGACAGGATTTGAAACTGATGATGCTTCTTGTGCTTATGCTACAATGCGTTGCACCCTAAAACAAATTCCATTTCTGCAAGGAAATTATACAGCAGATATTTGGTTAGGAGACGGTTCTATTGACGTTGATACTTTGACAGGATATTTAAGTTTTCGTATAGAAGAGACAGATATATATGGAACTGGTCGTACTCCTTTTACTCATATGGGAGTTATTTTTCTTGAAGCGACTTGGAAGATTATTCCCCATTGAAATAACTCTACATAAGTCATTCAAAAACCTAATAATTACTCTTTCAAATTAACCGGAGTCGAATCAAATGAATTCATTAAAAAAAAGCTATCAGTATACCGGGGATTTTTATAAGCTCAATCGGGAATATTCTAAAAAATCCCCTCAAGTCATTGTTCCGTTAGTTCTAGAATTACTTCCATGTCAGCGAGTAATTGATGTTGGTTGTGGTGATGGAACTTGGTTAAAAGTTTTTCAACAATTCGGGGTTGAAGAAATACTGGGTATTGATGGAGACTACCTCGATCGCAATAATTTAGTGATTTCAAATGAACAGTTTTTCCCCTTTGATTTAACAAAACCTTTACATTTAGACCGACAATTCGATTTAGCTGTATCTTTGGAAGTCGCCGAACATTTACCAGCTGAAAGTGCTGATATATTTATTAATTCTTTGACAAGTCTAGCTCCAGTTATTCTTTTTTCTGCTGCTATTCCCCATCAACCTGGCGAACATCATATTAATACTCAGTGGCCCAATTACTGGGTAAATCTTTTTCTAGCTAGAAATTACGTTGTAATTGATTGTATTCGTAAGAAGATATGGCATAACCCAGATGTTGCTTATTGGTACGCTCAAAATATCTTGATGTTTGTGCAAAGAGATTACTTAGAAAATAATCTGTTACTAAAACAAGAACTTGAGAAAAACGAGCATAGTGCTCTCTCAATCGTACATCCAGAATTGTATATTCATACGGCAAAAAAGCTTTACAAAGCTGCTGATCCAGAGAAAATGTCGTTTAAAGATACATTGAGTAAGTTGATAAAAATCATCATCAGAATACTTAAAATAAAAATAAATTTACTTACAACAAAAGTGGAAAATAATGAGGGTTATGAGTAGAAGTGAACAACATCCTTATCGTGCAAGTCTTACACAAGTTCCAGACGGAGAATCACGTCCGCTGTGGTCGGTAATGATTCCGACCTATAACTGTGCTGAGTATCTACGCGAGACACTGGCTAGCGTGTTAGCTCAAGATCCGGGATCGGAACTCATGCAGATTGAGGTAATCGATGATTGCTCTACCCATGACGATCCAGCAGCAGTCGTTGAAGAACTAGGACGCGATCGCATTAAATTCTACCGACAACCACAGAATGTAGGTCATATCAAAAATTTTCAAACTTGTTTAGAGCGTTCTCAGGGCAAATTGATTCATCTATTGCACGGAGATGATTGCGTCCGCAATGGCTTCTACCAAAAGCTACAACAAGGTTTCGAGGAAAATCCCAAAGTTGGTGCTGCTTTTTGCCGTCATATTCACATGGATGAGCGTGGTCATTGGCACTATATCTCCCCTTTAGAGCAAATTGAAAGTGGTGTTCTGAATAATTGGCTAGAGCGACTTGCCGTTATACAGCGCATTCAAGCACCATCAATTGTAGTGCGGCGTGAGGTCTATGAAAAGCTAGGAGGATTTGATTCTCGTATCCGTTATTGGGGCGAGGACTGGGAAATGTGGGTCCGAATCGCTGCTCACTACCCAGTATGGTATGAAGTTGAACCCCTAGCTTTATATCGTACCCACTCCGTATCTCTCAGTGGGTACTCTGTACGCAGTGGTGAGAATATCCAAGACTTCCGCACAGCCATTGGCATTGTCAAGGATTACTTGCCTGCTGACTGTGCAGATAGGCTTTCAAAAAAGGCACTTGAAAACTATTCATTTTATGCCCTCAAATCTGCAAGAGAATTTATCTTAAATGGTGACACCCAGGCTGCCATGAACCAAGTCAGGGAAGCTTTGCGATGTTGTTTTTCAATGAAAGTCATTCTCTCTTCCTTGAAATTGAGTACACGAGGGTTTTACCAAATGAGGCTGTCAGAATTTCGCAAAACACAATCTACCACTTCCTGTTTGTAGTAAACCAAATAACTCAGTTAAATTTTGTTGATATATATTCCTTGTCAAATGCTGCGATGAAATCAGCTATCAGTGTCATTATTTGTACTCACAATCCTCGGCGTGATTACCTTGATAAGGTACTAGCGGCCTTGAAGTCCCAAACTTTGCCACAAGAACAATGGGAATTATTACTAGTTGACAACGCCAGCGATTGCTCTCTTTGTTCAGAAATTGATCTTAGTTGGCATCCTACGGCTCGTCATATTCGAGAAGAGCAATTAGGTCTTACCCCGGCTCGGTTACGCGGAATTCAGGAAGCTCAAGCTGAAATACTTGTCTTTGTTGATGATGATAACGTGTTGGATTGTGACTATCTTGAAATAACGTTACAAATCAGCAAAGACTGGCCGATTCTTGGAGCTTGGGGTGGACAGAATAAGCCAGAGTTTGAGAAGACACCTCCAGATTGGACAAAACCTTATTGGGAGAAGTTAGGAATTCGAGAGTTCGAGCGGGATCAGTGGTCGAACCTGTTACATCAGCACGAGACAACTCCTTGTGGTGCAGGGATGTGCGTTCGTAAAATTGTGGCAGAGAAATATGCTGACTTAACGCGTAACGACCCCCGACGGTTAAGGCTGGATCGAAAAGGAAAAACGCTATTAAGCGCTGGAGACAGTGATTTAGCATTTACAGCGTGTGACCTGGGTTTTGGTACAGGTCAGTTTGTAGCTCTGAAATTAATTCATCTAATGCCAGCTCATCGACTTGAAGAGGACTACTTAGTTAGATTAACTGAAGCAATAGAATACTCCCACACAATCTTAGATTCTTTTCGGGGCAAGATTGTTCCTTTACCAAGATTATCAGGGCTAGAAACTCTAATAGAGATTGGCAAACTATGGTTAATTAGCTCAAGAAAACGTCGTTTTCGTCTAGCTCTAAAAAGAGGTAAAGCTTTGGCTCTCAAGGAAATTTTAACCGTCTGATATTGCCAAAAGGAACATCCCTGATATAGATGGTATTCAAACCTCAGCTTAACTCTAGCAAGCGAAAACCTATCACTATTTTATCTCCAAACCTTTTAGCCGGTAAATACATGAACCGCCCTAGATTTACATTTTGTATCCCAAATCTCAATAAAATGAAATACTTGCCTGCTTGTATCCAGAGTATGTTGGCTCAGGATTGTGAAGATTGGCATTGTGTGTTTGTTGATGGCTTTTCCACCGATGGTAGCTGGGAATATATGCAACAGTTTGCATCAGACCCCCGATTTCTTATACTGCGTGGGCGACAGCAAGGGATGTACGTGGACTGGAACGAGTGCTTAAAATATGTGGAAAGTGATTATTTCTACATTCTAACCAGTGATGATACATGCTTTCCCAGCTTAGTTTCAACCACAATGGCTGCATTAGATGCATATCCAGAAATCGATGCATGTCACTTTAAATTTTGCCACCTAGACGAGAACGGAGTTGTCATTCAATCATA
The DNA here is from genome assembly GCA_965364435.1 of uncultured bacterium. Classification (GTDB taxonomy): domain Bacteria; phylum Cyanobacteriota; class Cyanobacteriia; order Cyanobacteriales; family Coleofasciculaceae; genus CBDTXL01. The sequence goes on from CBDTXL010000037.1 coordinate 4,547, forward strand.
CGAAGAAATTATGTTTGAGATATATAGAGATATCAATCAATATGCACATATTCGCTCCGGAACTTGTGAGTTTATAATGCATTTTGTTTATCGTGGCATATACAAGACTATTACTTCATTAGTTTTCCGACGTAACTTGATTACAAAAATGAAGGGATTTAGTAATCTCTATGGTTCGCATGGTGATTATGATTGGACAATGCGATTGGGATTATTTACTGAGGTGCTTTATATTCCAAAATTACTAGCCACATGGCGAATTTATGATGGTCAGGCAACACCAAGCATTTATGATGGTCAGGCATCCCCGATCGTTGGTTTTCCCACTCAAGCGCATAAAACATTTTTAGATATTGCTAAATCTAATTTAGATAATTTTACTCGCTCAGATAAAGCTTTAAAACTAAAAAAATCTATAAACAAGAATCAAGTTTTATCGATTTTGTCTGATGCCTATGCTTCTTCGTGGTTTAGAGAAATTATTTCTTCAAAATTCCGTGCGGATATCCCCCTATCCTTATATATATTTTTTAAAAAAGATCCCTTTTATTTGTTAAAAGTCTCTCTCAGACGCTTGACTGGAAATAGACTCTATCCTTTTCAAGTAGAAGATTCTGCTAAAAAACTTATTAATTATTACGGATTGCAATGGCCTCCTGTCAAAGTTGAGACTCCCCCAAAAATCCTTAATTAGATATGACTAAAGTTCTATATTTGATAGCTTCTCATACTAACTTAGACCAGCTAATCAGATTTGTCAGAGCCATAAAAACTGGTAGCCCTGAATCCCAAGTCGTCATTCACCATGACTACTCAAGTTCTAACCTTAGCTCAACGGCTTTTGAACAAATGAGTAACGTTCACATTCTGGAAGATTATGTTCCAGTCGTGTGGGGCGATTTTCCCATGGTTAAAATGGAGCTTCACTGCATTGATTGGTTAATGACCCATTCTGTTGAATTCGATTGGTTAATCTTTCTCTCTGGTCAAGACTATCCAATTCAGCCACTCAGCCAAATTGAGCAGTTTCTTGAGAAAACAGAATATGATGGATTTATGGAGTATTTCTTGGCAAAAGAGCCGCCAGAAGAACCAACAGAATACGGTTTAAGATGGCTGAAAAATACTGGTAGAGACCGCTTTTTTTATCACTACTATAAGCTGCCTTCACTCTCAATAGTAAAGAGTGTGTTATTTAGGCTGTCCTGCTTTATCCACAGGTGGCAACCGCTAATTCGTTTAGTTATTGATAGAAATGGTGCAAAAATAGGAATCCTGTGCTTTTCGAGCCCTTTTACAACTAAGTTTCAGTGCTATGCTGGCTCCCAGTGGCACACTCTATCCTATCGTTGCATTCAGTATATTCATGACTTTGTTCAGCGGAATCCGGCTTTTGTGGAATACTACAAGCGTACAATCATACCAGATGAATCTTTCTTCCAGACAATCCTGCTCAACAAGCCTAAGCTGAAGATTTTCAATGATAACAAGCGCTACGTCTCTTGGACTGATCAATCCACTCCAGCTATCTTGGGCTGCGCAGACTTTGAAAACATGATTAGATCCAATCAGCATTTTGCCCGTAAGTTTGATGTCAAGGTAGATGCACAGGTTCTGGAGCTACTTGATCGGCATCTCTCAGTCTAGAGTTATTTCATAGTATTACAGAAATGTTAAATAATTTATACTGCTTAATCGCTTACTTGATATTACAAGTTATACCAATGTTTCCAAAGGTTGCGGTTCGTCCAGTGGAAGAAGTGATCGGTCTAATCGGTAGAGCAGTAAGTGTGAGTACAGCATTGACTCTTGTTACTGCTATCGCTGTAACAATCTTAGGACCGGTGGTACTGATTGGTCGGCGCAGCTTTAGCCTTACTGATCTCAACAACAGTCAGATTAATTTTTGTTTTAGTGAGTTATAAGCTGATCTTGAAGGTTTAACCACCAAGTTTGTTGATTACACGATAAGACTTATATTTTTTGCAACAAAAACTTTTTCCTTAAAAATAATTTTGTAAAAAAAATATTGGATGACTGGTACTTTCAACTAAAATTCCTAAAAAAACAGTCTGATTAGAGTTGGAGGATTGCATGAGTTCGGAGAAGCCTTTAATTAGCATCTTGCTCAACAATTACAACTATGGTGGCTACTTAACAGAGGCAATTGATAGCGCTCTAAATCAGACTTACCCTAATATTGAAGTCATTGTAGTGGACGACGGTTCTACTGATAATTCGAGGGAGATCATCGCAAGCTATGATACAAGCATCATTCCAGTCTATAAAGAAAACGGAGGGCAAGCCTCAGCATTGAATGCAGGATTTGCAATAAGTCAGGGTGAGATTGTTTGTTTGTTGGATTCGGATGATGTCTGGTTGCCTCAAAAGGTTGAAAAAGTAGTTAAAGCTTTTTGTTCCTACCCTTGTACTGCTGTTGTCTACCACAAAGTACAGAATATTGACGAGACAGGTATACAGAGTGGAAAACCTTGGCCACCCTACGATCCAATAAAGGGGGATATTTCTAATCAAGTTGCTAAAACGGGAGGTTGGTGGCCTTTTCCACCCTCAACAGCATTGAGTTTCCGCAGAGAATTTCTGTGTAAGGTTATGAACATACCAGAACAAGAGTATCGAATTTGTGCCGATACTTACCTGGCGGATTTAGCTCCATTTTGGGGAGAAGTGGTGGGTATAGCTCAAGTGTTATCTTACTATCGTCTTCACAGCTCGAATAATTGGAGTCATTCAAGCGAAGCGCAGGAGAATACAAGAGCAATTCGCGAATTACAATACCATGAGCTACGTGTCAACGTGCTAAACCGTGCTCTTAAAGGTTTAGGAATTGATTTAGAAGTTAGCCTCGCGGAACACTGGCCTTATCAATTGCTCAAGTACAAGCTAGGCCAAAAAGAAAGCTTAATTTCTCTCAGCCTATTGGCACTCAGGAATCCGTGGGAACATCGACTTATTTCAAAGCTTAAAACTGTGGCTTTACTGTGGCTTGAGAAATATAGTTTGTCAAGAATATAACAGCTTGTTAGGTAATATAAAAGTAGGAGATGCTAGACAATGTATACCGAGCATAAGGAAGATAAGTTCAATAGCTGTTCAATCAGCTTATGTATCTGCACCATGAACAGACCAGATGACCTAAACCGATGTTTGGAGAGTGTCTTTCAGGGTGTAGAGAAGCCAGATGAAGTCATTGTCAGCGATGACAGTCCTGACAACCAACCAGTAAAAGGGATTGCGGATAGGTATCCAGGTGTTATTTACCAGCAAGGACCACGGCGTGGACTGGGTCCGAACCGCAATGCTTGCATCCAGCGTGCGAAAGGTAGCCACATTATCTTTATAGATGACGATGTTTGTGTGCCACCAGAATTCTTTGCGACAGCACAACAGTTGATTACCGCCTCTGATTCCAAAACGATTATTACTGGCTACGAGATGAATCATCAAGAGGGAGTCCGTAAGGTTATTCCTCATAATGCTGATTTTTGGGGACTTCAGCGCCTACCTGCGTCCAACGGCTACCGTGCGATCGTAATCAACGCCACAATCTTTCCCCGAAGCCTATTTGAGCAAGCACTCTTCGATGAGCGTTTGCGCTATGGATCTGAGGAGATAGATATGGCTATGCATGCCCTAGCACTTGGTTACCGCATCGCTTATGAGGACAGTTTATATGTCAATCATTATCCTTCGCCCGTGAATCGAGAGCAGTACCAACGATTCATCCATGCCTCTCGACTATACGTAACCACAAAAGCTTACTGGCAGTATGAGCGTTCTGTTCCCAAGACACTTGCCTACATTCTGTTAGCCCCGCTGCAACTTATCGGAAGTGCTGTTCGCAAAGGCGATATACGTGCTGTGGGAGGGGCTTTCCAAGCCACGGGACTCGCGTGTCGTTACCTTTTTAGTAGTCAAACCCAGGGAATTTAACCATCTATCTGGCCAGGAAACCTAAACCATTGTCTAGAAGCAACTTGGCTTCCTGATAAAGTGCTGTTAGTGAAATTACGAGAATGGTTCACCAGCGCGATCGCTACTCAGCAGGCATACTGATTTAACTTGAAAGTCAGGATTAATCTTAAATCTTATTGGAGGCTTACTTGTAAAACTCTGTATCGTTACGCGCAATGTAATGAAAGGCGACGGACAAAGCCGGGTAAACTATGAGGTCACATTGGAAGCTATCCGTCGTGGTCATCACGTTACTTTGTTGGCAAGTAGTGTGGCTCCTGAACTACAGCAGAATAGCCAACAACAGCATAGTTGGGCCAGTCAAGCAAAAAGCTATGTTGACCTAGTTTGATGAGCTGATCGAATCATGAAGATAACTGTGATTGTACCCACCTATCGCCGCCCAAAAGACTTAGTACGTTGCCTAGAGGCGCTAAAAAAGCAAACACGTCCAGTCGATGAGCTATTGGTTGTGGTTCGTGATACAGATGCTGAGACTTGGGCATTGTTGGAAACGTTCAACCTTGACCGCCTGCCATTGCAGACAGTGACGGTGACGGTTCCAGGGCAGGTAGAAGCCCTTAATGCAGGACTCGATGCTGCACAGGGGGATATCATCTCGATCACCGACGATGATGCTGCACCTCATGCTGATTGGTTAGCACGAGTCGAAGCTCACTTTTTGTCAGATGACCGCATCGGTGGTGTTGGGGGACGTGACTGGGTTTACTTTGGAACAGAACTGTACGATGCCGCACCGCCTGAGCTAGTCGGTCGAGTCAAGTGGTTCGGAAAGGTGATTGGCAATCATCATCTGGGAATAGGACAACCTCGTGAAGTTGATCTCCTAAAAGGAGCAAATATGAGTTTTCGACGGACTGCGATCGCACGACTGCGCTTTGATGAGCGTCTGCGAGGTAAAGGAGCCCAAGTACACAATGATAGGGCGTTCAGTTTAGCGGTAAAACGGGCTGGTTGGAGACTCATCTACGATCCTATGGTTGCGGTGGATCACTATCTTGCAGAGCGTTTCGATGAGGATCAGCGAAACCAATTTAATAAAATTGCCTTCATCAATCGAGTACACAATGAAACTCTAGTTTTGCTAGAACACTTATCGCCTACACGACGAGTTGTATTTCTAGTATGGGCAATATTGGTCGGAACGCGAAGTACCTTGGGTTTCATGCAGTGCTTACGACTGCTGCCTAGCGAAAGCACCTTGGTGGGGCAAAAGTGGCTTGCATCCATGCGTGGGCATTGGCAAGCTTGCCGGACGTGGAAACAGCGAACTCGCACTTTAGATAGTTTTTCGACTAAGTACTTTCGCCCTAGAGATTCCAAGTGATACCGATTCCGGTTGGATTACTCTTGTATGCAAAGGCTGATTCAGCATTTAACTAGGAGGGAAACAGCACATCTTAATAATACTGAGGCATCCGGATTTGATATGAGCCATAGGCAAATACTTCCGAGTCATTCTCCCACAAAGGTTTTTCTATTGAGTCTTCAACCAGCCCAAGCTTGGATGGCGATACTGGGGCTAGTACTTTTTACAGCGTTGTGCATTGTGGTTGGCGCGGGCAAGATCTTAAACCTCGCTTTTCCAGCAGGAGCATTCGCTGTGGGCGTACTCCTGTATCTTCGATATCCCACCATTTACGTAGGTTTTACTTGGTGGATTTGCTTTCTGACACCGCTCGTCCGACGCTTAGCAGATTATCGGAGCGGCTTTACCGATCCAAGTCCAATACTGCTAGCACCTTATCTAGTGATTTTGGTGACCCTTGCTACCCTCTGGCAGCACCTCCCCAAGACGCATCGCCATGGTGGCTTACCCTTTGTTCTAACTTTTGTAGGTGTGTTCTATGGTTTTCTAATTGGACTAATTCAGGGTTCCCCTATCAAAGTCACAATAGCCTTATTAGACTGGCTAACCCCAGTTCTGTTTGGTTTCTACTTATTTGTGAATTGGCGAAATTATGGTAGCTATCGTCAAAATATTCAGCGCACTTTTGTCTGGGCTGTATTATTGACAGGAGTCTATGGAATATACCAATACCTAGTGGCACCTCCGTGGGATCGGTTCTGGATGATAAACGTTAATAGAAACAGCTTTGGGCTCCCTGAACCTTTAGGAATTCGTGTTTGGAGTACGATGAACGCACCATTAGTCTTTGCAGTTGTTATGATGGCAGGCCTACTATTGCTATTCAGTTATAAAGGACCTTTACGCCTTCCTGCCTCAGGAGCTGGCTACTTAGCTTTTTTATTATCGCTAGCACGCACTGCTTGGGGAGGCTGGTTTGTGGGGTTGCTTACTCTTGCTAGTTCTCTAAAGTCGAGCCTCCAAATGCGTCTAATCATCACCATGATGGTGATAGCAGTGTGCGTTGTTCCGTTGACTACCATAGAGCCATTCTCTGAGGTTATTCATTCTCGTCTTGAAACTCTCTCTAATTTTGAAGATGACGGAAGCGCTCAAGCAAGAATGCAGATCTACGAGTATTGGCTCGACGATGCTCTTAACAATTTCCAGGGAATGGGGATAGGGAATGCTCCTGGCGTTGATAGCGCCATTCTCAATCTGCTTCTTTCATTAGGCTGGCTTGGAACTATCTTTTATATGGGTGGGATGCTCCTGCTCCTCTTTGAGTTGTTCCAATGTTCTGAGAGCCGCCTCGATCCATTTGCAAGCACTGCCCGCGCCATTGCTTTGGGTATCTTCTTTCAGCTAATTTTGGGTTCTGTGATGATTGAAATCCCTGGTGTAGTTCTTTGGGGATTTTTAGGCATGGGCATGGCAGCCCGTAAGTACTATCAATATCAACCTACTCAGGGGTTCAAAGAAGGTTGACACTTCTAACTTGAAGCGTTCTAAGAACTGCTAATTGAATCAAAGTTTAAGTGGACGCTGACAACGATGAATTTGGTCTTTGTGATATTCAGTAGTTTCCAGAAGGGAAGCTTAGATAGAAGAAGTCTATGTATTCATGAGCTTGTTAGCAGAAACAATGATCTGCCAAAACTAAAGTTATTTATATACAGAGGGTTTAATATAATATGGATAGGGTAAAGGAAATAATAGCACTATATGAAAATAATGTTCGGGATTACGGCGATGCTTCCGGTGATTTAAGTGTGAAGCACGTTCTAACAAATGAGACAGTTATCAGGCGACAAATTGACATTTTCAATATATATAAAGAGTATCTAAAAGACAAAAATCGATTTTTAGATTGGGGATGTAAGCATGCTGTAGATGCTTATCTGATCCGAAAGTATCTCTCCGATGAAGTTGAGATACATGGATGTGATGTGACCGAAGAAAGATATGGTATCCTCTATAAGGAAGCAAATTTGATTTATTCTCGATTAACGCATCCGTATAAATTACCCTACAATGATAAATATTTTGATGTAGTAATTAGCAGCGGTGTTCTCGAACATGTGCCCAATGATTATGAATCTCTCAAGGAGCTCTATCGAATTATAAATAATGATGGTTATCTCATCATAACTTTTTTACCAAATAAGTTGTCATACACGGAATCCTTGAATCGATTATTAAACAATCGAGGTCATCGCAGAAAGTATTATCTTAGGGAAATAAAAAAATCACTTTTGCATACTGGCTTTGTTCCAATCACTTGGGGATATCATCAAGTTGCTCCATCACTTTCATCATGGTCATCATCTTCGGAGGTAGGGAAAATACGTAGGTTTAAGCCATTCTTGAGTAAGATATATGATTTGAATAAGTATGCAGAGAAGGTATGGCCTGTTAATAAAATAGCGGCAAATATTTTTGTTATTGGGCAAAAAAAATCGTCGATATAATCGGTACTCCAACTATGGCTTAAGATTTAAATTTTCATTTTATCAAATTTAATTTGAATTATCTAGCTGTAGCTAGAAAAAAATGGAAAGAAGAGTTATGTCGCTACTCAAGTTGATGTTTTTTGTCAACGGTTCTGAAGCGAGTGCTGCTGGTGTTCGTGCCAAAATGTTTGCACAAAGCCTGCCATCGGCATGGGACATTCGCTTCAAGTATAGACCTATCCCAAAATGGCAAGGCATCCTTCCCTTTATCCAATCTGCCCTGCGCTTCCGACCTGATATTATCTATGTGATCGATACTGCTTATACCGGGGTGTTAACAGGGTGTATCTCAAAAATGTTGGTGGGTTGCAAGTTAGTAACCGATACAGGTGATGTAGCCTTTGAGTTGGCTAAATCTAGAGGAATGTCTTCAAACCAACAGCTAGCACTTATTAACTGGATCGAGCAGATGGCAATCAACAATTCCGATTGCCTCGTGGTACGTGGCAGCTATCATAAAAGCTTGTTAGAAAGCACAGGTGTGTCCAACGTCGTGTTTATTCCAGATGGTGTTGACACATACGCTGTAAAATCGGCTGACGCAACCATCCTGAAGACGGAACTGGACCTGGAAAAAAGCTTGATTGTGGGTCTGGTAGGCAAAATGTCCTGGTCTGAGAGACATCAGATGTGCTACGGATGGGACGTGATTGAGGCATTAGGGCTGCTGAAGGATGTGCCTGTAAAAGCACTGCTGGTCGGTGATGGAAATGGTCGCTCAATTTTAGAAAGTCGTGCAAAGCAACTTGGTGTTGCTAGCCGCGTTGTCTTTGCGGGACAAATACCCTACGATGACCTGCCTTGCTACCTATCAGCGATGGACGTATGCGTTTCCACCCAGTCTAATAATTTAGTGGGAATGGTACGGACTACTGGTAAACTGCCTCTTTACCTCGCCTACGGTAAATATGTTGTGGCAACAAATGTAGGTGAAGCAAGCCGCGTGCTACCTGGTGTGGGATGTCTTTTGCCCTACAATGGTGTGCGAGACGATACCTATCCTCCTCGCCTTGCAGAACACTTGAGAAAACTCTTAGCAGAACCAAAACTTTTATCTATTTCTGAAAAGGCGAGACAGGTAGCTAGAGATAACTTTGATTACAAAATGCTGGCAAAAAGAGTAGAAAACGTATGTCGAGAACTAGTCGGGAGGAAAAATTAGAATTTCACTATTGTTCTCATTAGAAGGATAACTATATTTACTTGCCAAGGATAATTCAGTGAATACAGAAAATTTTTGGAACAGAATTTATACGGGGAATACCACTCTAATTCCCAATGAGAATGACCCAATGTTAGTGACAGCCATTGGCTACTTTGGCGATGTTAGCGGTGCAAGGTTGCTAGACTTAGGATGTGGAAACGGAAGCAGCTCTCTATTTTTTGCCAAGCGGGGAGCTAATGTGGTTTCTCTTGATATTAGTGAAGTGGCAATTAACAGCCTAACTCAGTTCTGCGTTGAGAATAATATCAACAATATTACTCCCATTAAATGTTCGGCATTTGAGATTGTAAATCTAGAACCCTTCGATTTCGTATTTGGCAATATGATTTTACACCATCTAGAGCCATTTGAACTTTTTGCCGAGGTTCTGCGAAAAAGTATAGTGCCTGGTGGGAAAGCCTATTTTCGCGAAAATAGTGCTTTTAGCGATTTGCTCATTTGGTTTCGAGATAACTTAGTTGGTAAATATGGTATCCCCAAGGGTGGAGATGATGAAGAATTTCCTTTAATGCCGCAAGAAGTAGGAATTCTAAAAAAACATTTTTCTGTGAAAATAGTCTATCCAGAATTATTATTTTTCCGCCTAGCATCTCAGTATCTGTTAAAAGGAAGGTTACATAATTTCACAAGTAAGCTGGATGATTATTTCTTTCAATTTCCTAGCTTCAGGAAGTATTCATACCGTCAAAATGTGTTTCTATCCTGACGGACTTTTAAAGATGAGTGATTAATAGAGCCGAAAAACATGAAGTCATTACTGAATTACGGGCTAAACTACAGAGACTACGGTCGGCTCTGGAACGTTTATCTTACCTCTATCCGGCGCTACAGCACCCCAAACAAAATCCTCAACGCCCTTCAAACAGAGTATGCCTACCGAAGGCGTCTCTCCTATGTGCGCTCTGCCCCCTACATCCTATTTCTTGAACCTCTTTATTACTGCAACCTCAACTGTCCACTCTGCGATCGCCAGATATTCCCCGATGCCCGTCAGAAGGATGCCGGTCGCCTCTCCCTGGAGTTGTACGATAAAATTCTTGAAGAAATTGGTGACTTCCTCTTCCAATGTCAGATCTTCGGGCAAGGGGAACCTCTGATGGATTGGCATGGCACCCAGGAAATTATCCGCCGCACCCACCAACGCAAGATTTTCACCCTCGTCAGCACCAACTGCACCCTCGTTACTCCCACGATCGCCCACGAGATTGTCTCCTCTGGACTCGACTACCTGGTGTGTGCAATCGATGGCATCACTCAGGAAAGCTATAGCAAATACCGCATCGGTGGAAAGGTAGAAGAAGCGATCGCTGGTTTGCGCCTCATTGTTGAGGAGCGCCGTCGTCAGTCTAGTAAATTGTTTATCGAGTGGCAATTCCTCGTTAACGCCTTCAACGTCCACGAGATTGAACAAGCCCGAAAGTTAGCTGATGAACTTGGGATATTCATCCGTTTCGCCCCTACTCGTGGCATGGAATTCGATACCCGACTCCAATCCTATTGGTTGCCCAATTCTCCCGATTGGCAGGACCGCCGCAAAGCTCCCGGAGAGACTATCTACGATTGGCCATGCTACTTTCTCTGGCGCTCCCTCGTCCTGAATTCTAACGGCAAAGTTGCTCGCTGTCTCATCTACCAGAATGTTGCCGAGTATGGTAGCCTTCACGAAAAGTCCGCTCTCGACCTCTACAACCACCCTACCATCCAGCAAGCTCGGCAACTGTTCCAGAAAAGCCCTGTCCCTGAAGGACCTTTCCCTTCCCCCTGCAATAACTGCTCTTTCTACGCCCGCGAACATGGCGGACCGAATCTCGACAAGCACCAAAGCTTGAGGCGTCCTTCCAGTACTGAAGTTTTACCATAGCCGCAGATGAACATAACATCGTCTCTCCAGAACACATTAGCCCAACCAACTGCCGTATCATCATTTTATGAACGCCCCAGTGGCAGCATCTAAAGATATCCTCTGCATCGGTAATGGTTGGTTCCCCCAAATGCCAGGTGGACTCAATCGATATGTTTACGAACTGATTTACCACCTAGCAGCACAGGATCGAGTGGAATTATGCGGTGTAGGACTACCAGAAACAGCACTCGACTCTTCAGTACAACTCACAAATTTAGCTGAATCAGATAGTCCGCTCTGGCAGCGACTTCGGTCAACTCGCACAAATTTTTTGCGCCGAAAAACGCCTAAACCCGATGCGATAAACCTGCATTTTGCCCTCTACACTTTACCCGTATTGCCAAGTTTACCCACTGGAGTACCAATCACCTTTACCTTCCACGGTCCTTGGGCATTAGAAAGCGATCGCGAAGGACATAACAAACTCAGTGTATGGGTCAAGCATTGGATAGAGCAGCAAGTTTATAATCGTTGCGATCGCTTCATCGTCCTCAGCAAAGCCTTTGGCACTATCTTGCACCAGCACTATCAAGTTCCCTGGGGCAAAATTCACATCATTCCCGGTGGTGTCGATACCAATCGATTTCAACCCAACCTATCCCGTCAACAGGCACGAGAGCAACTCAACTGGCCTAAGGATCGTATAATTTTATTCACTCCTCGTCGCCTAGTGCATCGCATGGGTATCGATATCTTATTAACTGCCGTAGCGAAAATCAAGCTAAAGATTCCTGATGTTTTGCTAGCTGTTGCTGGTAAAGGAGCGCTACGAGATTCCCTGGATCAGCAAGCGGCACAATTAGGACTGCACAACCATGTCAAATTCCTCGGTTTTTTACCCGATGACCAGTTACCTGTAGTTTACCAAGCTGCTGACTTAACTGTAGTTCCCAGTCAGTCATTAGAAGGATTTGGATTAATCTTACTCGAATCTTTAGCTTGTGGCACTCCAGTCCTATGTACTCCTGTAGGAGGAATGCCGGAAATTTTAGAACCGTTCTCCCCTCAATTAATTACTGACTCGACAAATGCGGATGCGATCGCTCTTAAATTAGAAGCGTTATTGACGGGAGAACTCTCTATGCCATCTCGGACTGTCTGCCGGGAGTACGCGATCGCAAACTTCAACTGGTCTAAAATCGCCCAACAAGTTCGGCAAGTTCTCTTGGCTTGAGGAAATGATTCATGAAAATCCTATTCTTAGACCAGAGTGGCAAGCTAGGGGGTGCTGAGTTATCTCTAACCGATGTAGCCAAATCCCATCGAGAGAATTGTTTAGTCGGCTTATTTGCCGATGGCCCGTTTAGACAATTACTAGAGCAACACCATATTCCAGTCCAAGTTCTAGCTACTCAGCAAATAAAAGTTACTAAAGATAGCAGCTTTATTAATAGTTTAAGCAGCATTAGTTCTATTGCGCCTCTTATTACTAAAGTTGCAAAGCTAGCCCAAAACTACGATTTAATTTACGCAAATACCCAAAAAGCTTTAGTTGTTGGTGCATTAGCTAGCGTTTTCAGTCGTCGCCCTTTGGTTTATCACATACGCGATATTCTCTCTCCCGACCACTTCAGCCGTACCAATCGTTACATTGCTGTAACTCTAGCCAATCGCTTTGCCTCCCTTGTCATCACCAACTCTAAAGCAACGCAGACAGCATTTATCGAAGCTGGAGGACGAGCAGAACTAACGGAAGTTGTCTATAACGGTTTTGAACCCGATCACTATAACATTCAGGAGGCTAACTCTCATCAAGCAAGACAACAGCTTGGACTTGATCGACAATTCCTAGTCGGTCATTTCAGCCGTTTGTCTCCGTGGAAGGGACAGCATATTTTGCTCGAAGCGCTTGCACAATGCCCCACAGATGTAACAGCACTCTTAGTGGGCGATGCACTGTTCGGAGAGCAAGATTATGTCCAGTATTTACACGAACAGGTTGCAGAATTAGGACTTGAGAAGCGAGTGCGCTTTTTAGGGTTTCGTTCCGATATCGTACCGCTGATGAAAGCCTGTGACTTAGTTGCCCATACGTCAACTTCCCCAGAACCGTTTGGGCGAGTGATTATCGAAGCAATGCTTTGTGGACGCCCTGTCGTTGCCGCGGCTGCTGGAGGAGTTGTCGAATTAGTCGAGAACGGGAAAACCGGATGGCTGTTCTCTGCTGGAAATTCCCAGCAACTCGCTCAAATCATCACCACCTGCCGCAACCAGCCAAGCCAAGCAGCAACTATTGCTCATCAAGCCCAGATTCAGGCTACTCAACGCTTTGAACTCACAGCTACCAACCAGCGAATTTCTCAGCTACTCTACCAAGTTCTAGACCGAAGTTCCTCCCTGGCGCAACGCGATTAAGGCGTTTGAGCCAGTTGGGGTTGGGAAGCGGTAGGGGACAAACCAGCCCGTTTGCCTAGTTCCACTGCGACAAAGTCAGGCACCTTCGCTTCTGCACCTTTAGCCAGACAGCAATCCCGCACGGCTAACAAAAAGCCTTGGATAGCTGGCGGTGCCCCCGGCATGGCAGTTCCCTGTGCTAGGAACTTGCGCCACTGCCCCTGGTTTTTGCCGTAATACTCCAACAACTGCAAACCAGCAAGATACTCAGCTAAAGGGTCGAGGGCGAAGCGGATTTGATCTTGAGCCGGTCCGATAGTTTGAATGAGGCGAAGTCGGTCTTCCAGATACTTGAGGCGAGCTTCTGCATTATCCCCGCTCAGTGCCGCGATCGCATCCTCACGCTTGGCAGTTGCTGGTCGATAAGTCCCCTTAAGACATTCCCAAGCGATCGCTTTGGCATCTTGCTGAACGGTGCGATTATCAAACTTATCCCCACCCACATCCCGGTTGAGTTCGTTGAGGTAGCTGAGCATCAAATCGGGGATATTGTCAGGCAGCTGTAGGGGCGACGCCTGTGTTGCCCCTCCAATGATGTTGTCCTTGAAAGCAATCAGCTGTTCGGCGTACAACTTGGCAAGCAGGACAGTGATGTTTCGCGCTCCCACCATCGCGCTCAATCGGCTACAGGCGTCGAAGAACTCTGTGTCCGTGAAGCGATCGCGTTTTCCTCGCTGCGTTAGATAGGCTTCCATGAATGACGAGAGTCGATTGCCTTCAATCCGCAGAGGCTTGAGGGTCGTTTTGGTCACTTTACCTAACGTTTCTTCTGTTCGCGAGGTGATCACTAAAGCATTGACACAGAAGTCCGGTAGTTCAGGTCGGATTGCCTTGCGCGTCGCCTCGCTCATTTCTGAAAGGTGATCCACTATTACTAGAATGCGTCGCTGCCTGAGCAGGCGTTCCAGTAGTTCCTCTGAAACCGGATTGGTCTCATTGGTCAGATCTTGCAACTGTCCTCGGATTGCAGCCATGAACGGTTGTTTGTCTACCGCTGCTTGAAAGTCTAGTTCTTCCTCAATTAACACGGGTAGCATCGGGTGTTCGCAGAGGTTTTCTGTTTCATCTTCTGAGACTGCCCACTTAGCAATTTGACAGGCTAAGCTTGTTTTTCCCGCTCCTCCTTCACCTGTCAGGAGCAGACAGCCTCGCTGTTTTTTAAACTTTGCCCGTAAATCATTAGCGGTAAGCTGTGGTAGGGTTTCGCCGTCCAAGACGACGGGGACTGGGATGTAGACATTGCGATCGCGTACCGTATCCTTTTCCTGAAATTCCTCCCGGACTGACTTAAGGTGTTTCGCCACCCATCCATCCAGCACTCTAGGATGGTAGTGGAAAAAACCGACAAATAGCGCGAATCGAATCGGCACGCTGATGCCGATGACAGGCAGCGGAACATCCGTGTAAGGTTTTAGTGCGTCGTTAATCTTCAACAGCCACAAAGGACGCACCCGGAGGAACACCAACCAAAGTAAGGGTACAAAGATAACGTAACTTGTACCTAACAGCAGCCATTTATGCTGAAGAATCCATTCAAGCGTGCGATCAAATAAGCGGGTTTCTTTTTCGGCTTTTAGTGCCAAAAGAGGCCGACGAACAACGGCGATGTTTTCTTCGGCAAAGTTAGCATTAGGGTCTTCTACGATTTTTAGGGCTTTCTCTAAGTCCGAAATATCTTTTTCCAACTCCTCACTGGAAAGTGTCTTTGCTTTATCTTGAAAGACGCCAGCAATACCTCCCAGTCCACTTGCGGCATTACGGCGAACTTCTACCTTCTCATCTTGCAACGCGCCAATCAGAGCGGGGATTGCCGGTTTGGCTTCTATACCGATTCGCCCCAAAGCAGAAGCCGCATTCAAGCGAACGTATTTATTCTCGTCCCGCAAGGCAGTAATTAGGGCAGGCACTGCTGTTTTCCCTTTAGCACCAAATCGCCCCAAGGCATCGGCAGCACCCTGGCGAACGTATTTATCCTTGTCTTGCAACGCGGCAATTAGAGCAGGCACGGTCGTTTTCGCCTCCGCACCGATTCGCCCTAGGGCAGTAGCGGCATTCAAGCGAACTTCTGCATTCGCGTCCTGTAACCTGGCAATTAGAATCGGGACTGCCGCTGAAGCTTGTGGACCAATTTTCCCCAAAGCATAGGCGGCAACCAGGCGAAGATTTCTATCCGAGTCCTGCAATGCATCAAGGAGTTTGGGGACTGCCACTGAAGCTTGTAGACCGATTTTCCCTAGAGCATAGGCGGCAATTCGGCGAATGTATTCATCCTCATCCTGCAACGTGGTAATTAGGGCGGGAACGGCGGCTGAAGCTTCTGCACCGATTGCCCCCAAGGCAGAGGCGGCACGCCAGCGAACTTGCTTACTCTGAGCCTTCAACGCTTCGATGAGACAAGGAACTGCTGGTGAACCTATTTCTATTGCTGGGATTGTACTGGCTTATCCGTGCGATAGCGAAGCGCTGCCGCCAAAGGCAGATCGCTAGCTCGTCATAGTTGGAGTGGAGGTTACCCATATCCTAATGCTGAGGCGCGATCGCCCTTATCCACTTAAAGTTATGGTTGTGAGTTGTCTCGCTCTCGCGGGAGTGAACAGGAGATATTTCACCCGTTCATCCCGATGAAACCCCCATTCAGGTAGGTGCGTGTGTTTTCAGGTCTTGCCAAAACCAGCTCTCGTCAAAGAAAAATTGTTGAAGTGGTTCTTCGGCACGGCTGGGGTTTTATGCGAGGACTTCTCCTCGGAGGGAAACCTGAAGAACCTTCACTGCCACCCCCATTCGTGCTATGTAATATTTTGGTGGATCTCGGTCCTGTCTACGTTAAGCTCGGACAACTGCTCAGTACCCGACCCGATCTGTTACCCCCGCCGTATATTGAAGCGTTAACATCCCTTCAAGCAGAAGTCCCGCCAGTGGCTTGGGAGTCAGTAGAAGCCGTTATCCGCAAGCAGCTTCAACAACCGATAGAAGAAATCTTTTCGATCATTCATCACCAGCCTGTTGCAGCCGGATCGATCGCCCAAACCCATCGTGCCACACTTATTGATGGACGTGAGGTCGCCTTAAAAATTCAACGACCAGGCATTGATAGAGTTGTCGAGCAGGATATTAGGTTGCTTCGTGGCTTGGCACGATTAGTCAATCGCACTCAGGTAGGACGGTATTACAATTTAGTATCTGTCGTTGAGGAATTCGCTACTGCGCTGCGGGCTGAACTCAATTTTACCCAAGAAGCCAGTTACACTGACACACTACGGCGCAATCTCTCCAAGAGTTACTGGTTCGATCCCCAAAAGCTCGTTCTTCCAGCAATTTACTGGGACTTAACCAGTGAAAAGTTACTCGTCATGGAGTGGCTCAATGGAGTTCCCCTGTTACTGGCTGACATGAGGGGGACAAACTATGGTGGCGATGCCAAAGCCGAACGCCAAGCCCTTGCCGATTTACTTGTCAGAGCTTATTTTCAACAGTTTTACATCGATGGTATCTTTCATGCTGACCCTCACCCCGGAAATTTGTTCTATATTGAACCAGGACGTATTGCGCTAATTGATTTTGGTCTGATGGGTCGTCTAGACCCCCGCACCCAACAGATTTTGATCGAACTCATTTTAGCGATCGCTAACTTAGATGGCAAGCGGTGTAGTCAATTAACCTTGGAACTGGCAGAGTCTACTATCCCTGTGAATCTTGCTCACTTGGAAAATGATTTTGATCGATTGTTGCGGCGCTACTACAACCTAAACATATCGGAGATTAACTTTAGCCAGTTGACCTACCAAGTGTTGCAAATTGCCCAGAAACACAAAATTCGCGTTCCCAGCAACATGGGCTTGTATGCTAAAACACTCGCCAATCTGGAAGGAGTGGCTCGTCAACTCGACCCCGATTTCAATTTAATCGAGCAAGTTAAACCCCTGATGGCAGATTTATTCCGGCAACGATTAGTCGGACATGCTCCCCTGCAAGACCTTTTAAGAGCAGCCCTCGATATCAAATCCCTATCTCTAGAAGCTCCTCGCCAATTAGAGATGTTATTAGATCGAGTGACCTCTGAAACCTTGCAATGGAACGTAGCTGTGCGAGGGCTTGAACCGTTTCGCCGCACTCTCGATAGTGTGGGCAATCGACTAACGTTCGGTATTGTGACAGCCGCTATCCTCATTGGTGCTGCCATGATTTTTTCCCAAGCCCCCAGTAATCCAATTTTCTTTTGGGTGAGTGGTATTCTCTTTGTGGTAGCTAGTCTAATTGGTTTATGGTTAATGATTAGTATGATTAGAAGCGGACGAGTTAAGTAATTAGAAAACCCAACACCTGTGTACACCAACAATAAAGTTCTTAAGTAGACAATAAAGTCCTTTACTAACTGGCACACAGGTATAAGTACTTAAAGTCTACAGCCCAATTAGCGATCGCTCTTGAAAAGCGTGGACAAAGTCTCGGCATCGAATACTAAAGGGTGAATTGACCTTGCATTTGACGAAGAGCCTTCATGCAGGCCGTGCAGTTGCATCCCAGTTGGTCTAAAATCGGGTTGCTCTCTTGTGGAATCAAGTTGGGCATTGGATTGGTGCGGTGCTTCTTAACAGCCTGTGTAGCTGGTGCTTCCATCACAGAGTCTACATTAGTACAGAAACCACAGGACAATTTCAGCACCACTGAGGACACAATCCCAATCAAAGTCAACTTAACTGACGGCAATGGCTCTTGAGGGGATTAGGGATTGGAGATGTCCCTCCTCACCAGCCGCCAATCCCCTCAAGGGCAGTCGCTAGTTGTTTGGTCAGTGTCCTCCAAACCCTTTGCCCCGCGTAGATTGCGACCAAATCAGCAATTCGCCATTTTGACCGCCAGCAGCAAGTTGATGTCCTTGGGGATGCCAAGCTAGACAGGAAAAACCGTCGGGTGCGCCCTCCAAAATTTGTGCGACTTTTTTGGCTTTGTGCCAAAGACAAACTTGACCGTCGTCAGCGGCTGATGAGAGAACAAAGGTGTCAGGTTGAAAGGCTAAACCCTGTACCATGCCGTCATGAGCCTCCAGCACTCGACCGTCCCAACCGCCTAACTCCTCAGCCTGCTTTTCCCAAACCACAACACCTTCCACGCTGGACACGGCTAATAGGGGATCACCTACCGCCGTCACTGGCTTCGACCACACCAGATTGCGGATTTTACCGGGAAAGCCGCGCATCACCCAGGGGTCGAGGTTGCCCCATTCCCAAACCGTTAGGGTGTTGTCCAGATTGCCAGCAGCCAGGTACTTGCCATCAAGTGACCAAGCAATCGCAACAGTAGCGGTAGGCAGAGCAAAGAAACAGGGGTCATCGTTCCAATCAGCAGCATTCCAAACCTTAACTCCTTTGTCGCCACAGACGGCTAGGTGCTGTCCCAATGGATGCCAGGACATCCCCAAGACGGACGACTCCTCAAAATTGAGTGTCGCTGCCACTTCACCTGTATCGGCATCCCACACTTGGACGTGACGCTTTAAACAAAAGGCAAGCTGGTTACTTGTGGGACTCCAACTGAGCTTATCAACCCAAGCTGGGGCATTTTCTAAGGTGTGCAGGGGTCTACATCTGTATACTCCTGCATCTGGATGCAAACGCCAAATTTTCACCCGTCCATCCTGACCGCCAGCAGCGAGAAATTGTCCATCCTTTGAGAAAGCAAGGCAGTCTATTGACTGACCCTCACCGACTTGTACGGGAATTAAAGGCCATGCCACCTCGCCTTGACTGGGCAAATCTCGCCAAAGCATTACCTCCCCTGACGCAGAACTGGCGGCTAGGATTTTTCCATCTGGCGACCAAGCGAGCGCGGTTACATATTCAGAGAGTGTCCCCGAAAAGTGTCGGTCGAATAATTTTTTGCCAGTAGCACTTAAGCCATACATGCTACAAAGTCCTCTCTGAGTTGAGCTTTGTCCAGATTGCGACCAATAAACACCAGTTCATTTTTGCGAGTTTCCCCAGGCTTCCAAGGGCGATCTCGTGTCCCATCAAACAGCATATGAACGCCTTGGAAGACAAATCGATGGTCTTCTCCTTTGATAGTGAGAATGCCCTTCATGCGGAAGATATCTGGTCCTTGCGTTTGCAACAGCCGCGACAGCCAATCGTTCAGCTTTTGACCGTCCAGTTCACCTGACTCGACTAGAGCGACAGACCCCACTGTTTCGTCATGTTCGTGAGCCGTCTCGCTCAAAAATTCTGGGTCAATTTCTAAAGCTCGTTGCAGGTCAAACGCTTGTACCCCCAAAAGCGCGTCCATCTAAAAAGCTGAAAGGGTACTGCCACTATAACGAAGTTTAGTGGCAGGGG
>CBDTXL010000038.1:0-23995 GCA_965364435.1 uncultured bacterium
CCGGCAACTGGATTAAAGATGAGGCAGGCAGAACGTTTCATGGTTATTTGTCATTGATGAGCTTGAAAACTACCTTGTCCTAATCCTTTTGGCAGATTTGATGACTAATGACTAATCACAAAAAAGACAAATTTTAACCGAAGTGATTAAACGGGCTTGTGACTAATCCTCAACTTGGCTGAGGCGGCGCATATTTAAAATATCGCTCATTTTTTTGATTTGGCAGAAGCTATTTTCCAGCTGTTTGTGGTCGCGGATGTCGATGCACAGGTCGATGATCGCAGGCTTCCCGTCTTGAGTCTTTACCTGGGCATGGCGAACATTGATATTTTGGTCACTCAAGCGAGACAAGATATCTTTGAAGACGCCTACCCGGTCGATGACTTCCATTTGAATGTTGACGGGGTAGGTTTGAGGACGCCCCTTACCGATATCTGTGGGGTTCCAGCTGACGGGAATGACGCGATCGCCTGGTACACTCTCCACATTAGGACAGCCCTGCCTGTGAATCGAAATACCCCGCGTCCGCGTAACGGTACCGATAATCGGTTCTCCAGGGATAGGATTGCAGCAACCGGCAAGGTAATGGAGTAGCCCTTCGACACCAGCAATCGGTTCGTCCTTACCAGCACTCGTTGTTGGGAGTTTGGCAACGGGCGTCTGGGAAATCGGTGGCGACTGCGGCTCAGCAGCAATCGGTTGCTGGGCTTTAACGGCTTCTCGCAGCCGCTTAACTACGATGTTCAGTGTCACCTCGCCGTAACCCAGAGCCGCTAATAAATCTTCAACGCTATGGTAGTTACAGCGCTCTACCGCTGCTTGCATCGGTTCGGATTTCAGTAATGCTTCAAAGCCTTTCTTACCTAGTTCCTTTTCTAGGAGTTCCCGACCACGAGTGACATTTTCTTCACGATGCGATCGCTTGTACCACTGCCGAATGCGGTTCCGGGCACTGGGTGTGACGACAAAGTTCAGCCAATCTAAACTGGGACGGCTATTTTCTCTGGTAATAATCTCAACAATATCCCCGTTATGCAACGGGCTATCTAGTACACTCCAGCGTCCATTCACGCGGGCACCTGCACAGTGATTCCCTACCTGTGTATGTATTCGGTAAGCAAAATCCACTGGTGTTGCTCCCCGACTCAGCGAGACCACATCCCCACCCGGTGTAAATACATAGACATCGTCGTCAAATAAATTGTCTTTGACGCTGTCCATGTATTCCTGAGCATCCTTCAGGTCGTTCTGCCATTCCAGCAACTGCCGCAGCCAAGTGAACTTTTCATCCTCAGCTGTAAATCGGGTATTGCTAGAACCGCCCGTTTCCTTGTACTTCCAGTGCGCTGCAATTCCCAATTCAGCAATATGATGCATTTCCAGGGTGCGAATCTGGACTTCGATGGGACGCCCCGTAAAACCAATGACTCCTGTATGCAAAGACTGGTAGCGATTCGGCTTCGGCAAACCGATATAGTCCTTAAACCGACCTGGAATTGGTCGAAAGGCATCGTGAACCACGGCTAAAGCCCGGTAGCACTCTTCCTTCGTCTCCACAATCAGGCGCATTGCAGCAATATCGTAGATTTCATGAAATTCTTTTTGCTGCCGCTGCATCTTCTGATAAATTCCATACAAGTGCTTCGGACGCCCGCTGATCTCAAGGCTCCTAACTCCTACCTCCTCAAGACGCTTTCGCAGAATTTCTGCTACCTTAGTCAAACGCTCTTCCCGGTCTGAGCGCCGCTCTGCTACCAGCGCTTGCGTTTCCCGGTAAGCTTCTGGTTCCAAATACTTAAACGCCAAATCTTCCAATTCCCACTTAAAGCGCCCAATTCCCAATCGATTTGCCAAAGGCGCAAAAATTTCACGGGTTTCTAGAGCAATACTCCGTTGTTTCTCCCGATTCAAGTGTTCCAACGTCCGCATATTGTGCAGCCGGTCTGCCAGCTTTACCACAATCACCCGGATATCAGCCGCCATTGCCAGGAACATCCGGCGGAAGTTTTCGGCTTGGCGCTCGGTTTTACTAGAAAAGTTAAATTTAGAAAGTTTTGTAACGCCTTCGACTAGCCGCCGCACCTCTGCTCCAAACCGAGACTCTATCTCTTCTGCGGTGACATCTGTATCTTCCACAACGTCGTGCAGAAAGCCTGCGGCAATCATCACACTGCTGCCACCCAAATCCCTTAATAAACCGGCAACGGCAACAGGATGAGCAATGTAAGGTTCTCCTGATGCCCGGTACTGACCTTCATGCAGTTGGTAGGCAAATTCAAACGCTCGACAAATCAATTTAGTGTCGTCCGGTACTGGCTCATCAGCAGCTGACGACACTGCAATGAGACATTCTTGCAGCCAGTCTGGAGGATTAAAGTCAAGAGTCGAGGTTGTGGCTATGGCCTTCATAATTTTTTGGCTAACAAATAAAAAATAGAAAATGAGTTTAGCAGAATTGCGGTGAGATCATCACAAGGGTTGCAGAGCCGTTGATTTTTAGGGTTCCTCCTCACTGTCAACCCCCTCAGGGCTGATGTTAAGAAGGTTATCACGCTATGCTCCTCCCCCCCATAGGGATGCTCTAGCAACTTTTGGCTTCGCCCCCCTTTGCTTTCCAAGCCTCTGGTTACGCCAACGGTGAGCGCTCAAGCGGCAAGCACCTTTCCTATGCGATCGCAGTATGAGCGAAAATGCCGTTAGGATAATCGCTCTTTGGTAATGAAACCCCGCCTTAAGGTTTAAACCTTAAGACTGGTTTTTCAGTGACTTATCGCTTTTAGGAAAAAGACAAAATTCTTTACATTAATTGTAAACTAACGAGAGCCAGAATGTTGCCATCGCTACATCGCCAACGCTATCAAGTGTTTCAACAAGCTCTGGAGCAGCTGCATAAGAGCGCCACAGCCACTGATTTAGAAGGGGAATCGCTCCGGGATAGCTTCCAGAACCTACAACAGCTGTTTAAAAGCCAGATTACTAGTCTAAGTGCAGATGACATCTCACCGGATTATGCATCTCGCTGGCAGTCTTTTCAGACGGAAATCTACAAACAGATGCGGCTATTGGAGACAGATGTGATGCTGTTGCAAGCGTCGCGGAGTTCTGCAACATCCCTTGCGCGGGCGTCCAATGTATGCGATCGCATTAAGACCCTGATTCAATACTGCGAAGCATTGCTCGAATAGGGATAGGCACTCTCACCCTATTCCTGTAGATTAAGAGGAAAATTGGACTCTTTGAGGAAGAAAAATTTGTGCAATGTCCAAAATGTAGGCAAGTAACGCTATTGGACGGCGTTCTGGACGAAAAGTTCGCCGTGATGTACTGCCAGGAGTGCAAAGGCACCTGGATTCGGGCGAGTGAGTACGAATCTTGGCAGGCTCGTCAACCCTACAATCCAGTGGTACCGGAGTTGCGCTCCCGAAGGCTGAATGTGGATTTTATAAAGTCTCCCTTTGATACCAAAGCAGCATTGTGTCCAGAATGTAAGCGCTATTTATCTCGCGCTAAGGTCAACCTGACGACGCCGTTTTACGTGGAACGGTGTATGTATTGTCGAGGAATTTGGTGCGATTACGGTGAGTGGGACATCCTGGAAAAACTCGGACTGCATACAACCATTGAACAGCTGTTTTCCAATGAATGGCAGACAAAAGTGCGATCGCGGCAATATTCTGAACAAGAGCGTCAAGCAACTATTGAAAAACTAGGCAGCGAACTCGCGGAGCGTGTGTTTGAACTCGCTGAAGTTTTAGAAAGGCATCCAAATGGAGATTTTGCTGTCGCATACTTGATGCGGCGAGTATCAGTTAACCTTCAACCACAAGACTTCAGGAGTGACTCAAAGGTTGAAGGTTGAAGGTTGGAAGGTTGAAGGTTGGAAGGTTCTCAAGAAAACCTTCAACCTGTTAACCTGCAAATTGCAACCCAAATTTAACCGTCCAACTTTCAACTCTTGTTCGGACTAGGACTAAAAATGAGTGAATCCCTGTTTTATGTAGAAAATTTGCGCGTTGCCTATCCTAGCAGTCGGTCAGCGGTAAAGCCCCAATGGGCGGTGGATGATGTCTCTTTCACCCTGGATGCTGGGGAACGGATGGGATTAGTGGGAGAATCAGGCTGCGGTAAGTCAACGCTAGGACGGGCGGCAATGCGGTTGTTACCGGCATCTACACGAATTGAGGGACGGGTAAGGTTTGCTGGGAAGTCGGTTTTTGATTTGACGCCGAATCAGCTGCGTCAGTTTCGAGGGGAAGCGGTAGCGCTGGTGTTTCAAGACCCGATGACTCGCCTTGACCCGCTGATGACGATTGGGGAACACTGTATTGAAACATTGAGGGCGCACGAACCCAAGCTGTCGCGACGTGAGAGCAAAGAAAGGGCGCTTGAGACGCTGGAGGCTGTGAAGATTCCAGCAAACCGATGGTCTCAGTATCCTCATGAGTTTAGTGGCGGTATGCGGCAACGGGTGGCGATCGCACTAGCTCTTTTGCTCAATCCCAAACTCATTGTCGCAGATGAACCAACCACGAGCCTGGATGTCACTGTCGCCGCGCAGATTTTAAAGGAACTAACGCGACTTTGTCGGGAACGGCAGATGGCACTGTTGCTGATTTCTCACGATTTGGCAATGGTCGGGGAATATTGCGATCGCATTGCTGTAATGTATGGTGGACGTGTTGTGGAAAGCGGGGCGGTGGGAACAATTCTCCGACAGCCTGAGCATGAATATACGCGATCGCTCCTGGAAGCTGCCTTGCATATTCAAGCCATCAGTGAAGAGGAGAACAGCAACACAAAAGCAGGGGAGACGGGAACAGAGGGAGAGGACGAGAATTCCCAACCCCAACTGCCCACACCGCTTTTACGAATTAAAAATTTAAAGCAATACTACACTCTGGAAAGCAATTTAATTGCAAAGCTGCTTTCCAAGGAAAGCGGTGGAGCCATTAAAGCGGTAGATGATGTCAGCTTCGAGCTATATCCGGGTGAAATTCTGGGACTGGTAGGGGAATCAGGTTGTGGCAAGAGTACGCTCTCCCGTACCATCTTGCATTTAATTCGCCCAACCTCTGGAAGCGTTGAGTTTCAAGGGGAAAATTTAACGCAGTTATCACCGCCGTCTCTCCGAGCAAAGCGGCGTGAAATCCAAATGGTGTTTCAAGACCCCCTAGCTTGCCTTAACCCGTTGATGACGGTAGGTCAAAGTATTGCTGACCCCCTATTTATTCATCAGCTAGCTAATCCAGATCAGGCAAGAAGCAAGGTAATTGAGATGCTGGAGCGGGTGGGGTTAACACCGACAGAAGATTACTATAATCGCTATCCGTCTGACCTATCCGGGGGACAACAACAACGAGTAGCGATCGCCCGTGCCTTGATCACCCGCCCAAAGCTGCTAATCTGTGACGAACCCGTGAGTATGCTTGATGCCAGTGTTCAGTCGCAGGTATTGGAGCTGATGCTGGAGTTGAAGGAAGAATTTAAGCTTACCTATTTGTTCATTACTCACGACCTTTGGTTAGCGAGATTTTTGTGCGATCGCATTGCTGTAATGAACAGTGGTCAGATTGTGGAAATCGGCCTCACTCACAAACTTTTTACCAACCCTCAGCATCCCTACACCCAAACTCTACTACAAGCCGCTCCTCTACTGGCGACACAGAAGGGCTGAGTTTGTTTCAATCCCTAAAAGGGATTTTAGTCACTACTGATGATACCCAATCCGATTTGAAAACCTTCTTTTTACACCCAATGATAGTTGCAGGCAACGTCTGCAATCGAGAACCGCTATATAACCCGGATTTGGTATGAATTCATCCTATGGTTGGACGGCAAGAACTGGTCAATTGCTCCAAACTAAGATTAGTAGAGGCTATTTAGTAGCTCATAACTCCTTCGGAGGCAACTAAAATGAAACTCAAGATTCTGGCTAGTGTAACGTTACTAACTACAATATTCCTAGGCGCTCCGGTTAAAGCTGAAAACACTTCCCACGTCAAACAGTTGTTGGAAACCCGTGAGTGTATGGGGTGTAACTTGACAGGAGCAGACCTCACAGGCGCTCATCTAATTGGTGCGGATTTGAGGAATGCCAATTTGAAAGGAGCTATCCTGGTTCAGGCTAATTTAGAGGGTGCTGATTTAACTGGCGCTAATCTAAAGGGAGCCAATTTGAGCGGAGCCTTTGTAAGTGGTACTAGCTTAAATGATGCTAACCTCACCGAGGTTAATTTTAGTGAGGCAAAACTATATAATGCTGATGTCGATGGTGCAACTATGGAAGATATCATCTTAACTGGGGCAACAGTCTTTAATACTGGCATCAGTGTTGGTGGTGGAGACTAATCCCATTCATCTTTCCTCCTTCACACTTTTTTCGTCTGTTTGGGCGATAGGTTCCTGGCAGTTTTTCTGTGCCTCCTGAGTCCCCGTGCTATCTCCTTTGGCTTCCAATACTGACGCTAGCAGGCAATAGGCCAATCCCGGTTTGCTATCCTGGTCGATCGCATTTTTGAGGTAGGTCTGAGCTTCCTCCAGGCGAGATTGTTCGAGCCTCACCCAGCCAAGGTAGGTGAGCCTGTTGTATTTCACCTTGTCCTCTTGCGCCCACTCCAGATTTTGAGTGAGCAATTCCTCCGCGGCGGCATATTTTTTATTCACGATGTAGGAGTGGGCTAGCTTAATTAACCCTTGTTGTGCGGCGATTTGCCCCGCTAGATCGTTTGCTTTTGTTGCCAGTTCAACCGCCTTTAAGTAGCGCTCAAGAGCTACGGGGGTTAATCCCACCTGAAGATACAGGTTGCCGAGGGTGTAGTAGACAGATGGGATTTGGCTTCCCTGATTGACCAGTACTTCCAGTATCTCAATCGCTTCGTCAATCAGGTCGTATTGGTTGTAAAGATCAGCTAGGATTAAGGTTTTCGCTTCCTTTGTCCATTCCGGTGGGATTTGCTGGGCTTGAGCTTGTACCTGTTGGGCTTCATCTGCTTCGAGCCGTCTGAAATTAGCTTTGGCAGAAGCGTTACGATTGTTAACTTCGATAATCAGTGAATACTCCCCGCCTGGTTCCAAGGGCGGTTCCCCCGGATAAACCACCTCCGGGGTGCTGACTGTTCTTTCCCAGTCCACTCCAGAACCACTGACGCGCACCGTGTAAGCTGTTGCACCGCGTACTGCATTCCAGCGCAGCGTCGGTTTGTCGTTGAGTACTGTTGTGTTGCGTGGGCTGATAATGTAGGGAATGTCAGAGGCTATCCGCGAGTCCTCCCCTTGGCGAGGGGGCGTTATGATGATGTTGCCTTTGGGTGGAAGCGGACAGTAATTACTCACCCCAGATGGGACGCCCGCGGGTAATGTGGAATTCCTCCCGTTGCCACAGCGGACAACAACTCTCGCCTCCTCCTTTGGCCAGAGGATATCGCCTCTATAAAGTGGTGTACCGACACCCACCAGGCGGTAGTTGAGCCAACCCCGGCGCTTGAGTTCTACTTGACCTTCGGCTGTGACAATCAGACCTGGGCGGGTGGTAGATTCTTCTGACGTGGAGTCGGCTACTGCTCTTTGCACAACTGACTCAACCTGGATTGGGACTACCCCGTCGGCAGTGGCGATACCATTTTGGTTTATCTTTGCAACATTTGAATTTGTCAAAGTACCGACTGCTGAGACTTTCAAAATCGAAAATCGAAAATCGAAAATCCAAAATGGTATGAGAAGGGTGAGAGCGATCGCGAACGAGGTACTGGGTTTCATTGCCCATCTCTGGCAGTTTTCAACCGTTCCTGTGCCATATCAATCCATGTGTCTTCATCAGGATTGTCATAAGAGGCATATGCCAGACAGGTTTCCCATTCAGGCAGGGCTTGTGCTTTGTCTTGCTGGGCTTCTAGGACTTGTGCCATGAGACAATGAGCTGGAGCCTTATCAGTATCCAGGGCGATCGCCTCTTGCAAGTGAGCCTTTGCTTGGGGATAGCGAGCTTGCTTTAGCCTCGCCCAACCAAGATTTTTGAGCAGGGCGTATTTTTCTTCGTTGTCTGTTGCTAGATTCATGCCTTTTGAGAGCAGGTCAACGGCACTGGTATAGTCGTTGTCTAGAATGTACAGACGTGCCAGATTATTGTAGGCGGGGGCAGCGACGAAATCATCCTGCATCGCTTTCCGGTATTTAGCATGAGCCAGCTCCATATTTTGCTGGTCTTCATAAAGTCTTCCCAAATTGTAGTCAGCTACCTTAGATGTTGGGTTGAGTTTGAGTGCCCAGGAATAAAAAAACTCGGCTCTGGGTAGTAACCCAGTCAAGTGACTTTTCACTCCATACCAATTAGCTAGCCAGGATAAGCTTACTGCTGAACCAACTATTCCTAGCGAAAGCAACAAGGGTACTCCCGGATTCATAAAATTCATGAATCTGAGCCAGTTGTTGGAGTGGATTGGTGGAGGCGGCTCAGGATTGTTAGGTCGAGCGGGTTGGAATACTAATGGCAAGGCTGTGGCTGAGCCATTCTCGACGCGATCGCTTGACTGGTTGTCGGTTTCTGAGGAGTTTACAGAAGCTGAAAGCGTTGACTCCACTGACTCAGATTCAGGGCTTGACCCATTTCCCAAAGTTGGGTCAGACACTGAATTATTTACAGTAGTGTGACCATTGTGTGTGATGGGTGGAGTGGCTGGCGAATGCGTTGGTTCAACGCTAGAGTTAGGAACCGATTGCTGGGACTTTAGCCTTTTAAGGACTTCTCGAACAGTTGTTTTACGAACTTTTTCCCCAGTGATATCTGAGAGCCGATCCCATAACTTTGGAGCAACAAATCGCTGGATGTAACTCTTTGAATAGCTCTCGGATTCAATATTAAGGAGTTTCTTTCCAGCAAACGTTTGCCGCAGTATGTCTTTTTCGACCGTTTCCAGGTGTTGTCGTGTCTTTTCATAGACGAGACGGTCGGCAAACTCTACAAGCTTTGAGATGTCGTCAGTATCCATCGCATACCCTGATCGGAAATTTTGCCTCTTAGTATAGCCCGAACTGGTGCAAGCGCCTAAGCTCGACTTTATCCATCCGATCCAGGTCGGAGCGTATGTTCTGAATTGGTCAAAACTGCGTTGAGGGCGTTGAAGGTTGGCAAGAGCGATAAACTGTAAAGCATTAGTGGATTGTCGAAGCGAGATGGAATGGCGTACTGTTTGGAGTTAAACGGTAAAAATGGCTAACACTTTGTACGATCTCGATCTTCAGTTATGGATTGAGCAAACAATTCGTCAATTAAAAAACTGTGAATTTGAGTCATTGGATATTGAACATTTAATTGAGGAACTGATTGATTTGGGCAAATCAGAGAGGAATGCGCTCAGAAGCAATCTCAAAATCTTATTGGCGCATTTACTCAAGTTAAAGATTCAGCATGATGTACCCGATTTGATGCAAGCAAGTTGGTACAGTTCAGTTGTGGAACATCGTCAGCGGGTTCTCGACAATTTGGCAGATGCCCCATCGCTCAAAAGTTTCTTGGTAGAAGCCGTGGAAAAAGCCTATCCAGATGGTCGGAAACTGGCGATGAAAGAAGGAAAGCTGGCTAAGTTTGGGGTGCGGGTGCCGGAGGAGAGTGAGTATCCCTTGATTTGTCCTTTCTCGATTGAGCAGATTCTCGATGAAGATTTTTACGGGCTATAGATAGTTACTTCCTCTCAGTAGCGCCAGATTCAGATACCCCCAACCCCCCTTTTTTAGCTATTCCTTCCCCATATCATAGGCGATCGCGCTCCTGCGGCTCCAACCAAGCCAGTAAATCAACTAGGCAAAATTCATGAAATTCATCATATTGACTTATTTTTCGTAGTCATTCAGTCTAGTGGACGTGAGCCAATACTAGAAAGACTTCGTTGGTATCTCCCACAGCGAACCGTAAGTAACCAGTAATACCTTTTCACTTTTACACAGTTCAAAGGCATCATACCAAATCCGCATCTATAAACCCCTTTATCACTTTATTTCCTCTTATTCTCTACTCTGCGAACTCTGTGCCTGGAGTGGTTCGTTAAAAAAAAGGGGGTAGTCAATCCGGATTTGGTATCAGTCCAAAGAACGCTCTATCAGGGGAGCAATATAAAGATTTGTGACAAGTTTGTAATTACTGCGAAAATTTGGAATTTTGCTCTGACAACTCGATGGGCAGGAAAAAGGGACAGCATTCCCAGTGGTATCTCGGTTAAACTCGCTCCCGACAAACTCAAAACTCAACAGGAGGCTTCAGTACATGAGTCAAACAGTATCAGTTCAAAAGGAAAATTCTGCTTCTACTTTCGTGCCGCCAAAGACGAGTTTAGCGCCCCAGCGTTCCCCCCAGGCTGACTCGACTCAGGCTTTTGTACCCCGTGATACGGGTTTACAAATGAGTACGGATTGGTCGGTGCAAGCGTCCCCGGAAGAAGGGTTGACGATGGAAGATATCGACAAACAACTAGCTTCTCCCAGTTCTGGGTTTATGGATAAGTTAGTCTCCGGTGCCGAGGAAGCGCCCAATACTGAGTCTGTGGGGGTGCAGCCTAAGTTGGCAATTGGTCAGGTGGGAGACCCCTATGAAGTCGAGGCTGACCAAGTGGCAGACAAGGTGATGAGGATGCCGGAACCCCTTGAGGAGCAGTCTAGCAAAAATCAGGGTGAGGTGGTGCAAAGGCAGCCAGTTGCTTTGTCTATCAGTCGGTTGGTGCAGCTTCAGGAAATGCGATCACACTCAGCACAACCAAAGCGTCAATCTCAGCTAGATAAGGAATTTGACTTTAATAACTCGCAAACCGCTCAAACATCTCAAGTTGCACCGAATGTATCAAATAATCCGCAGAATAACCTCTCGACGCCAAACGCTGATCAACAAGCTACTATCAGTCTCATATTTGACGAACAGCTTTACCTAAATCAGAACCCTGATATTGCTCAAGCCGTTGCTAGCGGACAAGTGAAGAGTGGGTTTGAACACTTTATTTTACATGGTTTTAATGAAGGTCGCAGCCTTGGATTATTTGACGAACAGTTTTACCTAAGGCAGAACCCTGATATTGCCCAAGTCGTTGCTAGCGGACAACTTAGGAGTGGACTTGAACACTTTATTCGGTACGGTGCAAATGAAAATCGTCAGCCTAATCCTTCCGGTTTGCGCGGACTAGCCAAGAAACCCATCATTAATCAATTTGTCAGTGGAGCCAAGCAGACAGGCTGGGCAAATCTGAGGACTGCTAATGAACGGGCAGCCGCCTTGTTAGAGACAGTAAACCAGCAACTTATTACCGTAGGCGTACCACCTTGTAAGCTATCCGTTATGGCGCTGGGAAATGCTGCTGGTCAATTTGAGTTTTCTTCCTGGACAATGAAACTTAACCAGGAACTTTTTAGCGAGCCTACATTGACCAATGAAGAGGCGGCTAATATGGCAGAAGTCGTCTACCATGAGGCAAGGCATGCAGAGCAGTGGAGCAGGATGGCTCGCATGCTGGCTGGAAGAGGAAAATCTGCACAAGCTATTGCTAGTGAGATGAGCATTCCACCTGAAATTGCCCAGGACGCGATCAGCAAACCCCTCAAACAAGGCAAGCAGGGTGCATTGGAAGCTGAACGCTGGTACGAAAGCGTGTACGGGGCACAGAAGAATGATAGAAATCAGGTTTTGAGCGAGCTCGATGCTGTAGCAAACGCTTTTAAGCAAGCTGATGAGGAGTTTCGGAGATCTCCAACACCAGAAAACGAGGCGAGGAGGGACGATGCCTATCAGCAGTATCAAGTTGTATACCAGAAGTACAGATCTCTTCCAGAAGAGGCAGACGCTTTTCGAGTTGGTGGAGCAGTTGGATATGCCTATCGCAACCCGTAAACATTTCAGGAGGGATGCCCATAGCATCAGAGTTATCACCCCAATGATTGTCTTCAGCTTGATTTCTCTCTCAGGATTTTCAAGCTGTCGGACAGATAACCAAGCTGGGAGCCAATCCGTTTGGGATGTGATTGCTCCCGTCCAAGCAATGCTGAACCAGGAGACAGAAATGATCGAAACTGTACAAAAATTGTGTCAACTTTTATCCACTGAACCCCTAACTGCGCCGGAAGTAGCTACCAGTCTGGGCACTATTGTCGAAGACCCAGGAAAAAACTTGCCTCTGATAGTTCGACCATCCAACCCGTTTTTTAAAGAAGCACAGGTGGTGCGACAATTTGAGACTAACGAACCCGCCCATGTGGAACTTCTTTTAGCCGAGCCAGGGGCGCTTTCTGTGGAGGCGCTAAAGGCTACATTCGGCGACTATTCAGAACCTCCGAAACTGCATTGGAACAGTCCCCAGAAAATCATATTCTACGTCAATAAACCGAATCTGCCGCGCACCTGCGCTGTTATCGCCGATGTCAGACCAGGTGAACAGGGAGCCAAGGATGGCACCGTTACAGCAGTGACCGTTCGGCGAGACATCAGGTTGGAGTAAGCCTTGGCTTTGCAGATGGTGTTGCATGACTTGGAAACAGGTAATTAGTGCGTACTTTTGAAAACGCGCTCACCAAAGAAAAGCCAGCTATTACGGAACTGGTGGAGGCTGCTAATTGTTCATTTTCTTTGGCTCAAACTCACATCCAAAAAAAACCTTGCATCTACAAAAGAGGAAACCATGAACATCACCACAACTCAAAACTGGTACGATGCCAACTTTCTGTATTTGAGAACAGCAGTCAACCTGGTGCGTAAAGCCTTAGAAAATCACATTGCCCGCCTCAACAACCAGGCAGTTGAAGAAACCCCCGACTTACACACCGCCCTGGGTGCCGCCTTCGCCAACCTCTCTACCCCACCGGCATTAGAACAACTTTGCACTACCTTCAACCTTTCCCCCTGCGATCGCAATATCCTGCTACTATGCGTTGGCATGGAACTCGACCCTAAATTTGAGCCATTGTGCGCCAAAGCCCAAGGCAACCCCCAACGCAACTATCCCAGCTTCAGCCTCGCCCTGGAAATTTTCCCAGAAGCTGATTGGAAAGCCCTCACCCCAGATGCCCCCTTACGCCGCTGGCAATTACTCGAAATTGGGGAAGCACAAGCCCTAACTAAAAGTCCCCTGCGGATAGACGAGTGCATCATGCATTATCTCGCTGGTCAACCCTATCTCGACCAACGCCTCGCCAATTTCATTGCACCCCTGTCTGCCGAAAGCTATCCCCTTACCCCCCTACCCCCCTCCCATCAGGTACTAGCAAAAGAACTAGCCGCCACTTGGTTAGAAACAGCTTATGGTTCAACCTTACCGATTGTGCAGTTGTGTGGTGTGGAAATAGCAGGCAAACGCGCGATCGCTGCCGCCACTTGTAAGACACTAGGTTTAAAGCTCAAAGTCATCTCCCCCCGCCTCCTCCCTACTGAACCTAACCTCCTCAACCAACTGATGCAGCGGTGGCAGCGGGAAGCAATTTTAACCAACAGCGCCCTCTTACTCGACGCCGACGAACTCAACACAAGCGATACCGCACGAGTCAACGCGATTTCCCAACTGATTGAGACAACCACCACCCCCTTAATCCTCACCACCCAAGAACGACTGGCATCCCCCCAGCGTCCCCTGATTACTTTCGATGTGCCCAAACTAACTCCTGAGGAACAACGGGCGATTTGGCAATCTACTCTGGGAACTGTCGCCGCTGAACTCAATGGACAGGTAGAGGAACTAATATCCCAATTCAACCTCAGTACTCCCGCGATTGTTGCTGCCTGTGCCGGGGCATTGGGACGACGACGCGCCAGAGAGGAAGAGGGGGAAAGCGTAACAGGGATGGAGACAGAGGCGGGGACGACGGATGCAGAGATTCGCGGTTGGGCATGAGAGCGTGTTTGAAAACTACTGTTGTCATTTGAGGTAGGCATCTTGCCTCTCCTGTGAAAGGCTTGTTGAGCCTGCTGCAAGATCTGAGTCTGAGACACCCAACCTCTACTGATGTTTGATAAATGCGGTCAACGGCTTGACACAAGAAGGCTATACTGCGCTCGGTCACTTTCCTTACATTTTGTAGAGCTGTTCATTAGACCTCTTGCATAAGTCCAGGTTTAAGAAATGATACCGAATCCGGGGTGACTATCCCCTTTTTTGAGAACGAACCACTCCAGGCTCAGAGGACGCTGAGAAGACAAGAGGAAGAAATTAAGATAAAAGGGGTTATAGAGCCGGATTTGGTATGAAACCACAGATGAACACAGATGAACACAGATGGGATATCTGATTTTTGCAAGAGGTCTATTGTTGATTGTTCATTGCCATGAACCATGAACGACCAAGAGTGAAAAATGTCAATCTCTGACAGCGCAAACTATAACATCTGTTTGAGAAGAAAAATCCTGACTAAACCTTACTAGGTCAACCGCGAGTGTTGAGGTTTTAGATGAAATCAGTGGTGCAACGAATTCTACCAATAATAGCTGTTTTTCCTTTGGTGGGATTGGGAATTTATCTGCCATTTCCCAAAGCCTTAGCATCTTCGATCACAGCAGCGCCTGACGGTACTGGTACTATCATTACCCCTGATGGCAATCGCATTGATATCAAGGGGGGCACACTTTCCGGAGATGGGGCGAATCTCTTCCACAGCTTTGGGCAGTTTGGTCTTGATGCCAACCAAATTGCTAACTTTCTGTCTCATCCCAATATTCAGAATATCCTGGGTCGCGTTACAGGTGGTAATCCCTCAGTGATTAACGGACTTATCCAGGTTACTGGCGGAAATTCCAACTTATTCTTAATGAATCCCGCAGGGATTATATTTGGCTCTAATGCCCGTCTGAATGTTCCTGCCGATTTCACTGCCACCACCGCTACGGGAATTGGGTTTGGCGACAAGTGGTTTAATGCTACGGGTGCAAATAATTACGCCGCTTTGGTGGGAACTCCCAACAGTTTTGCCTTTCCTAATGCACAATCTGGGGCAATTGTCAATGATGGGAATTTGGCAGTGGCAGCAGGGCAGAACTTAACCTTGGTAGGTGGCAAGGTGGGTAATACGGGGACGATGCAAGCACGGGGGGGACAGATTACCATCGCGGCTGTGCCAGGTGAGAATTTAGTCCGGATTAGTCAAGAAGGAAGGCTGCTGTCTCTGGAGGTGACACCGATAGCAGGAAACGAACCCAACACTTGGACACTGCCAACAGCATCGTTAGCTGAATTGCTTACGGGTAGCGGTGAGGTGGGGAAGGAGACGGGAATGGAGGTTGGGAGCGATCGCACTGTTAAGCTATCAGATTCTGGGATAATTGTGCCAGATCAACCGGGAACTGCGATCGCTTCCGGTACTCTTGACGCTTCCACCCCCCTAACCCCCCCTTCCCAAGGGGGGGAGTCAGCAGGAGTCGGCGGTACTGTTCAGGTTTTGGGTTCCCGCGTTGGCTTATTCGATGCCAAGGTGGAGGCTTCTGGTACTAACGGTGGCGGCACGGTTCTGATTGGTGGAGATTATAAGGGCGAGGGAACAGTACCTAATGCCCAACGCACCGTTGTTAGTGGTGACTCCGTGATTCAGGCGGATGCTTTGCACAATGGGAATGGCGGTAAGGTAATTGTCTGGGCAGATGAAGTAACTGGATTCTACGGTCAGATCAGCGCCCGTGGCGGACTCAATTTTGGTGATGGTGGTTTTGTTGAGGTATCAGGTAAACAAGAGTTGATTTTTGATGGCAATGTTGATGTGAGTGCCAATAACGGCAGTTGGGGAACATTGTTACTTGACCCGACAAATATCCTTATCTCGAATGCGCCGAGTAGCCCAGGAGTAGATGCTGCCTTACCCGATATATTCAAAGATGACTTTGCGAATACGGACATAACTATCAATGCCGGGACTCTCGGAAATCAAACGGCAAATGTTGTACTGGAGGCGACTAACGATATCACTATCGCCGATGGGGTGACACTGGATTTTATCCCCGGTAGTGAGTCAATCACGTTTATTGCAGACGCGGATGGCGATCAAGTTGGGTCTTTCTTTATGGATCAAACCCAAAGCATCAATGCTTATGGAAGATCAATAACGATTACAGCTGCAAGTGTAACGGCTGGAAGTATCGTTCCTTCAACTACAAGTAATAACGATGCTGGTTCGCTTACCATCAAAGCCACTAATGGCGACATCAGTGTGGTTGATCTCAACACTTCTGCTTACAATCACTCTGGCGATACTGGTAAGGGGGGAGATATCACCCTCACTGCCAATGGTAACATTACTACACATTCTATATTGGCTATCGCTACGGTTCTGACTGGCAATGGAAATGCTGGTCCTGGAGGAAATATCACCATCAATGCCACGGGCAATATTTCCACTGGAGCGATAAACACTAGCTCTGAATCCCTTAACGGTAATGGCAATAGTGGCAATGGGGGAAATATTACCATCACCAGCGGCGGCAATTTCAGCTCAAACTTTATTATTAAGTCCCGCTCTGCGGCTCAATCTGGTACTTCTGGTAATGCGGGAACTATCAGCCTCACTGCCGAGGGCAATCTCATGATTGAGAGAGAGATAGAAAGCGACTCTTCCGCTCCATCTGGTCAAGCTGGCGATGGAGGATCAGTTTCCATCACTGCCCCTAATGGCAACATCAATATAGGTCGTGCAAATACGTACTCCTCTGGTGTCAGTGCTAGGAATGGGGGAATCGTAAACCTTGATGCCGATAGCATCACCATACGCGAGATTAACG
The DNA here is from genome assembly GCA_965364435.1 of uncultured bacterium. GTDB lineage: Bacteria > Cyanobacteriota > Cyanobacteriia > Cyanobacteriales > Coleofasciculaceae > CBDTXL01. The sequence goes on from CBDTXL010000038.1 coordinate 16,721, forward strand.
ATAATACACCAGGCTCATCCACCGGTTACGGGGATATTAACCTGACTGGCAATAAAATTGTGTTTGCAGGGGGACAGAATACAGTCCGGGGTGATAATGCTCATCTGCTAATTCAACCCAAAACTCCGAGTCAGGCGATAGATTTGCTGCAAACCGATCTGGCTACCATCAGAAATGGGTTTAGTTCCACTACCATCGGAGGTGATAATACCAGTAGTGCGATTACCCTAGCTGGCGATGTCACATTCAATGACCCCATTACTTTGCGATCGCCAGTTGGTGCAGGCTCAATCAACACCAATGGTTTTACCCTCACTGGTGAAGATGACGCCACCTTTAACCTAATCTCCAACCAAAACATTACTACTGGTAACATCAATAATTTCGGAAGATCCGTTGCTCTCACTAGCAAAACAGGAACCGTCAACACTGGAGATATCACCACCACTGGGAGAACTCAAGGTGGAGACGTAACTGTGAGGGCACAAAATGCGATCGCGGCTGGGCGCATTAATTCCAGTGCTAGCCTAGGAAATGGGGGTAATGTCACCCTCGACCCCCAAAATGACATTGAAGTTAACTCCATTAATGCCCAAGGTGGAACCAACGGCACCGGGGGTCAAGTTAACATCGCCACTGAGAGATACTTCCGGGCGACTGACATTTTCACAAACGGAATTTGTGTGAATGCTAGCATTTGCACTGCCGGGGGAAGTGGTAACGGTGACATCACCATCCGTCACGGTGGCAATGGAATCACTCCCTTTGTCGTGGGAGATGCTACCACTAACGGCACTGCTGGCTCAATTATCAGTCAGTCTGACAATGTGATTATGCCCCCCCAATCATTTTTCGGTGACTATATCCAAGACAATATTAAAATCCTTACCCTAGGTATTCCGCCTGTAACCCCACCACCGCTACCTCCAACTCCCAAAGTCCCATCCCATATCGCCAAAGATTTCCTAGAAAACCGGCCTCCCTTCCCAGAAATTCTCACTCCCAATCGTGAGGAAGACCTCGACGATCTAATTCTCCGCACGGCTAACCGCCAAGACATTGAACGCCTTCTCAAGGAAGGCAAAATTCCTGAAGCTATCTTATTTATCGATATCTTATATAGCGAAGAACTTGGGCAATACACCAATCAGAAAATCATACGAGAGTTACAGTCCTTTGCTGATATCCAGAAACGCCTGACTGAAGTCGTTGCCCAAACAGGTACAAAACCCGCTATCCTTTATACCTTTGCCCGACCCGAACAACTAGACTTAATCTTAGTGACTCCCCAAGGGATACCCATTCACAAAGCTGTCCCCGATGCCAAACGCGACATTCTCCTCAAAACAGCAAAGCAATTGCGGCGGGAAATCACAAATCCAGCTAAACTCAATACCACTAGTTATAGAGCCTCTGCCAAACAACTTTACGAGTGGATTATTGCCCCCATAAAAGACGAATTGCAAGCCCAAGGTATCGACACAATTGTTTTCTGTATGGAGGCAGGATTGCGTTCTCTACCTGTAGCTGCCTTACACGATAAAAACCAGTTTCTGGTAGAAAAGTACAGTCTCGGTCTCATTCCCAGTGTCAACTTAACCGATACCCGTTATCAATCTCTCAAAGGTAGCCAAGTCCTAGCGATGGGGGCGAGTGAGTTTACCCAGTTAAACCCCTTGCCAGCAGTGCCAGTGGAATTAGCGACGATTACCCAAAAGATTTGGCAGGGTAAATCTTTTCTCAACAAAGACTTTACCTTAAAAAATCTCAAATCGCAACGTCAGCAAATACCATTTGGAATCGTTCACCTAGCCACCCACGGCGAATTTAAACCTGGGAAACCAGAAAACTCCTACATCCAGCTGTGGGACAGCAAGCTGCAACTCAACCAAATCCGGCAGTTGGGTTGGAATAAGCCCCTCGTAGAATTATTAGTGCTTTCTGCCTGTCGCACAGCCTTGGGTGATGAGGATGCCGAGTTAGGGTTTGCCGGGTTAGCCGTACAAGCAGGGGTAAAGTCAGCGCTGGCAAGTCTGTGGTACGTCAGCGATGAAGCCACCTTGGGAGCGATGACCGAGTTTTACCAGCAGTTGCAGGCGGTGCCGATTAAGGCGCAAGCACTGCGCCAAGCGCAACTGGCGATGATTCGCTCCCAAGTTCGCTTACAGGGGGGACAGTTACATACCAGTGGAGCAAAGGTACCCCTGCCGCCAGCACTGGTCATGCTGGGAAACAAAACGCTTTCCCATCCCTATTATTGGGCAGCTTTCACGATGATTGGCAGTCCTTGGTAAGGGGGAGATGAGGAATGAACGGGTGCATCCCGATGCGTGCAAAAATATTCTGGTGTAGAAGAACCCCGCAGAATTTGAATCTATTCTCTCCCCAGCTCCCCAGCTACCCAGCTTGTGGGATACATTTGCACAATTGGGATGCTCCCGAATGAACCGGCGCTCTAGCCCCTTTTACCCGTCTTATACAGTAGCGGGTTCAGCAGTTTGAGATTCCCAAACGTCGTTCGTCTCTTTGTCAGCTGGCTGCTCGCTAGACGCTTCTATAGCTGTAGCAGGCTCAGCTAAATTAAGCTTGACCATACGATTTTTTGCAGCTTCTACCTTGGGTAGTGTCAACGTCAGGATACCGTTCGTGAAGTCAGCTTTTACCTGATCGTTTTGGACAGCGACTGGTAAAGGAATCACTCGCCCAAACTTGCCATAACGGAATTCAGAGCGGAAGAAGCCTTTTTCTTCGGCTTTCTTCTCGTAGTGATGCTCTCCAGTAATGGCAACGGCTTCACGAGTCACGCGGACATCCAAATCTTTGCCTTCAATGCCGGGAATCTCTGCCCGCAGAATTACATTATCACCCGTATCTTGCAGTTCAATTGCAGGTTGCCAAGTTGTTTGGTAAGTACGATTCGATCCAGTTATCTCATCGAACATTTGATCCATTTGACGGCGTAGGGTTTCCATTTCTTGGAACGGTTGCCAACGAATCAGAGCCATGTGTGAATTACCTCCCTTTGCTTTAGTTCATCGACCTTTGCTTCACACTCCTCTATGATGCCGAGGCTCAAACCTATAGTCAGTGAGGGAAACCGCAATTCGACAGTAGGATTTACCAGCCTTGGGTAAACGTACCAGCACACATCAGCGAATAAAGCTTGTTGTTACAGAATTTGAAGTTCTGTAGCCTTTCGTCTAAGGTTGTGAAAGCCCTGCGGTAAACTAGCCCTTGATCCTGAGTCTCACTCAAAGGTGGAGAACTCTCGTTTGGAGCCGTTATTAAATGTCTCATAGCGTCAAAATTTACGATACTTGCATTGGTTGCACCCAGTGTGTTCGGGCTTGCCCAACAGACGTACTGGAGATGGTTCCCTGGGATGGCTGTAAAGCAGGCCAGATTGCCTCATCTCCTCGCACAGAAGACTGTGTAGGTTGCAAGCGGTGCGAAACTGCCTGTCCCACTGACTTTTTGAGCATCCGGGTTTACCTAGGAGCAGAAACCACTCGCAGTATGGGTTTGGCTTACTAAGCAGTCGGTCAAAACCTCTCAGTCTTGGCGGATGTGGTGTCGATATAGCAAGCGTCCTTAAGATGCAATTAGCTTTAGACTTACAGAGGAAGCAGAACAGCCTCCTCTTTTTTTTGCGGCTTGTTATCATTTCCTGATAAAAGATAAGGCTTCTTGACGTGCGATTAACAGGCAAGTAGCTTGTAAAGCATGGTGTGTGAACTGAGGAGTGATCTAGAAAATGTGTGGAATCGTTGGCTATATTGGCACCCAAGCGGCTACAAACATCTTGATGTCAGGGTTGGAGAAACTGGAGTACCGGGGCTACGATTCGGCGGGAATTGCCACGGTTTTGGAAGGTGAGATCCACTGTGTCAGGGCAAAGGGTAAACTCTACAACCTGCGCGAAAAGCTGGAACGGGAAGTCAATCCCTCTCAAATCGGCATTGGACATACTCGCTGGGCAACTCATGGGAAGCCGGAGGAGTATAACGCTCATCCTCATATGGATACCGCAAAGCGCGTGGCGGTAGTGCAGAACGGCATTATTGAAAACTATCGTGAGTTGCGAGAAGAATTGAAGGAGCGAGGACATGAGTTTCGCTCAGATACGGATACTGAGGTCATTCCCCACTTAATTGCTGAGTTCTTGCCGAGTCCTCCAGTTGCTAACCCTCAACCCCCAACCCCCTTCTTAGAGGCGGTGCTGTTCGCGGTTAACAAACTCAAAGGAGCATTTGCGATCGCCGTTATCTGTGCTGACTATCCCGATGAACTGATCGTCGCACGTCAACAAGCTCCTTTAGCAATTGGCTTTGGTCAGGGAGAATTTTTCTGTGCCTCCGATACACCAGCACTGGTGCCCCATACCAAGGCAGTATTGACGCTGGAGAATGGAGAACTGGCGCGGCTAACCCCTCTGGGTGTTGAAGTCTACAACTTTGCAGGCGATAGGCTCAAAAAACACCCCCGCACCCTCAGTTGGAATCCCGTATTGGTGGAAAAACAGGGATTTCGGCACTTCATGCTCAAGGAAATCTACGAGCAACCGGGAGTGGTACGCACTTGTTTAGAGACTTACCTGAACGACACCTGGAACCCAGCTGACGCCTCTCAATCTCCGATTAATCTTGGCTTACCGCCGGAACTGTATGCCGATTTAGAACAGATTCAAATTCTCGCTTGTGGCACCAGTTGGCACGCGGGTTTAGTCGGTAAATACTTACTAGAACAGATAGCGGGAATTCCGACAATAGTACAGTATGCTTCCGAGTTTCGCTATGCACCAGCACCGCTAACGGCGAACACGCTGACGATTGGTGTTACTCAGTCTGGGGAAACAGCTGATACGCTAGCCGCACTGGAGATGGAAAAGCGCCGCCGTTTTGGTCAACTGCCGAAGTATGAACCGCGACTGTTGGGAATTACCAATCGCCCAGAAAGTTCTCTTGGGAATCTGGTTGATCAGATTATCGACACCCATGCTGGTATTGAAATTGGCGTTGCTGCGACTAAAACTTTTGTGAGTCAGCTGGTAGCGTTTTACTGTTTAGCGTTGGATTTAGCATGGCGGCGTCAGACTTTGACTGCCACACGCTTAGAGGAAATTTTGGTTGGCTTGCGGCAACTGCCAGCACAGATTGAACTGATTCTGGAGAGTCAGGAACGCTATATCGAGGAATTGGCACACAACTTTGCGGAAACGCAAGACTTCATCTTTTTGGGGCGCGGGATTAACTTCCCAATTGCTCTGGAGGGGGCGCTGAAACTCAAGGAAATTAGCTATATTCACGCGGAAGGGTATCCAGCAGGGGAGATGAAGCACGGCCCGATCGCACTGTTGGATGCTAAGGTTCCAGTAGTAGCGATCGCAATGCCTGGTACTGTCTACGAGAAAGTCCTCTCCAATGCTCAAGAAGCAAAAGCGCGGGACGCCCGTTTGATTGGCGTGACGCCGATGAACGACCAAGAAGCGGCTGAGACATTTGATGATTTGTTGCCAGTGCCAGCAGTTGAAGAGTTGCTCTCACCGATTCTCACAGTAATTCCCTTGCAGTTGTTGGCTTATCACATTGCAGCGCGGCGCGGCTTGGATGTTGACCAGCCTCGTAACCTGGCAAAATCAGTTACAGTCGAATAGTACAGCCCTATTAGCTCCTTAGGTGATCGGAAACAATTAAGTTCTTTACTGGCTCGTAAAGTTCAAAAGTTGCTATTAATGAGCGATCGCGTCACTTACCACTAATTGACTAAATTTCTATCTGCTGCTCAACCTCTGTTTCGACTTGAGCGCTCGACCTCTTAACTACTAGGCTTTCACTTGCGACGGATATGCATATTCTGAAGAGAAAGTCAAGGAACAAAGCCAGAAATGCTGGATGTGATTTGCGCCTTGCTTAGGGGGAACACTACTGATTAAACCGCGTTTGGTGTTTGAGCGCAATTACCCCGACCAGAAAAGCAAAGCGCCTAAACTCTACGGTCAGGAACTCAATCATACGACGTTCGCGATCGCAAAATCACCTCCCTAGAACAAGAGGCAGCATTTCTAGATGAACTCTTCCGCGCCATGTTAGAGGAACTGATGACTGGGCGATTGTCAGCACTGCCGCTAGTGGAGGAGAAAGCAATTAACTAATTAAAATTACTGTAACCCTAGTAAAAATGGACAATAAACCTATGCAACTCGAAGACTATTTCAACTTCCTCGCCCCCAACGACATCCGACTCAAAGGTTCGCGCATCGGCATAGAAACTATTTTATACGAATACATCTATCGCGCCCGAACTCCTGAAGAAATCGCCAACATTTACACATCTCTCACTTTAGAACAAGTCTACGCCACAATTCTCTATTACCTGCATAACAAAGAAGCTGTGAGCAAATACATCGCAGACTGGCTAGAGTGGGGACGCCAGCAACGAAAAGCCCAAGCAGCAAATCCTCATCCCGCAGTCGAACGACTCAGAAAACTCAAAGCTGAACTCGCGGCAAAACACCAAACCCATGACACTGAAATACTTAATGGATGAAAATGTCGATCCAGTTTATGCCCAACAACTGCGACGACGAGAACCAGACATTAGCATCAGAGTTGTGGGCGAACCCGATACCCCAGCTAAAAGTACGCTAGACCCAGAAATTCTGAATTGGTGCGAAGAAACAGGTTTTATTCTAGTAACCAACAATCGCACATCTATGCCAGTCCATCTACTAGACCACATCGCTCAAAATCGCCACGTTCCAGGTATTTTTATCCTTAATGCCGATATGAGCATTGGCGAAAATCTCAATGAGTTAATTATCATTGCTAAAGGCTCTTTTGACGATGAATACCAAGACCAAATTATCCACCTGCCTCTAACCTAAAACTGAAGTAAGGTTAATGTCCGAACGTTCTGCCGTCCAAAACCCGATGCTGCGCTATGCCGACTCTATCGGCTGGACATACATCAAACCAGATGAAGCCCTCAAACTCCGCAACGGCGACACCGGACTCTACTTCACTGACATCCTCATCTCGTGGCAGTAGACCGGGAAGCCTGCGCCCTCTACAAACAAGCCCTAGATAAATACCTACCGCCCGAATATTCCCGCGTCGTCTATTCGCACTAAAATTGTTGCACCGTTTTATTTCTCTACAGCTGGGGGGGATCTAAGGGGCGAGAAAACACGCCCTAGGTATGTACAGGAACAAAAAATAAACAAGAGAGCCACTTTCGCGCCTCTCTCGATCATCAGGGTGCATCTAATACTTTCAT
>CBDTXL010000039.1:0-23920 GCA_965364435.1 uncultured bacterium
GATGGAACGACGCCTTCTGCGAATTCAAACACTATTTCTGTAACTACGAAACCATCTGCGGTGACATGGAACGGGACAGCATGGTCTAATGTCTCAGGTCCGGATATCGATATCGAAGCTATCATCGCAGGTGTGTACAACACGAATACAAACGGTGAGTTTACTGCCAAGAAAGTTACTGTTAACTCAGGTTCGCTTACGGTTGTAACAGGAACCGACATTACGATCGCAAACGACCTTGTAAACAACCTTGCTGCGACGGCGGTTGTATTTGAGAACAATGCAAACCTGATCCAGATCAACAACGTTGCGAACTCGGGTCCGATTACAGTGAAGCGCAACAGCTCGGCATTGAGAAGGCTCGATTACACATTGTGGTCATCACCGGTTGCAGGTCAGAATTTGCTTTCCTTCTCGCCGCTTACCACCGTAACGCCGACAAGCCGTTTCTATCAGTATAATTCAGCTACAAACGTTTATAACGGAATTACATCTCCGGGAAGCACGACATTCAATACCGCTCAGGGTTACCTGATCAGGATGCCGAACAACCATCCGACATTCCCTTGGATTTGGAACGGGTCGTTTGCAGGTGTTCCAAACAACGGAAACCAGACTTTCGATCTTTTCGACGGCGGTGCAGGATTCAGGTTCAATTTAACCGGTAATCCTTATCCGTCTCCGATCAGCGCGGTGACATTCGTTGCGGCAAACTCAACGAACATTACCGGTACGCTATATTTCTGGAGAGAAACAAACAACGATACAACGAACAATGCATATTGCACATGGTCGCCTGCAGGTGGCGGAAACGGTACTTTCGTGTCAAACGGACAACCTGAAGCGGAAAACCCTAATGGTGTGATCCAGACAGGTCAAGGTTTCTTTGTTGAGGCGAATGCAGCTCCGGCTGACCTGGTTTACAACAACCTTATGCGTGTGAACGATCATGCCGACCAGTTCTTCAGGATGGCCGAAAATGCAGCTCCGGCTGTGGATGAAGCACACAGGATCTGGTTGAACGTAACCAATGCAAACGGACAATTCTGCCAGACTGCATTTGGTTATATGACAGGAGCAACTCAGCAGTATGATCTTGGTATCGATGGTAAATATATCAATACCGGCCAGACAGAATTGTACACAAGATCGTCTGAAGAAAAACTTGCGATACAGGGACGTTCGCTTCCATTTGAAGCATCGGATGTTGTGCCACTTGGTTTCAAAGCTACCACTGAAGGAACTTTTACAATCGCTATTGACCATGTAGATGGGTTGTTTACTGGCGAGCAGGTTATTTTGCTTCGCGACAACCTTACAGGTGAGATAACCGATCTGAAAGCCGGAGCTTATTCTTTCAGCACGGCGGCAGGTACGTTTGAAAGCAGGTTTGATGTCATATACGATGGATCGCTTGCTGTTGAAGGCCCGATCTTTAATGAGAACAGCGTTGTGGTTTATAACGATAATGGAGCGATCGGTATCAATTCCGGAAATATCGTGATGGATAACGTAAAAGTTTTTGATACCCGTGGAAGATTGGTTGCGGAAATGTCGGATGTGAATGCATCGCAGGTTTCGATTAATGCGGGTCAGTCAAATCAAGTTCTTATCGTTAAGATCACGTCTGAAAACAAACAGGTAGTTACCAAAAAAGTAATCCAGTAATTTTTACAGAATAGCATTCAAAGCCCTCTGACGAGGGCTTTTTGTTTATGGTACCGGACCAACTTCAGAAGCGTAATTAACTAATCCTCTTCAGATTCCATATCACTATAACGTTGTCGTATTGAGTTAATCAGATTTTTCGTATTACAATGGTTAAATTTAGATAATTTTTGACGATGAATGACACATTTAACCGACTAACGACATAACTTTGCCGGAATTCATCTTAATGTAACCTACATTCCGGAGTTATGGCACAAAAACTACGATCTTTTCAAAAGTTCCTTTTTATCCTGTGTTTCATTACGGGTTCGCTTTATTCGCAGACCACCGTTTTTAATGAAGATTTTTCAACTGCAGTCAGCGCGACATATACCACAGCGCCGGGTGCGATCGGATCCACCGCATGGTCGCTGTCGCGAAGTGGTTCTGATTTCGGGGCGCGCATCAATTCAGGAACGCTGATGCTTTCCAACGACGGGAGCAATTCGGCAAATGCTTCCGGTTGGGCGCTGGCTTCGGCAAATACGTCGTCGTTCGCGATTCCGTATAATCAGGTATTGTCATCAAATCCAGGAATGGTGACATGGACATTCAACATGCGCCAGATCCGAACAAACCCGCGCGGGTTCTCTTCCGGCAATTACGGCGCTGCATTTGTCCTTGCCGGTACTTCGGGGACAACCAACGTTTCCGGAACAGGTTACGCGGTAATCCTCGGGAACAGCGGTACTATCGATCCAATTAAGCTCGTGCGTTACTCTGCCGGGATTCGCACCAATACTACGATGCTTGAATCGCAAACCACGGGACTTACCGATTTCGGGAATCAATATTTAAGTATTAAGGTTACATACACACCGTCGACGAATTCGTGGCAGCTCTTTGTCCGAAACGACGGTTCGACGGCATTCGCCGATCCAAACACTGGAACATTGACGCTTCAGGGTACGATCACAAATTCGACTTATGTCGGTTCTGCGTTGCAAATTATTGGCGCATACTGGAACGGTGCTTCAGCCGCAGCGCAAACAGCTACATTCGACAATATCAGGGTTGCGGTAACAGTTCCGATAATTTCATCATTGTCGCCCGCATCGCGAACTGCCGGCAGCGGCGCGTTCACGCTTACGGTTAACGGCCAGAATTTCACTACCGGGACCATTGTCAGGTGGAACGGATCGAACAGGGCAACAACCTACGTATCCCCAACACAGGTCACAGCGGCGGTCTTAGCATCTGACATTTCATCATCGGGAACCGCATCGGTAACTGTCGCCAACGGACTCGCAATTTCAAATGCGCAAACGTTTACCATCGATGTCGCAGGCGTTCCATCACTTACAACTTCGATCAATGGTTTGAACCCGATGAGCACAGTCACAGGAACGGCATCGGCATCGCAATCGTATACTATCAGCGGCGCAAACCTGAATACGGCCGACCCGGTTATTACTGCTCCGGCAAATTTTGAAATATCACTTAACAATACCACTTTCTTTACTTCGCTGACACTTCCTAGAACAGGTAACGTGCTTACGGGTCAGCCCGTTACAATTTTTGCCAGACTCAGGGCTTCCGCGCCAGCCGGTATTTATTCCGGAAGCATTACCAATGAGGTCAGCGGTGCAACTACCAAACTTGTTGCAGTGAGCGGAACAGTACTGGCAACGCAGCCAACGGTTCAAAGCAGCGGAATATCATTTTCGAATGTGACTTCGATTGGCTTTACGGTGAACTGGACCGGCGGAAATGGCGCGAACAGAATGGTTGTCATCCGACAGGGTGCAGCCGTCAACGCAACGCCGGCCGACGGTACTTCATACACTGCAAGTTCATCATATGGAATGGGATCGGATCTGGGATCGGGAAATTTTGTGGTTTACTCGGGCAGCGGAAATACAGTCAATGTGTCGAACCTTTCGGCAGCGACTACATATCATATCGCGATTTATGAATTCAACGGTGCTGGATTGACCGAAAACTACAATACGGTTTCTCCTCCAACAGGAAACAGAACTACATTGAACGCTCCTGTCGGATGGCAGATCTATACGGCAAATTCCACCAATAAGCTTGATTTCGATACTACAGTAGACGGTGTAAATACCGATGCATTTCAGGCAGATGGTCTTTCGCCAAATTCTGAATCCGGTGAACTGAATTCAAATGCCTGGGCGATTGCAGGTTTCAGTGATGGAAACATCAACTTTGGCGGGACTTATCTTGAAGATTCAGATCATGATCGCGGTATTTCTACGGGTGGCGAAACCGATGGCGGTATCTATGCATATGAAACGTCTGCCGGAAACAGGTCTTTGGGATTGCAGCCTGCAACAGGGGATTTTGCTCCGGGAACTGCGACGCTTCGTTTCCAGAATCAGACCGGTGCTGCGGTGACTTCGTTGAGTATCGGGTACAAAGTGTATGTATTCAATGACCAGCCGGGTTCAAGTACTTTTAACTTCAGCCATTCGGCAGATAACATTACCTATACTTCAGTCGCAGGTTTAAACCTGACATCGGCTGCAGCGGCAGATGCAAATCCACAGTGGAAATCATATTATCGGGTGGTAACGATTACGGGCATTAACATCGCCAATAATGCGTATTATCATTTTCGTTGGAACAGTGCAGCAGCTTCGGGAACATTATTCGATGGATTTGGATTGGATGATATCGTTCTCATAGCCAATCCAACATCGAACTTTGCATCATTTGACGGAACAGCAGAGACATTTATCGTAAACGGAAACACGATCCTTTCGAACAACCTGACAGTGCGATCAGATGTGACGATCAACAGCGGACGCATCATTATGAACGACCGTACTTTGACATTATCAGGAACTGTAAATAACAATGTTACCGGTGGCTTGCGCGGAAGTGCAGCAAGTAACCTGATTGTAAACGGATCGGTATCGCCGACGCTGAGCTTTGATCAAACCACGCCCGGAACTACGAATTTGCTCAATAATCTTCAGGTCGCTACGCAGGCTGCGAATACGGTATCGATTGGAAATCCTGTCGTGATCAATGGCCAGTTAAACCTATCTGCCGGACAGACTTTGAACTTCGGCACTAATGCACTCACTGGAAATCTTACGACGATCGCGAACAGCGGAACCATTTTAACACAAAACGCCACATCGACGCCTTTTCCGGCCAATAAAATCTGGAATGGGAATTTACGTTTGAATGCAGTTTCGGCTGCGCAAACTGTTGTTCCAGGAACGTATTCAAACCTTACCATATCAACAACGGGCGGCGCGTCGGCTACAGGAAATATTACTGTGAATGGCGATCTTCACTTGCCGGCCGCAAACCCATCTGCCACAGCAGGCGCACTGAACATGGGAACCCATACGCTTTTCATGGGCGCAAATGCATCAAATACCGGAATCGGCGACGTTACCGGGATCATCAGCCGTAACAATATCGCCAACAACGTGGTTTACACTTTCGGGCATCCGCATACCTCGATCGTTTTCCCGGTTGCGGGCACGCTGCCTTCATCGATGAGCCTGAAAGTTGTAATCGGAACTGCGCCGGCATGGCGTCCGGGTGCGATCATGCGTGCGTATGATTTTATCCAGTCGGGCGGATCGAACACAAAAGCAGTCATCAAGGCACATTATAAGGATGGCGAACTGAATGGCAATATCGAAAACAGATTGGTGGATTGGGCATATATCGTGTCGTCAAACACCTCAATCGAGCAAGGACGTTCGAATTATGATACGGTTGAAAACTTCGTCGAACTTACAAATGTTAACATCGGATTATACTTCGCGCCTGTATTCGATGCGGTGCGTTTGACGCTTGACGAATCGGAAGCTGGTGTCCTGACATGGAACGGATCGGTGAGCACGTCGTGGACGACCGCTGCGAACTGGACGCCGAATGCGACGCCGTCTGACAATACTGTAGTTTATATTCCCGATGCGGCCACAACGCCGAACGATCCGATCTTGAATCCAACGGTTTTGCTTGGATCGCTGAACATCATGCCGGGGGGAATATTGAGTTCGCCCGACAATGCCCAGTTTACCATAAACAATGCTGGCGGTGCGTGGATCAATAACGGAATTTATAATCCGGGTGCCGGAACGAGCCGCGTGACATTTACGAACCTCGATGCGACCATTGCCGGAAATACGACTTTCAACAACATTTCGATAGCGTCCGGCGGAGGTTTGCGCCCGGTTTCCAATAATGTGATGACCATCGGGGGTACTTTTGAAAATAACGGCACGCTTCTGTCAGGCATCATCGAAAACACTGTGATCTTTTCGGGAACCAACCAGGTTATACCCGTTCCGGGAGGCGTAACCGCCGCATATCATAATCTTATCGTTTCGGGCACCTCGGCGATTTTCCCGTCATCGCTGAATATCCGAGGCAATCTTACACTGAACCAGGCGGTTGATTTTACCAATAAGACAATTGCCATGACCGGTACCGACCTGCAGGTGATCTCAGGATCGGCACCTCTATCATTAAACAATGTGACTGTCAACAATACTTTTGGCGAAGTTGCTTTGGCCGGAAATGCGACCATCGGCGGCATCCTTAACCTTACGGCCGGAAATCTCAATGTTGGCACTAACACGTTGACGCTTGGATCGGCTGCGGTCGCGGGAACGGCCGACGCCTCAAGGATGATCGTTCTTTCTGCGACAGGTCAGGTGAGAAGGCCCTATTCTGGACCGGGAAGTTATAGTTATCCGGTTGGTGAAAAAACAGGCATCGCTGAATATTCGCCTATTACTGTCAACGTAACTTCGGGAACATTTGCAACCGCGTTTGTTTCGGTTTCGCTTTCAGACATGATCCATCCGAATAACGCAAGTGCACAGAATAATATCTCAAGATATTGGTCGGTAGTGCAAACAGGAATAACAAATGCTGTAGCGACAGTTACTGCAAATTATACTGCTGCAGATCTTACGGGAGCTGAGAATACAATTTCGGCGGCGCAGCTTGTCGGATCATTTAACCAGCAGACAAATCCGTGGATAAAGTTCTCGACTTTTTCCGCAAACACATTGACTGCGGCGAACGTTCAGCTGACAGCGACACCATCTTACTTCACGGGAATAAAAGGAGTGCCATTTACGCTAATGATATCTGGCTACGGATCTTTCTGTCAAAATTCTAACATTACCTTAACTTCGGAAACGGTAGAAGGAAATACGCCTTATACTTACCTATGGTCAGCAGGATTAGGTACCGCTGTAACGGCTACTCCGCCTGCGAATAACGTCGGGCAGAATACTTATACACTTACTGCGAAAGATGGCAATGGACTTACCGCAACGGATACGGTTCAGGTCACGATTCTTGCGCCGTCGGTTGGTGGTTTTGCCCAGGATCAATCGATTTGTGCGGGCACGCAGCCTTCAGATATCATATTGACAGGCCAAACAGGTCAGGTTCTATACTGGCAAAAATCGTCAGACAGTAATTTTACTGTTGCTGAGAATATCTCAAACATCACCTCGACGCTGACCGGCGCCCAAATCGGGACTTTAACTGCAACCACGTATTTCCGCGCCGTGGTACAGAACGGAAACTGTTCGGAAGTCTATTCGAATGTGGTCGCGATCCAGATCAGGTCGACGACATGGAACGGCAATGCATGGTCGAATGGCATTCCGACGTCGACGACCGCTGCGGTGTTTACAGGAAATTACACAGCTTCCTCCAATATCGATGCTTGCTCGGTGGTTGTAACGAACAACGCGGCTGTCGTGATCAATTCGGGATATGATGTTAACTTGTTCGGATCGCTTTCCGTCGATTCGGGAAGCAGCTTCACCTTGAACAACAATGCAAATCTGCTTCAGCAAACCAATGTGGCAAATCAGGGCAACATTGTCGTAAAGCGGAACAGTTCGGCGTTAAAGCGCCTTGATTATACCTTATGGTCATCGCCGGTATCCGGACAGAACCTTTTGTCGTTCTCTCCTGCTACGAACACATCGCGGTTTTACGAATACAATTCGTCCACTAATGAATATAATTCGGTTATTCCTGCTTCGACATCATTCGCCGCAGCTAAAGGGTATCTGATCAGGATGCCAAATAACCATCCGACATTTGCGTGGGTCTGGAACGGATCGTTTTCGGGTGTTCCCAACAATGGGAATTACCAATATTCGATGACTAATGGCGGTGCGGGCTTCAGGTTCAATTTGGTCGGAAATCCTTATCCGTCGCCGATCAATGCGGTGTCGTTTGTGGCTCAGAATTCATCCGCGATCACAGGGACGCTGTATTTCTGGCGTGAAACCAATGAGAATACGACCAACAATGCATATTGTTCATGGTCACCGGCAGGCGGGCCGACTGGCACATTCGTAAGTAACGGGCAGCCGCAGGTTGTCAATCCGAACGGCATCATTCAAACAGGCCAGGGATTCTTTGTCGAAGCGGTGAATTCGGCAACCGATCTATCCTTTAATAATACTATGCGCGTCGCGAATCATGCGAACCAATTTTTCAGAACTTCTGAAGAAGAGATAAGCCACCGCATTTGGCTCAACCTGACGAATGCATCGGGAGCATATTGCCAGACAGCTTTCGGATACATGCCTGGTGCGACTCTGGATAATGATCAGTCGATCGACGGCCGTTACATCAACACAGGCGATAACGAACTTTATACCTTAATATATAGTGAGAAGTTTGTGATTCAGGGCAGACCGCTTCCATTTGATGCATCGGACATCGTACCGGTTGGATTTAAAGCAGCTGCTTCCGGCGAGTATCAGATAGCGATCGATCATGTAGACGGATTGTTTTCTGACGATCAGCAGGTTTATCTGAAAGACAATGAGCTTGGCGTTGTACATAACCTTTCCGAGTCGGCTTATGTGTTTACGTCGGACGCCGGAACTTTTGATTCGAGGTTTGAGATCGTGTATTCAGTTGCGCTGGAAGTATCGCAGCCAGATCTTAATCAGCAATTGGTGGTTTATGCAAATGGCGACGAGGTTAAGGTAAACTGCGGATCGATGGTTATTGAAAATGTTTTGGTTTACGATGTTCGCGGAAGGCTTATGGTTGAGAGTCGGGATGTGAATCAGAATTCGACTTCAGTCAATGTTGGCCAGACGAATGCAATTTTGATCGTTCGCGTGGAAACGGATAAGGGAACTTTTATGAGAAAGATCGTAAAGTGATTTATACCTTAATATTATAGAAGCCCTTTTCGAAGGGTTTTTTTTATGGGTTTTGGTTTGGTGTCGTTTCAGGATTGGTTCAGGATGGTTCACAAAAAGGGCGTTTTCTGAACGTATTGTGAAGCAAATGTGAACCAAGACAGTACTTTACGTAAAAAGCACCGGATGAAAAACACGTTCTTCCTGCCCAAATTCACGTGATTTGTTAAAAAACTGCGTTCAACGAGTTTTGGGGCTAGTTATCGAAATTTTTTTTGTCGTGCTGATGTCCGCCGTAGTTTTGACATGTAATTAAAACGAAGATTATCAAATGAGAACAGCCGCTAACATTTCAAACACAATCAACAAAAGGTTCATCGCCATTGTAGTATTGTTGTTGCTTTCAAGCATCGGAATGTTTGGCCAGGAAGTTAAATCGGTTTCTGAAGTTGTTGTTTCAAATACTGAGGTTGTTTCAGAAAGCGAATCATCTCAAATGGAATTGGTAATGTGGATCATGGGTTCAAAATCTCAGATGAACAATGCTACTAATGAGAACGCGATTTCTACAAACGGTTCAGGTAAAAAGAAGTACATCAACTGCGGAATGACGCCGAACAGGATTTTGAGCAAGACCTTTTTGAAAAAGGCAATGAACCGCGATCAGGCCACTGCATAAGATTTTCATATTTTTTTATATAGGTTAAGTTAAGTTAGTTAAAGCCCTTCCCGCTCCGGAAGGGCTTTTTTGTAGGTAAAAGTTTAGTATTCAATAAAATATGTTGAAAAGAATTCATTTCGAAATTATTTTAATGTTAGAAAATTCCTAACTTTACCAAAATGGCTTACTAACATTTTTTCTAGTATCAAATAGTTAAATACTGCATTTGGTCGGAATAATATGTTTTTAATCGACAAAATAATAGTGTATTAGCTATTTTTTAGATATTACGCGTTATTTTATTTTAATGTACTGTGAATAAATTGTTAGCGCTTGATATGCTATAAAGTGCTTCGCTGCGTTCCTGTATTTCCCAACTGAAAAAAAAGACCCAAATATCTATGAAGATGAATTTTACTTTACCCCCGAATTTCAGCATTTTCAAAACCCAACCTACATCCGGTGTTTGGAAGTTATTGCTGTTGACGATTTTCCTGGCCTTAGGTTTTACGGGTGCGAAGGCACAGGTTGTGAGTTCGTATCAGGTTGATCAGCTTGCGATCACGCCGGCGTTTTCACTGGTGCCCGGAAAAATCAATCTTTCTCCGACAACAGGCAGTTATGACAGCGGCGTATATTCTTTCGCATCTCCGTTTGCATTTAATTATGGTGGGGCAGTGATACCTGCCTCAACCGCCATTCATGTTTCCGTCAATGGATTTATGACTATTGGAGCTGCACCTGCAGTGACGGAAACACAGCCTATCTCGAGTGCCGCTGCGTATACTGGGGTTATTTCCCCTTATGGTGCTGATGTCGATGTTATAACTGCTTCTGCGGTACACAATGTCGGCTGGAACGTAACCGGTACTGCGCCAAACAGGATTATAAAGGTGGAATGGCACGCCAATCGAAGCACGAACACCACTGCAGCTGTTGCAGCTGACGGAACAAATAATTTTATTTTCCAGGCTTGGATATATGAAACCACCAATGTCATTGAATTCCACTACAATACTTTAACGCTTGGGGCGGGAAATGTTACGACCTTAGGTCAGGTAGGATTGCGCGGAAGTGCGACAACGGATTTCCGAAACCTGAATTTTCAGCCTGCAAGTGGCAACTGGCCAGTTCCGGCAAGTCCGATGGTAACTAGTACCGTCGGCTCACCGCTTCCTGCAGAGAGTGCTTACGCGGTAAAGCTTAAAAGTCCGTCGTTAGGTGGAACCACGATTGCCGCTGCTTCAATAAGGACGATTCGCTTTACGCCGGTTTCCTGCTCGGCGCCATCAGGTGTCGCGAATTCATTGGTTACCTCTTCAACCGCAGCGATCAACTGGACCGCACCATCACCTGCGCCGGCAGACGGTTATGAATATTTTGTCAGTACCTCCGTTGTACCTACGGGATCGACCACGCCGACAGGATCAGTGGCTGCCGGAATTACAACTTTAAATTTGACAGGACTTACGGCCGCTACAAATTACTGTATTTATGTGCGTTCGGTCTGCGATGCCGTAGCTCCGACAATCAGTGCATGGTCTGTCGCAACCTGCTTCACGACCGGTTGCACGCCGGTAAACACGCCGTACGGCTTGTTTTTCGATCCGTTGTCGGATAGCTTTGCGGTTCCTGCGCTTCCTGTTTGTACAAGCAGGCAGCAGGTTGGGACCGGAAATCTTTGGGTGACCGAGAACGCTTCATTTGGAGATGGTTTCTTTGACGAGCATCTTGTTTATAATGCCAGCGGTACAGATAATGCAAATGTTTGGTTTTATACCCAGGGTGTAAACCTTGTGGCGGGAACTACATACAGGCTTTCTTACTTATATGGAGGTTCGACCGAGTTTTCGGATATTACCAACAGGATGGAAGTTGCGTATGGGACTGCCCCGTACAGTACTGCAATGACAACGCAATTGGCCAATCATCCCAATATCAAGGCATCCCCTATAGAAAATATCGTAAACTTTACTGCGACCGCAACCGGAACCTTTTATTTTGGATTCAGGGCATATTCGCTGCTTAATATGGGTAAATTGTTCCTTGACGATATCCAGGTTGTGGAGCCGGGTTGCCAGCGCATTACTACTATTGCCAGCGGAACTATTACGGGGACATCCGCACTGTTGACATGGACCGAACCAACACCGGCACCGGGCGATGGTTATGCTTATTATCTGTCAACTTCCGCGACGCCTCCTGCTTATACCGCGACAGCTTCGGGGACAACTCCCGCGGGAACAAATGTCGTCACGATTACCGGCCTTACCGGAAGTACGACTTATTATTTTTGGGTGCGCGGGATATGCGGTCCTGGCGACCAAAGTGAATGGTCTCCGGTATTTACATTTACAACACCTGCACAGCCGGTTTATACCTATTGTACACCGAACCCGTCAAGCGTTGATGGCGTCGGGATCGTAAACGTGAATGTAGGAACGATCAACAACAGTACGGGTGCCGAGCCGGGGAATTATGGCAATTATTCCTCAATGATCACTAATATTGCGCAGGGTCAGACTGTCACGGTGAACATTACATTTAATACCAGCTTCTTTAATTATAATACGAAAATCTGGATCGACTGGAACAATGACAGCGATTTTTACGATGCAGGTGAAAATGTTTACACAGGTCTTTCGGCATCAACAAGTCCGAACACGCTTGTCGCTACATTCGTAGTTCCTGCAGGTGCGTCATTGGGTGAACACAGGATGCGGATCGGTGGTGCTGATATTGATACCCTGACCGGGACAGGAGCAGGGCAAGGGCCTTGCTACAACGGTTCTTGGGGTACTTTTGAAGATTATACGGTAAACGTTGTCATTCCGCCGCCGGCGTTGACCTTGAATATCAACCAAAGTACGCAATGTGCGCTTACAAATTCCCCCTTGGTATTCCTTACTGCAGGTGGATCTAGTTATGATACCTATTCATGGTCGCCTTCAATCGGTGTAACCGGTAACGAAAATACAGGTTGGACGTTTAACAACAGTTCGACGATTACTTATACGTTGACCGCTACCCAAACAAGCCTACCGTTCAGTACGAACAGTGTTTCATATACTTATTTTGCGAATCCGCTTCCAACACCGATTACCTTGACGCCTTCTTCAGCATCAACTTGCGGCAGTGCGGTTCAGATCAATGCTACCGGGGGAATCGTTGCCGGACTTCCAATATTGAGCGAAGATTTTAACGGTACCGCACCAGGATGGGTGGCTGGAACCGGAACGTCGCCAGCGCATGGCGGTGGAAACACGGCAGCCGCATTGTGGACACTTCGCCCGAGCGGATACAACCCTGGCGGAGCTTCGGGTATATCTTCGGTAATCAGTAATGATGCAACGCAGTTTTATATTTCGAATTCGGATGCCCAAGGCTCAGGAACACAGACAAACGTCACATTGACCTCACCAGTATTTAGTTTGGCAGGATACACTTCGGCATCATTAAGCTTTTATCATTATTACAAGCCGTGGATAAACGGTTCGGGTAAGGTATACATTTCAACCAATGGAGGAGGTACGTTTACGGAGATATTAAACTGGGGAAGTACTGCGACGACCGTCGCTCAGGGAACACCGACGAATTTTGCAAACGTCATCTATGATCTTTCGGCCTACCTGACCCAGACCAATCTTGTGATCAGGTTTGAATATATTGCGAGTTGGGGTTATGTTTGGGCATTGGATAATTTCCTGATTTCGGGAAGTGCGACTTCAGCAATTACCTGGACGCCGGTTGCCGGATTATTTACCGATGCTGCCGCGACGATTCCTTATACCGCTGGTTCCGGAACGAACACCGTTTACGCTAAACCGGCATCAACTACAACTTATACCGCAAGCGCGAGTACACCTGCGCCGACAGTTTGTACGAGGACATCCACTGCAACGATTACCATCAACAGCACCACCTACACAACTGCGTGGAGCAATGGTGTGCCGGATGCGACGAAAACTGCAATCTTTGATGGAAATTATACGTCAACAGGAAATATGAACGCCTGTTCGGTAATTGTACAAAGTGGCAATGTGGTCTTTAATCCCGGCCATACGCTAACGGTGCAGAATAGTGTTACCCGTACCGGCGGAACATTGACGTTTGAAGACGATGCGAGCTTGGTGCAGGTAAGCAATACAGCTGTCAATTCAGGATACATCACATATAAAAGAACGTCATTTCCGATGCGAAGGTTCGACTACACATATTGGTCGTCGCCTTTATCACCGCAGACTCTGGTTGGCTTCTCTCCGTTGACACTGTCAGATAAATATTTCAGGTTTGATACTGCCGTAAACAATTTCGTGAACGTCGCTGCAAACAGCATCATGAATGTTGGCCAGGGTTATATCGTTCGTGCACCGCAGCCATTCAGCACTACGGTTCCCGCCCCATTTACCGCAATTTTTAATGGCGGTGCCAATGACGGTGTGCCGAACAACGGTATTTATACGAGGCCGGTCGTGTTTGGCGGACAAAATTATAACCTGTTAGGAAATCCATATCCAAGTGCTATCGATGCCGACCTATTCTACGCGGCAAACAGTTCGATCATGAATGGAATGTTTTACTTCTGGACTCACAACACACCAATTACAGGTAACGTTTATACAGGCAGCGATTATGCAATGTATAATGCTGTCGGCGGTGTGGGAACTGCCGGTGGCGGATCAGGAAACACTGCTGCTCCCACAGGTAATATTTCTGCCGGACAAGGATTTTTCATAAGAAGTACTGCAAACGGAACTGCTACATTTAATAACAGCATGCGTTTGACAGGCCTTAACAACCAGTTCTTCAGAATGGCAAATGCACAGGCAACGCCGACGTTTGAAAAGCACCGGATCTGGCTGGAAATGACCAATGCTGAAGGCGCGTACAAGCAGACACTTGTTGGGTATGTTGAATCTGCAACCAACGAAAGAGATAATGGCTTTGATGGCGATGTCCTCGAAGCGGGGAACGTCATTTCACTATACTCGGTTCTTGGTGAGGACAATCTTGGAATCCAAGGGCGTGCCCTTCCATTCGATGTTACAGATCAGGTTCCTTTAGGTTACATGTCGTCCATCGATGGCGCGTTCCAGATCGCACTTTCTCAATTTGATGGATTGTTCAACACGCAGGATATATATCTTGAAGATAAATTGCTCAACGTCATTCACGACCTGAAATCGGGCGCATATTCTTTCACAACACTTACGGGCACTTTTGAAGACCGTTTTGTTTTGAGATATGACGGCGCTGCACTGGGTACTGATGATTTGTCATTGGATGCCAATTCAGTTACCGTTTATAAAAACGACAGTGGCATTCATGTGCATACTGCAGGATATAATATGGATACTGTTGAAGTATACGACATCCGCGGCAGAAGGATTTTTGCAAAATCAAATATCGATGCCGATGTGATGGTTATTTCCGGTCTGAACATTTCCGAACAGGTGCTAGTCGTAAAGGTTATTTCTTTAGACAACAAAACCGTCAGCAAGAAAATCGTTTATTAATTCAATCTAAGGGTAAGTCGGTCCGGCTTACCCTTTTCATTATCAACACACTTCACGTTTTACACTGAAAAGTCTGTCATGAAATTTCACGACATGTGTATTTCATCGATTTTATGAGTAATTCATCGAATTTGGGAATTGCTAATAGTTCCTACGCTACACATTATAAGTACATTCACACTCTTATTTTTTTTAACCTATTTTTTAACTATGAATTTAAACTACAATGCTTTGAGCTGTGGTAGGGATATCCTGCTCAAAAATGACGTGGTTGGTTCGTCCGATGTGCCATGCACGTCGGCCAAATCGACACGTTTTGCCTGGTTAAGTTTCGTAATTGCATTCCTAACCTTGGGATGTAACATGCTTTGGGCACAAGTAGGACCACCTACTTCCGGAGCCGGAATTTCAAATGGGTACAGTTTTACTCAGACAAGCGGCACATATACGCCACTTTCGGGAAGTAGAACGATTTGGCAATCGGGAACAACACTAGGTACCGATGCAGTGTCGTCAGCGATTGCGCTGCCGTGGAATTTTTCCTATAACGGAAGAACCTACAACTCGATTAGGATCAGTAACAACGGCTTTATCACCTTCGGGACGAATCCGCCGCTTGCTACTACGTACACGGCATTAAGTACCAATGTAAACCCGCCTTTTGATGGTGCGATTGCAGGATTTGCAGTTAACCTTCGTCATGCAACTCCAACATCTGAAATCGCATATGAAACCGTAGGTTCCGACTTTGTGGTTCAGTTTACTGAACTTCAGGGTAATACTGCATCAGCTGCTCAGAGAATCACTTTCCAGATTAGGCTTACACAAATAACCAATGCAATTAATATTGTGTATGGTACGTGGGCGTCAGGAACGGGAACGCTAACCGGTCAGGTTGGTTTAAAAGGCTCTGAGTCATCAGATATGAATAATCGTACCGGAACCAATTGGACTTCCACAACGCCCGGCACTGGAACTGGTAATACTGTAACTTTAGGTACAACAGGCGGAACTACCATTCCTGCTTCCGGCCTAACATTTACATATGCTCCGGGAATTTGGGTTGCGCCAACTGCAACGTATGCGACATTGCCATTTACAGAGAGTTTTTCTACTTGGGCTAACGGAAATTCAACAGCCGATCTTCCTAATGTAACTAACTGGAGAACATGGCCATCACGTGGTGATGGTTCATGGAGACAGAGTGATATACCAACCGCGTCGACCGGATTTACTTCAGCTTCGGGTTGGACAGATGCAAATGAATCAACAACTGCAGGTGCATTTACAACTTTTGCTCCGCCTGCTGTTGTACCAACGGCTAGATTTCATACATGGCAAGCATCAAGCGGAACTTATGGTTACATGGATTTGTATGTAGATTTATCCGGCGGGCCGGGTACCCGTACAATTACATTCGATTACAGAAACGTAAGCGGAACCGATAACCTGCAGGTACAATTGTCAACCGATGGTGGACAGACTTTTACAAATCTTGGTACTCCGTTAACTACAAATTCGAACTGGACTGGTGAATTGCGCACAACAGCTTCGACTTCTGCCACGTCCGTTATCAGGTTTTTGGCTACTTCAGATTTTGGAAGTAATGATATTTTTATTGATAATGTCATGGTTGATATTGTGGGTTGTATTCAGCCAACTGCAATCGTGGCATCTAACGTTACCAATAATTCTGCGACCATTTCATGGACTGCCTCGGCAAGTGCACCTAGCGGTGGGTATGAGTACGAAATCAGGACATCAGGTGCTGCTGGTTCAGGTCCGACCGGTTTTGTAACCGGTGGAACGACCGCTGCAGGCATTACAACTGCTAACATTACAGGATTATCAGGATCGACTGCATACTTTATTTATCTTCGATCAAATTGTGGTGGCGGTAATTTTAGCGATTGGAGTTCTGCTTCGACATTTACAACGCTTTGTAATCCATTGGCTTTGCCGTGGACTGAAAATTTTGAAAGTCTTACCACATTTGGTACAGCGCCTGCGAATTTTCCTTCATGCTGGCTAAGTGCAAGTACGAACTGGTCATCGACTAATGAGACTACTTACAACGTAGCGCGATCAGGAACCAAATACATCCGTTATTCATGGTCTGCTACCAATGCATTTTTATGGACTCCTGGTTTCCAAATGACCGCGGGCCAGTCATACGACATTTCGATGTGGGCTGCCGGCGATGGATTTACAGGCTGGAATACGGCGATATTTGCCAACTCATCGCAGTCGGCAACCGGTGCGACACAATTGGGAGCGGTGTATACAGCTCCGGGAACAGGTACGATTGCGATCCAGCCATATGCTAAAATTACCAGAAGCTTTACGCCATCGGTATCTGGAGTGTATTACTTCGGTATCCGTGGAAACCAAAGCAGCAGTACACCATGGTATATGGCATTCGACGATGTGAGCGTATCGTTGACACCAACATGTATCGAACCGACAGCGGTTACGGTTTCCGCATTGAATCCGACAGGTGCGACCATTTCATGGACTGCGGCAACACCCGCTCCTGCAAACGGTTATATCTACGAAATCCGTACTTCAGGTGCGGCAGGATCAGGCGCTACCGGATTGGCAGCATCGGGCACAACCGTTGCGGGAGACGTATCGGAAGTGATCTCAACCTTATCTGCCGATACAAACTATACGGTTTACTTGCGTTCCGATTGTGGCGCGGGCGATCTTAGCGCCTGGACCGCCGGAGTTGCGTTCAAAACAACCTGCGTCAGCCACAATCTTGCGACCCCGCTTACGCAAACTTTCGATGCGGGCACAACATTGCCGGCATGCTACAATGCGAGCGCAGGATGGATCATTGCAACAACATCTACCGACATCGGTGCAAACCCGTTTTCGGCGCCGAACTTTATCTACAAAGCATATAATAATGCAACTCCGGAATTTTTCTATTCTGCTCCTGTGGATATGACTACTGCCCCGGCCGGTGCAACTGTGAGGATAAAGCTTTACCGAAATACATCAGGCCTTGCTGCCGATGGCTATACCATCATGGTAAATACACAGCCGACAGCTACGGGCGCAACCACTATCGCCACTGTTTCAAGTGATGCGGATGCAGCGCCTGCAACAACTACCGGATGGTATTCATTCGAAGGATTGATCCCGGCAAGTTTCAATGCTGAAACCGCGGTTTACGTTATCGTTCGCGGTGTTACAGGCGGAACATTTAGCAGCTACGATCTAGGGATGGACAATTTCCAGATCCTACGTACACCAACCTGTTTTGAAGTTTCAGGAGTTACGGTATCGAACATCGCACCAACTACTGCAGACTTAAGCTGGACCGCTCCTGCAACAGGAACTACACCAATAGGATATGAGTATGCCGTTACAACGTCTGCCACTCCACCTGCATCGGGAACTTCGGTGGCAACGACCTCAGTAAACGTAACCGGATTGACAGCAGGCACTACTTACTATGCACACGTTCGCAGTGAGTGCGTGGCCGGGTCGGATTTCAGCCTTTGGACTACATCCGCTCCGTTTACCTTTATTCCTGGTGATGCATGTGCATATGCAATCGACCTTGGATCGCAAACCTCTCCGTTAAGCAGTACAACTGTAGGATTGACCAACAATTTCGATCCGACTTGTAACTCGACATCTGCCACGGCTTTTGGTCCGGATAAATTCTATTCAATTTCAGTTCCGGCCGAATGGACATTGAATATTGGCCTCTCTGCTTCAGGATACGATTCGGTTCACAGCATCTTCTACGGATCTTGTGCAACGAACACTTTGATCGTTTGTACCGATTCGGAAACACTTCAGACGGTGTGGACAAATGAAACCGGTGCGTCGCAGACGGTTTACTATGTACAGGATGCATGGTTTACGGCCTCTGGAACGTTTTCGCTTCAATGGTCCCTTACGCCGCCGCCAATCGTATTGACTTCATTTTCACCGAGCACTGTTTGCTCCGCTGATCTTGCAACAACAGTGGTTACCTTGACAGGTTCTAACTTTACCGAGGTTACCTCTGTAACATTGAATGGCGTTTCGACTCCATTTACCGTTGTGAACGATACCACTATTGAAGTGGCGCTAACTGCAGGTTCTACCGGAGGCGCTTTCGTTGTATCCAACCCGGATACATCGGTAACCAGCACGGGCTCATTGGTGGTTAACCAAAACCCGACCGTTGCGGCGATCACGTATAATGGTGATTCAACCGACATGTGTGCAGGCGGCGATCAGCTTGACCTGAACAATGTTACTCCTGCCGGAATCTGGAGTTCTTCAGATGAAACGGTTGCAACTGTGGATGGAAATGGTTTGGTTACCGCACTTTCGGGTGGGGATACCACGATCAGCTATACAGTTACAAATAACGGCTGCATCACAAGCCAGACTATCGATGTATCGGTAAGCGATCCGATCGATTCGACCAGCCCTGCGGCGCAAACTGTCGTAACGGGTGATGATGCTGTTTATTCCGTGACCGCAACAGGTGATATCACAGGATATCAGTGGATGGTTTCTACCGATTTTGGGGAAACGTTTACAAATATCACTGACGATGGGACCTATGCAGGTACAACAACAAATACGCTGACCATCAATGATGTGCCTGATACTTTTAACGGCAATCTTTATGCGGTAACCATTACGGGAATTGCTCCGTGCATTGAATTCATGTCGGGTGCGGCTATCCTTAATGTAGGTAATACCGGTATTGCAACCGATCCTTCAAGCGTTTCGCTTTGCAGCACCGGTGCCGGTATTGCAGTATACACAGTGGTCGCTTCAGGTGAAGTGGATTCTTATTCGTGGTTGCTTGACACAGGACTTGGTTTTGAGCCAATTGTTGACGGCAGCTTTTTAAATGTAACATTTAGTGGCGCAACCACAGACCAGCTAACCGTTACAGGAATCGACCTGACAAATTCAGGATGGCAATTTATGGCAGCGGTTCAAGGCCCGGCAAACGGAGCTACATCGAACCCTGCGGCGTTGATCGTAAACGAAGGTTTGACGATTACTGCTGATCCTGTTAATCAAACGGTATGTTCTACCGGTGGCAACGCAGTGTTTACTGTTGTGGCAACCGGATCTGTATCCAACTATCAGTGGCAATATTCTACCGATGGCGTGTCGTTTACCAACGTATCCAATGCTACACCTGCAGGAGCTACCTACGCGGGTGCCACTACGGATACATTGACAGTTACAACCAGCCCTTCGACACCTGCGGCAGGAACTTACTTCTACCGTGCGATCGTAAACGGTATTGCTCCTTGCGGTGCTGAAACATCGGAAGCTGCGCAAATGCTTATCAACAGTCCGACAATCTCTGCACAACCGGCGTCAACTCTTGTTGCAGCTGGAAATACTGCAACTTTTACTGTTGGTACAGCCGAACCGTCGCCATCTTACCAATGGCAGTATTCCACTACGCTTAATGGAACGTACACAAATGTTGCTAATGGTACGCCTGCTGGTGTGACCTATAGTGGCGAAAACAGCAGTACCTTATCAGTGATCACATCCGGAACAACTACTGCTAGTACGTCAAGATTCTATAGAGCAGTGGTAACAACTGCAGGATGTAATGTTACATCAACAGGCGCACAGCTAACCATTACAACTTATTGTGTGCCGGCTCCGACGTCGGTTGATGGAACAGGAATTACAAACGTTACTATCGGGACGATAAATAATACAACTGGCGCTGAACCGGGACGATATGGAAACTACACCAATCTTTCCACAAATATCACACAGTTATCTACTGTTCCATTTAGTATAACGTATCAAACAGGTTTTACCTATGGAACTAAGATATGGATCGATTTTAACAAGGATGGTGACTTTGTAGATGCAGGCGAACAGGTTTTCTTCGCTACCTCGACAAATGCTAATCCAACTACGCTATCGGGATCATTTAACGTTCCATTGTCGGCATTAACTGGACCAACCAGAATGAGAATAGGAGGAACTGATAATGATGCAGGACCGTCGACGCCTTGTTACACGGGTTCATTCGGTTCTTTTGAAGACTACACAGTAAACATTCTGCCAGCTCCGGCTTGTTCCGGAACTCCGGTTGCAGGAGTTGTATCTTCTTCTATGCCTAGCGTTTGTGTTTCTGGTTCTGTAACACTTACACTAGCAGGTTCTACAACCGGCGTTACTGGTATTTCTTATCAATGGTATAATTCCCAAGGTTTGATTTCGGGCGCTACTTCAACCAATTATACTACGCCGGTACTTACCAGCGATGAGTCATATTATGTTGTGGTCAGCTGTTCGGATTCAGGGCTTTCATCTAATTCGAATACTATAGCAATTACCGTAAATAACCCGACACTTGCGAGCACTACTCCTGGCCAGCGTTGCGGAACAGGTTCGGTAACCCTTGGTGCAACTGCATCAAGTGGTGCTTCGGTACAATGGTTTGCTGCTGCAACCGGCGGTGCTCCGCTTGGCACAGGAAATTCATTCGCAACGCCGGTGATTTCAAATACCACTACATATTATGCGGCGGCTACGATCGGATCTACGACAGTTAACACGTCGAGAATCGCTCCAACGTCAAATACTGCGACAAACCTTACCACTTACGGGCAGGATTTCACGGTAACGCAGAATGTTGTCTTGAATTCCGTCAATGTTATTTCAACAACAGGAACTTCAATTACAATTTCGCTTTACAGCAGTGGTGGTACTACGCAATTGCTTACCACAGGTGCACAGACGGTTCCAACAAATGCAACAAGCACCATCGCTCTTGGATGGTCACTTGCTCCGGGAACATACCGTCTTGTTGCTAATGGCATGACAGGGAACTTCGTACGTGAAAATACGGACGTGACCTATCCGATCGCCTTGTCAACATTTGGCCAGGTTAACGGTTTCGTTTCTGCGATTACGGGATCAGTAACGACTTCGTCCAGCTATTATTTCATGTACAACTGGTCGATGACCACAGGATGTGCATCTGCGAGGACTGCAGTAGTCGCTACGGTTAATCCTGCACCTGCATTTGCGCTTTCAGCTTCTTCAACGACTATTTGCCCGGGTGCTACAAGTGCGCCAGTTTCTGTGTCTCAAGGTGCTGCAGAATATGATACTTACGTTTGGTCTCCGGCAACAGGTGTTACAGGTGATGAAATTTCCGGATTTACTTTCACAGCTTCATCAACCACACTTTACACGGTTACAGCTTCAAATCCTGACGGATGTGCAAGCGTTGCCACTGTAAACGTTGTAGTTTCTCCGGTACCGTCCGCGCCAACCGTAACGCCTGCAAGTTCTACAATTTGCCTTGGTGATATCGTGACGCTGAACGCCGGATCGGCAACGTCTGCTCCGAACTATTGTACACCAACGATTTTTATTCCTTCGGGAACTGAAAATAATAGCGGTGACTATATTAAGAATTTCACCTTTGCAAATATCACGAACAACAATACGCCTGATGCCGTATCTGATTACACTTATTACAGCGGGCTGACAGCCAAT
This sequence comes from uncultured bacterium, assembly GCA_965364435.1. Taxonomy (GTDB): domain Bacteria; phylum Cyanobacteriota; class Cyanobacteriia; order Cyanobacteriales; family Coleofasciculaceae; genus CBDTXL01. Next base: position 22,521 of record CBDTXL010000039.1, read on the forward strand.
GTTGTTGCAGATGGTAGTACAGCGTACAACGTGTCTTTGGAAGCGGGTGGAACCACAAGTTTGTATGCGCAGCAGTTCCGCATCTGGATTGACTTCAACCAGAACAATATCTTTGAAGCAAGCGAAAGCGTATTTAACACGACAACTTCGACCTTCAGCCCTGCTGTTGCAACAGGCACGGTGGTTATCCCGCCAACAGCCTTCAACGGAGTTACACGTATGCGTGTTGTTTCGAGATACAGTTCTACGCCTGAGGCGACGGCATCTTGCCAGCTTGGTACTGCATCCTCAACTACGTATGGTGAATACGAGGATTACAACGTGAACATCACCGGTGGAACTAATAAGGCGTATGTTTTTGCACCGACCGCAGGTTTATATACCGACTCGGCCGCAACTATTCCTTACACAGGAACTCCTGTTCTTACGGTATATGCGAAACCGACATCAAATGCATCATACACTGCGACCGTGACAACCGGTACAGGATGTACATCGGCGGCAAGCGCTCCGGCAACCATTACGGTTAATATCCCGGTTGTGTATTACGCTGATGCTGATGGCGACGGTTACGGTAACGCAGCAGTCTCTGTTTCAACTTGTACGCCTCCGGCAGGATATGTTACAAACAGTACCGATTGCGATGATACGAGGGCAACGACAAATCCGGGTGCGACCGAAATCGGCTACAACCTGATTGATGATGATTGCGACGGATCGATTGACGAAGGCTTCCCGCCGAAATCAACTGTGGTTGCTTCGACAACTTGTGGTACTACTTTGACAACCATCGATCAGCAGATCTATGCAGGTCTTATCGCTGGTGCACAAGGTTACCAGTGGAGAGTTACAACGATCAGCGGACCGAACGTTGGGCAAGTTCAATTGCTTGACACACCGCTTCGCCAGATGAAGATCACATCTCTTGCGAATTATGCTTATGGTGCTACGTATAAAATTGAAGTTGCAGTTTACTTTGCAGGATTCCTGCAGCCGTATACGCCTTCAAACTGTACGGTAACCACACCATCCGCAATTACGCAGCTTACGAATTGTGGACAGACCCTAACCTCGATCAATGATGTGATCTACGCAAATGCCGTTACTTATGGAACAGGATACCGATTCAAAATCACTGATCCATTAAGCCCTTCTAACACGCAAACTATCGACCGTACGGTACGTGAGTTTAGGATGAACCTGATCACAAACTTCGTTGTTCAATACAACAAAGCTTACCAGGTAGAAGTTGCTGTTCGAAATACTGACGGAACTTACCTTCCTTACGGACCGGTTTGTCAGGTAACGACTCCGATGTTCCCAACAACCGGAATTCAGGATGCTCAATGTGATAACGGACTTGGAGGAGCTTATGCGGTTCCAAGCATGAGTACACCGAT
>CBDTXL010000040.1:0-23686 GCA_965364435.1 uncultured bacterium
CTCCAGACGGCTGAAAAAAGAGGGCAAACTCGAAAAGTACGAAATTATCTATGGATGGCGGCGCTGGGCTGCTTTAAAAAGTATTGGTGTTTTGACAATAGAGGCTACTGTCTACCCGCTTGGGGATGTAACGGATGTAGACTCCGGTATGATGTCCCTCAGCGAAAACCTGCAACACGAATCGCTTAATCCCATAGATGAAGTAGAAGCCATTGTCAAACTGCTTAGTCTTAAATTGGAATTGACAGTTGAGGAAGTGGAAAGGTTGCTCGTAAAGCTTCACAACTCAAAAAATCCAAAAACTCTGGATGCAGACACCGAAGGAGATTCGGTTTATAACAACGTTGTTATAAATCCTGGAGGCAAGGAAAATGGGGCAAGTGCTTACCCCTCCTCCAAATTGGCTGACCAAGCTAGTATCGTTAACAGCCTGCTTTCGATGTACGGCATTAACATAAACAGTTTTGTCGTTCACAAACTACCCCTTCTGAATCTGCCTTTAGACGTAGAATCTCCAGTGAAAGGCGGTCTTTTGACTGCATCTCATGCCTTGTTGCTAAAGAAAGTAAAGAACGACAAACTGCGAGGCAAGCTGCTAAAAGAAGTGTACGCCAAGGATTATTCGGTGAGGGAATTACAAGAGCGCATCCGAGAACTTTCGGAGCCTCGTTCTTCTCCAGGCACCCGTACACCCGTCTCAACTGGCTCAACTGGCGGCAATGGAGGAGGAACGAGTTCAACCTCGCCGATTGACTCTCAGGAGCAGTCGGGTTCAACTGGTGGGGCAGAGCGGGGAACTGGCGAGGAGTCGGGACAGGCACTTGGAGAACAGCAAGGAGGCAAGGTTGGTGACAACTCGGCAACCAACGGCAACGGTGCTGCAACCCAAGCGCTCCCGGCTGTCTCTAGTTTGTCGTCAATTACGACAATCGCCGAGGCTGAACAGGACAAGCCGATTCAGTTATCTTTGGAGCTATTCGTGCCAGTTGCAGAGACATTTGAGCGAGTCGCCGGGTTACTGCAAAAAGTGACGAGTGGTATTCGTACTCGACGGGTGGCGTTTAACGATGAGCGCAGAGGAGAAATTAAACGATTGAGTCAGGAGATCGAAGAGCGAGTGAAGCGATTGGAGGAGTTGACTAAAGAGGTGGCGGATTGAATCGAGACAAGAGTGCCGTAGTTGCTTTTACTGAAGAAGGCGTAGAATCGCTGAGGCTGATTGGGGTAGGAAAGCGCGATCGCGCTCTCCTAGATTATTCCTTGCTTCAAAAAAATTAACCCTCTTTCAAGGAGGGTCAACTCGGTACGCTGTCGTTAGGCTTCTATCTGTTGCCTTTGTTTGATTGGCTTTAGGGAAGCGGTGTCAATACTTTGTAATAATTCCTCTTCCCGCTGTGCAATCATCTCTTGCAATTGTGCAGCTGCCTCCTCTTTTAGCGGGAGCAGCATTTCGTTTGTTTTGTAATTACCTCGGCAAACAGTGCGCTTTGACTCGTTTTTGACTAGGAAGCTGCCATCTGGATCGACATAAGCTGTCCATCTGTTGTTGCCCAGCTTGAATTGCTCTTGCTTAGATTCTTCATGATACTTCTGCACTGCTTCCACTAGGAGGTCCTGTATATCCGACTGCAAACGGCTAGCAGTGGGTTGGGCGCTAGTTGAGGACAGGGAAATCTTTTCTGTCAACTGAGGGAGTCGGATGGACTCTGGGTCGATATGGAGAATAACGGTAGAACCGTTTGGTTCCAGCGTTGCTGTCATTGTCGTCCCTATTGGAAGTTTAGGTGTGTCCGGGGCGAAGGTTCCTAAGTCTTTGCCATCGATTTCTAGAATGGGTGCGCCATTTAATCGGTAGTAGTCTGGGTGAGTTCGGGGCAGGTGGTCTATAATTCCTACCTCGACTGTTACCTCCTTGTTTCTCCACTTTTGAAGAGAAAAATCTTCTTGTGCGTATTCATTGTGTCTGATGCCTAGCACCTTGATTTGGTCAATTTCAGTTTGCTGGATGGCTTGGACTACTTCATCCATGAACAGGTTGTAAACGAGTGAGGCCTTACCCGGTTCGTTTCGCGATTCTACCCAACCACAATCAGCGGGAGGGACGATTACCAAATTGTCTGGAATCGTGATTTTGTCAGGGTCGTTGTAGTTTTTGCCGTACTTATTTTCTAGGTTTTCGACAATCTGAGGATGTAATTCCTTGAAGGCAAATTCGACTAAGGGGAGTTCCGGGTGAGCGATTGCTTCATAGCTAATCCCTTTAGTGTCAAGACGGTCTTTCCAGACGTTAGCTAGTTCCACTAGCTTATCTTGTTTTTTGTATTTAATTCCTAGCTCGTCTAGTGTATCGGTTTCTTGAGAAGAAACTATGAGTCGCTTGCCTTTTTTCTCATAGTGAATGTCTGCGGACTCTAGTTCAGAGGCAAAACGTTCAGATACGAGAAGTTCGATTCCGCCCTTGGTTTTTTTGAAAGGAACCTGCAATACATAGGTTTCTCTGGGAAGAGCTTCGTGAAGAAGTTCGTATTCGGGTTCTAGCGCGAATGTTACCTTAAGATTTTCAGCTAGTTCAGCGCTTTCTTGCCGGTGTTTGTCCAAGTCGGGTCTGGTATGCAGTATATTGCCCAAAGCCATAGCGATAGGGAATCGCTCGTCTGTTGTCGGGAATAGTTCTTCTATTTCAGCTCTCAGGCCATCGTAGAATTTACCTAGTTCCTCGTTAAAGGCTTTCCTGTCGTCACCGACACGCTTTTTAATGTCGCTTATGCTAGAGCGTGCTCGTTCCTTTAGCTCAATGGCATACTCTTCTTCGTCTAGTGCATAACTGTCTTTAGAAAACAGGTATCTGAATTCATGTCGCTCCCGGTTGCGAATACGGGTGGCTTCCCAACAAGGGTTGACTGCTTCCCGTGCTATAACATTGATGGGGTTAGGGTCATCAGCTGGCATGGGAAAAGTCTTATATAACCGCTCGTCTTTCTTAAAGTCGAAGAAATGACTCGGATGCTTCTCTGACCATTTTTGTGCATCTTTGAGCAAGTTTTTCCCGTCTATTTCGTCCACGTCTTCTAAACGGGTAGCACTTTTAGGACTGTCAACTTCAACTTGGAGCGCGTCAAACAACCGATTGAGCAGCCTTTCCCGTTTGCGTTCAAACAATCGCGGGTTTTCCGAATCGTTGGGTATTGAAGATTGAACGCGACCGATGGTAGTAGCTACGAGACCGATTTTATTTTGGGAACTGTGGGCAGCGATTTGGGAAAGCTTTGTATATTTATGATTTCCGTCTTCGTCTAATGCTGCGGTGTAAGCTACTTTGGTACGTTTCTTAACGGCGGCGTGTCGGCTTGGTTCTCCTGCTCTCAGAGTTTCTGCTGCAATGTTAGGAACTTTTGCCGCAATGATGGCTACCATCTGGTCGCCGTCGAAGTCAGCTTGATGATATTCTTCTGCATCCTCTGGGCGTATCCATACAGTTCCTTTGTGCTTAGTAAGTGCTGGCTTGTGGACGTTAGTGTATATCCTGATGTTGTCGCCGGATACAATAGGGTAGCGGGTTATAATAGTGTCTCCTTCCGGTAAATGCGGGACACACACTTCACCACGGTTTAAACCTCTCTCTGGATTTTGGTGTGAAGCTTGAGCAGGCTGTGCCATTCCCGAGTCGTAATTGATGCCTCCTTTGATGGCTAAGTCTCGCCATCTGTTGGCAATGTAATTACGCATGAACTCCGCCACAATTGGAGAATCAATCATTTGTCCAAATTCGTCGTTGCGGAGCAGTGTAATCATCCGCAGCTCTTGCTTTTCTTTACCTTTGTCTTGTTTCTCTTCATCGGTTTCGTCCGTAGTGAGTTCGTTTTCAGCTTGTTCAGCAGCTCTCGCTTGTTTCCTATCGTATTCTTCGACAATAAATTTGGCTAAAGCTAGAGGGTTTCGTTGTAAATTAGCTAACTCTTCTGCTTTTTCGCGGGTTGCTGGTACAACGTCTTTTCTGAGTGCTTCCTCGCTGTACCAGATGGCAAACTGCCAACTGCTGTCGTACTCTGTTTCTTTGGCATTTCCCCGGTTTCCCATGACGGCTAAAGGGAACTCGTAGTCTCCACAAGGAACGGTTTCTTTGAGCAAGTCTTTATTGATCCCTTTGATCGAAGAGCGATCCATGATGATGTCGTAGCCTTTGTCCTCCGTTAAATAGCGGTCTGGCAAAAGTGTTCCCTTAGCGAGAAAACTTGGTAGGGAATTATCGGTTTCTTGTCCTGCCCAATCTTCCCGCCAAGCGAATCGGAACTGCAACGGACGATTCCTTATTGACTAGAATTAGAGATTCAAGTTCTTCTGGCTCAAACATCTGCTGTAGCAGCGTGTTAGCGAATCTTTTTGGTTCAGCCAGAAGTCTCCCTACGTTATTACCTTTGCTGTTGTTATAAGAGCCATCAAAAACAGGGACAATCAGCCCTTCCTTAGTGACCTGTGTCTTTGGTGCCATATTTAAAATGCCTTGTTTGCTAGTATTATTTATCTATAGCCTTAGCACAAAGTAATAGTGTCGAAAATTGACTGCAAGAAGTATTTTGGCTATTGTCTTGCCAACTTCGCTTCGCAGCGGTAGCTGCGATGGTTTGTTCTAGGGTTACTAGATATCAGTGTGGGGTTGGTTTTTTGCATTTTTATTAAAGCAAAATACCCTACGGCTCTTTGAGGCTCGTAGGGTATATTTTTAGTGGGTTGACTTTTGTAACTAAAAGCGGCTTTTTGTTCTACTGTTTAGGAGAGGAAGTCGCATTGAGTACCGCAGCTTCCGTAAGATAAAGCGATCGCGTACTGCCAGAAGCCAAATCGAAGTAGGTGGCGAAGCGTCTCAGGTTTCCTGTTGTCAGTCCAAGTAAGTAATCAGTAGCTTCTGCGGCTACGCGCTGGTTGATACTTAAGCTTTGAGCATTGAGCAGTGCCAACTGTTCGCATGATAAACTATTGTTCTCTAATTCCTCTGGTAGGGGAACTATTAGCTCTGGGTGTTGAACTGTCGGAGATGGGAGTTGTGTGGGGCCAAGTTCCCCAAAGGCGTAGGTTTTAGGGTCTTGGGAAAGACTAGAACCCAATAAAACTTGTCCGCTTGTCTTGCTATTTTCGCAGTCCAAGTACCAAATTGATGGAGCTGACCCGTGATTGTATTCATTACACTTTAGCACTTGTGAAAGTGACTGTCGGGCAGCGGAATTATCTACGCACCCAATGAAGATTGACAGTGTTTTGTATTTGGATGTAACCATATTTGGGTGGAAGCGTTTGGTTATGGCTGTTATCTCCATTCCCCAGGCAAGGGAGTATCTTAGAGCCAGTGTTTTTGCTTTGAACAATCCGATTTCTTGAGCGCAGAAACACTGCCGTAACACATTGGCTTCTTCTACGATATCATGGTCTACAAAGTAAATTCGCACGAGTTTGCCTGCATTGGTTAAGGTGTGGGCGAGTCGGACGACTGAGGCAGAGAGCCAGCTGCCAGTTCCTCCCATTCCGACTACCCAAAATTCTAGGCTCGTGTGTTGTAGAACGAGTAGTCGGTGTGAGTTAACAAAGTCATAGTTGAGTTCCATGTCTTTTTATTACGTTTCTAGCAGATAAGTGTTGCGGTAGAACTGATAAGCGAATTTGGGATGGCTAGAAAGGTCTAGAATGAAATCTGGTAGTTCAAAGATGAGGAAAGCTGGTACTTCCCAAAAGTGTCTAAACAATCCTACTCGGACTCGGATTTCTGGCTGGGTGTTTACTCTTCCAAGAACGGCGTAGATACGAAATCCTCCTTCGTCAGCATCATCAATATTTGAGAAGAAGGCTTTCATAGAATGATGAGAGTGTAGGTCTATAGTAGCGTTGTAAAATGAAGATGCTCCGTCGTCTTGAGTAGGCTGGCAACTCACGCTACTTTGGGTTTGCTCAGGTATTTCTAAGTGCCATTCGCTTTGTTGATGATGAATGTGGAAGGCAATTTCATCAAGTCGGTGAGGATTACAAGCCATGCAACTCTTGCGCCAGATTTCCAGCATCATGGTTTTAGGAATTCGGCTTGGGGAGATTTGCAAGTAGGGTGAGATGGTGGGTAATCCTTGAAGGTTTTGGCGGTAACATTCGACGGGCATTAACACTTCTAACCCAGGGCGGATGCCTCTGATGAATACTCCATTTGCGGCAAAGAGATATTCATACATAGAGCTAGAATGGGATGACAGAGGGAATTGACGGACAATTTTGTGGTCAATTATTCCCTCCAAATCAATTAATTGCTCCATTGGTGATTTCATCGATTAAGCTGGAAACTGTAGCCTCTTTAATAGGTACAAGGTCAGAGAGTGGGTAAGTGCAAGCTTTTGGCTGTTTTTTATGCAAGGCTAAAAGCTGGTGACGGACATCATTGGTGTGACGCTTTGACTTGTTATTGCTTAAGTGGGAGTTAAACGGGCTTGAGATAAAAAGCTTCCAAGCCTCGTTGATACTCTGCGCTGTGGCAGCGGGTGGTTGATTTTGTCCCCAGCAAATTTGTCCTGAAGGTGCGTACACATTCGGTAGCGGGGCTACCCAAAGACTGGCATCAGGGTCAAATACTTTGGTAGCAAAAGCCCATAACCAGTAGCTGTGGTCCTTGCCCACAAACACCAGTCCCGGCATTGGGGTTTGAACCCGCCCCAGTTCGTCACAGTCTAGGATGTGTTTTTCTGGTGGGATGAATTTGACGGCCCACTCGCCTTCTTTGCTAGTACCCCAGCGAACCACACCTTCGCCTATCCAACCGGAATCAATGGGTGCGTTGGCAAAGGCGATGCGGAGTGCCGTAGGGGAGAGGCATTTGTAGCGTTCGACGTGCTGATCGTAGTAATGCAGGATGTATGTGCCATCTAGTATCAGGAGTTCAGCTTTAATGGCTCCTAAGCTTCTGGGAGGGTTTTGTAGTAGCTCCCTCATTATTTCGGCAGTGATGATGTGTTCCATACTGCTAAAATTAGTTCAAAGTGGTTTTTAAGGTCTTGCTCCAGCCATTCGATGAGGTCATAAACTTGGTCGAGGATGACTTTGGCATTTTGCCATTCGCTCTTCAATAAGTTGATGTTTTCAACTGTCCAGGGAAACGAATCTTGTAGTTCATTGGCTGCGGACGTATCCAGCCAGATGTTATTGCTTTCGTAGTTGAGAAGTTGCAAGGCTTTGGGAAAGAACTTCAGGGGGTTAGCAGCACGGCTGGATAGTTTTTTCAACAATGCCATGTCAATTTTATCGGGATGTGTGATTTCGCTCCACGACACCCCCAGTTCATCTTCATACCACTCTTTTCCTTCCATTAATTCAAACCAGTAGCGTCCTTCTGTGCTTAGAGGCAGTAATATCTGCCATCCAGTCCGCAGTGATTCAATGTCCTCATGTCCTATCCAGTCACAGCCCATTGGTATCAGTGGTATTTGGTGGAGGCGCTCTTCATGGGCACATTCCAGTTGATACTCTGATAGGGGAAATAGATTTTCGCTGATAAGATATAAAAACTCAATTTCTCTGGGGCTATGATTATCTTCAGATTCAGAGTTGAGGTTATCTTGATAGGGTATGGCTGTGCTGTTAGCAAATTCATCGGGAAAGAAGTGCTGATATAAAGCTAACAGCCTGTAAGTATTAAACCGATTCTCTAAATACTCAACTGCCTCGTCAGGGGTAAGGATGTTCTTGACCTGTCGCAAGCGGTGAATCGCCTCTGGTGCGTTCAAGAGAGCAGACAACATCGTTAAAAGCCGTGGGGAATTGGGCCTGTTGTAGGCTGACAACTTTGTAGGAGTTGCAATGTCTTCCGAATTGAAATTGTTGACTCGGTTCCAAGTTCTATTGCTTCTTCAATTTCCCTAGAAAGGGCGTCTATTTGCTCATAGTTTAGCTGTCCCATCAACTCCAGGCGCTGAATTCGTCGGCACATGGATAGGGCAGGATTAATTTCTTCTGGCGCATCAATTAGGGCTTCTAAAGGTGTTGAACCTTTTGGTCCGGCACGTTTCGTGATTCTGATGATTTCTCCGGGTTTCCGTTCAATTACAGAGTTGGCCATGTCCGGATAAACGGTTGATAACAGTTCGCGGAGGCGCTTATCGTCAGCAGCAATCTCCTCTTCTACGCGATGTTGTTGACCTTCAAATTCGATGACTACTTTTGCCATTGTGATTTTTGCTAGTTTGTGTTAGTTTCCTAAGAATGACAGCGTTAGCTGGGTGCCACTGCTGCTACGATTTTCTTCTTTGGTCTTAGTGGAGTTTGACTGAGAAAACTGTACGGGAGCAGGAGACTTTTTCTTAACTTTCTTTTCAGCTTTTGCCTCCATGAGAGTTCGCCGCACTTGTCGGTTTGGGAAGTCTGCTTTTAGTTCCTCAAGGAGGTCTTGTACTGGCTGAGGCAGACAGCCCAGTTCTTGCTCGCGTAGTATTTTGTTGACGGGAAAGTCACCGTGACTGCTGGCAGCTAGTATGACTTCTCTACCAAGGGGCGCACCATCATTGGGTAGGAAAGTGATGGTCAGTTTTACAGTACATTCTTCAAAAACGTAAGGTTCTAGCTGTTCTGAGTCAGGGGCGTCTTTGGACTCGCTTGTGGTTGTGTTGGTTTGGTTGTCAAAATCATTGCTGTCTGATGATTCCCCAGAAGAAGTTTCTAGCGTCACCGACTCGCCTGCCTCCTCATGGCTGGCAGCTGGTTCTAAATCATTTTTGAGGAGTGCTAAGTAGGGTTCGCCAGCTTTCCAGCGATCGCGGTCAAATAGCAGCCCTAACTTTTGAAACCGTTCTTCTGTGGTGATTTTCTGTTGAGAACGATTGGGGTAAGAGCTGAGAGTTTGCGGACTCTTCTTGAGGTGCGCTCGTTCTACGGCTTGCTCTGGGGTTAGCCACTCCATGTCGGCGTGCTTCCTTATGTTAGTTGATTGTTCTGTCTGTTGGGGCGATCGCCCCAACAAAAAGAATTTGCTTTAGCCCAAGGTTTTAGCCTTAAGCTGTCGCCTGGAGGCTCTTGTTGTGCAGAAACGATACGCACGCGCTACCGTGTAGAGGTCTTTTTCTTCTGTTGTTTTGCGCCGTTTCTCCCGTTGTTAGTGCTCACGGGCTGCCCATTTCGTGCAGCCGAGAGGGGGTATGAGTGGGTATGATCGGGCGACACAGATTGAACTTTCCCGTTGCTTTCCCCGTTGACTGGTGGCAAGTCCTGCTCTTTTTTTCTATGTTGACGTTGTGCGATCGCCTCGCCAGTGTCGGGCAGGTTTTTCGGTACTATTGTGTACTCGACCTTGCGCTTGCGTTCAATGCGGGTGCCATCCACGGGAATGCCTTGTCTCCAAGCCGCAATAATTTTGCGTTTGTCAGCTGTGTAGGTAGTCTTTTCAGTACGGAATTCGTCTGGTAGTGCCATCGGTGGAACTAGCACTTCGCAGCTGGGTGGGTTCTCTTTGATGCGGATGTGGCGCGACAGCCCCACCAAGTTATCTGGAAGAACGCCTGTCGAGTGGAAGTACAAGAGGGTTTTGTCTAGCCCTTCACGCCAGCGTTCCAATTTTTCAATGGCGTTGTCGTGGATTTCTAAAAGGTGTGTTCGACGAGCTTTGATGGCAATTATTTCAGCGTCTAGTTGCTCCGCTAGTTCGGCTTGGGTATCGGTAGCCATTTCCTGATTGATCTGGTTTTCCCAAACTTCCTTAAGAATAGCTTCTTCTTCCTCTGGAGTTTCAGCTGTTTCTAGGCGTTCCCAGAGTTCAAGGGCTTTTGCTGAGTATCTGACAAGTGATTCTTGGGCTAAGTGAGACATTTTTACCACCTTCCGCAGCTGTGTAAGTATTCTTTTTCGATTTCAATCTCATCCAAAATGGCTAATGTATCTAGAGGAGACACATCATCTAAATCCTCTAAAGAATAGGGAGCGAATGTGTCCTCGTCGAAGGGCGTATCTTGTGAGAAGTTTGCCTCTTTACTGTGTTCAGGTTTTTGTAACTCTTCTGACTCTGTAGAGACTGGTGTTGGTGCGTTATAGGTTGTGCTACTATTTGTCTCTACATCAACTGTTTCTAAATTCGAGTCCTTGTCTAGCATTTGGGTGTCAAAAAGTGAAAGGTATAGCACACCAGGATTTAGGTAAGACAATAGTTGCGAATCGGTTTCTGGCTGCTTCTAGTTGGCTAGCTGGGTTGGGGGTTAATGCAGGCATTGGTTGTGTACTGTACTAATAAGATTCATGCATGAGGGCGGGCGGTAGCCCGTAAACTCTTCTCTCTTGCACTATGTCAAGACTGATAATCTGTAGTCAGCCTGCCTTCAAACTCAATCGCACGCACTGATGATGTTTCGCCAGAGAAAGCATTACGATAAGAGTGTTGCTTTAGCTAAAAGCCCAGTCTATGATTTCATCGGTTGTCAAAACGGGCATCAGCTTCGATGAGTTCATCGCCCAGTACGGAGATGATACAGGCTACGAATTAATTGATGGAGAGCTAATTGAGATGGAACCCACGGGTCCTCTCTTCGAGACGCTACGCGAACACGAACAGGTGGCTGCCCTCGTTAGTCGAAAGCTTAACGTTGAGATTGACCGCAAAGAGTTGCCCTACTTTATTCCACATCGCTGCCTTATTCAACCGTTAGGTTCAGCAAGTGCATACAGACCAGATGTTGTTGTTCTGGATGAACAAATGCTCGCTCAAGAACCTCTGTGGACTCGCGAACCTGTGATTGCAATGGGCGCTACAGTGAAGCTCGTAGTTGAGGTAGTCAGTACCAATTGGCAGAATGACTATGCTCGCAAATATGAGGATTATGAGGCACTAGCCATTCCCGAATACTGGATCGTGGATTATCTTGGCATTGGCGGAAAATACTACATTGGCAGCCCTAAACAACCAACTGTGACGGTTTGTCACCTTGTTGATGGTGAATATCAAAAAACACTTTTACGGAGCGACAAACTCATCGAGTCGTTGCAGTTTCCTCATCTGAAGTTATCTACAGACCAGCTATTCGCATTTGGTCGCAACAGTTAACAGGAACTCTTACCCAATAGCAGAAATGACGACAGTGAACTTTTAGGTTAAAATTTGACATCCTCCCCGGCCTCTTATACACGGGTACACGGGGTTTCTCGGAGGTTTTCGATGAGAACCATCTCTGGTTGGTATCCTGTTGTCCTTGTGCCGACTTTGGTTAGTAAGTTTGGTGCTGACAATCCAATGCCCGTGTTAGGAGAAAACTCGTCTTCTTCTATAGAGAAACCACCTTTTGCGCCCCGGCCTCCTTCAAGTGAGCGATTGGGGTATGCTTTGGTGTTACAGGTATGGGTGGCTAGTGCGATCGTTGTCTTGTTAATGAATTGGGTGGTGGGTCTGAGTGTTTTGGCGGTCTGGGGTAGTTTAGGCTGCTCCGCCCTTTTCAGTGTAGGCTTACTTTGCTATGCGTACCTTAACAACCAGGAAAGCGCTACACGGTATCAGCGACGGCTCTTAGATTATCAGCGCCGATTGTCGGAATACGAAGAGCGTCAAATGGGTCGGTTGAAGTTAAAGGGTAAGACACACGATAAGTATCGCCAAGAGTTGCTTAATCGCCAGAATCGTCTTAGAGCCTTGTTGTTGGGTCGGGTACAACCGCCCTTGAAACAAGAAAGTACTGCCCAGCAGGGAGTAAGTGAGCATACTTTTTATTATTGGTTGCTGCGGTATTTCCCGCAGGTTTGCCAAGGAGGAGACTTTCCTATACCTGATACATCTTTTCGGTATTCTGCCGATTTTATTTTGTATCACAAGTCTACTGGTCTGGCTCTTGACCTTGAGATTGATGAGCCTTATGAGGGTCGTTCCGGGACACCTCATCACTGCTCGGATGACCCCAAGGATGCTCGTCGTAACCAGTTTTTTCTGGAAAGGAATTGGGTTGTGGTGAGGTTCTCGGAATGGCAAGTGGTGAAACATCCTGTCTCTTGTTGCAAAGTTATCGCCAGTGTCGTCGCTCAGATTACTGGTGATTACAGCATTCTCATCCCGTTCCAGGGTATTGCCGATCTACCACCTCGTAAACAATGGACAACTAAAGAAGCTGCGCGGATGGCCAAAGAGAGATACCGTGACACTTATCTGCTTAGGTTACCTTCTTCTGGTAGGCAACGCTCACATCAAAGTTATAAGCAGAGTGGTTACAAGAACGGAGGTTCAAAAAAGCGCTCTTACGGTAGCAAGTCTGCTAACAAGTCTATTCGAGGAAAAAATCGGTTCTGATTGTTCGATTCTTGCTCTTGGTAGAACAGCACGTATAGTTTGGCTATTTATTGGTTGAGGTCGGTGGTAGAGAAAGACTTATACTAAGTTGCAGCTCTTAGTAGAATTTAATGAACCACAGAGTCACAGAGGGCACTGAGGTAAGAGAAAGAGAGTGTTATACGGAAAGAATGCAACTTGGTATTAACTCCAATAAAGCGAGGGACTCCATTGGAGTTAAAGTGGTGGAGCGAAGGCTAAGCTTTTGCTATATTCTATTTTGATGTGGTGCTAAGGCTGTATGCAATTTCTTGCACGTTAGTTGAGCGTACAGTTAAGTTTGGCTAAACCCCGTCTTTTAAGTTCTGCTGCTATTAATGGATATTTCTGTAGTTGGGGGTCTTGGCTCACTATTGAAGTTGCCATTTGACGAGCCGAGAAAAGAATTTCTTCATCTTCTAGAATGTTGGCTAGGGCAAATTCTGACAGCCCTGATTGGCGATGACCTGTGATAACTCCAGAGCCGCGCTGCCGCATATCCATCTCAGCGATGAAAAAGCCATCGGTTGATTTTTCTAATACACCCAAACGCGATCGCGCTTCTTCTGTTCTGCTGTTGTTGACTAGCAAGCAGTAAGATTTGTGCGAACCCCGACCGACACGCCCTCGCAACTGATGCAGTTGAGATAAACCAAAGCGCTCGGCATTTTCAATCAGCATTACTGTAGCATTGGGAACATCTACTCCCACTTCAACAACCGTAGTGGAGACAAGAATTTGAGTTTGGTTGTTGCGGAAAGCTTCAAGCGCCTCATCCTTCTCAACTGAACTCATGCGTCCGTGGAGCAGACCAACGTTGAATTCGGGGAAAATTTGACGAGACAGGCGTCCATGTTCTTCTACAGCCGCACGGACATTTAGTTTTTCCGATTCTTCAACTAGAGGCAACACAATATAGGCTTGATGCCCTTTTAGCACTTCGTGGCGGATTAGGTCGTGGGCACGATTGCTTTTAGTCAAGACTTTGGTACAGATTGGAGAACGGCCTGGTGGTAACTCATCAATCTGAGTGACATCCAAGTCTCCATGCAGTGTTAGCGCCAAGGTTCGGGGAATCGGTGTCGCCGTCATGGTCAAGACATGGGGAAGACAGCCTTTTTGTTGTAAAAGAGTCCGTTGCTGGACGCCAAATCGTTGCTGCTCGTCAATCACCACTAAACCCAGCTTCTTGAAATTCACTTTTTCTTGAATTAAGGCATGAGTACCCACCAACAGCCGTAGTTCACCTGTTTCCAGTTGGGTATGAATTTCTCGGCGTTTAGCGGTTTTGGTGGAGCCTGTCAGTAGTTCTACTGGCAAGTGCAGCAGATTAAACCAACCGACTAACTTGCGGTAGTGCTGTTCTGCTAGGACTTCTGTGGGAGCCATCAGCGCTGCCTGGTAGCCGGATTGAATTACCGCTAAGATGGCAACCACTGCTATCACAGTTTTACCAGAGCCAACATCTCCCTGCACTAACCTGTTCATTGGTACGGATTTTGACAAATCATTGAGGATGTCGTCGATCGCCCTAGCTTGAGCGCCCGTCAGCTTAAAAGGTAAATAGCCGTAGAATTGAGCAATCAGCGAGCCTGTGGGGGCGATTTTGGAGCTGATCTGAGTTGCTTGTGCTACTTGGTGTCGATGTTGAAGAAATGATAGCTGGAGGTAGAAAAATTCATCAAAGACTAACCGACGGCGTGCAAGGGCTAAGGCTTTAGCTGAGCTAGGAAAGTGGATGTTGGCGATCGCACGGGGAAGTTTTATGAGTCGCTGTTCTTTACGTTGTTGTAAGGGAAGGGGGTCGGTGATATTAGCAGCGGCACAGTCATATGCAGTTTGAATGCAAGTGGTGAGCAATTTATTATTTATGCCTTTAGTCAAAGAGTAGACTGAAATTATTGAGTCTTTTGAGTTGGCTTTGACATCTTCTAGACTGATTACTTTGACTGAGGGATTGTTTAAGGTAATGCCAGAATAAGCATCTTCTAAAACCTTCCCAGATGCGGCGACAAGGGTTCGTGGGGCGTAGAGTTTCGATTGCAGGGAGCGCCAGCGTTGTCCTTTGTGTAGGGGATGATAAGAGAATTGTTTTGCAGTTATTTCCCCAGTTTTATCTTTGATAACCCAAGTTTGGATGGTCAGTTTTGGGTTTTTGGCAGAAGTGAAAATTTCGTGTTTTTTGATTCTACCGATGACTGTGATATTCTTGCCAATTTTTGCGCTTTTGGTTTTGACTCTGCGGAAAACTATGTGTTCGCGTGGATAATAGAACAGTAAGTCTCGAATTGTGTCGATTCCTAATTTCTTAAGAGAGCGATAAATGCTTGGCGTCACCTTAGGGAGATGAATGGTAGAATGAAGTAATATATTCACGGCATTATTGATGTGATTGTCGCCATATGCGCTGCGGTAGCAGCGCCTGGTTAGAAAAAATAAAACCCCTCGCACTAGGGGCTTGTTTTTTGATTTTGTTAAGGGATGAAAAGGGCGTTTTATCGGTTCATCAACAATGCGGTGAGTGCTACTTCCGTGAGGTAGAGCCGTTTCGCTCTCGGTTAGGCAGTGCGATCGCTCGTTCGCCGCCAGAAGATGCTGCTGGCAATGGAAGCAGTATCGCGACTTGCATAAGCGGGTTTGCTGTTGGCACTGCGCCAAATAGCGTTTTGTTCCTCTTCATCTATAGACGGGGTGCAGCGTCTACAGTACTGGCGGAACAACTGTAAGGGTGTCGGATAGTAAGCTATGCCTTGCTCTAAGAGAGCATCAGCTGTCCCTATTAAGTTTCTAGCTAATTTATAACCAGAGCTATTGCGGCTTCCTTGCGTTGAACCATAGTTGAGTAGAGTTTGGTCGCTACGGGTTAGGCAGATAGAGAGCGGAATGGACTCAGCGCTACCGCGCTGCTGTGTTAAGGGTAAAGTGCTGTTTCGGCTTCGTTGGCGCTGCCGCACGACCAAGAGCTTGTTCTTGCTCAACAAGCGAGTGGGGCGGATCGTTGGTGACAATTCACGTTGCAACAGTACAGAATGTGGGTTGACATCTTCTCCGTCGTGTTGTTTTCGGAGGAGATGAACCCATTTTCGCCAGCGTTTGTCTGAGAGGCCATAGGGAAATAGACTCGTCGAATCAAGGGATGTTTCTAACTCAAAAGGAGTGTACTGGCAATCTGACCACTGCTCCAGAGTTATAGGGATTGGTGGTGTCAAGACTCCATCTACTACGTGCCGTCGGTACAAACCGGGCAGTCGCATAGCACGAGCTAGATTGCAGATAGCTGGATCTGAGGTCTGGGCTACAGTTAGTTTGCGATTCAGCAACAACCACTGTTCAGGGGTTAGAGGGGTGCTGGCCCGGAAATAGACGTGCAATGATTTTCCTCCCGTGAACACCACTGCCGCTGGGTTGAGTCCGGTTTTCAGTTTAAGCTTTTCTATTGCCTCATGCTGTTTGGAAATTGGCAGATTGTCGATTTCATAAAATAAGCAGTAAGCGCGAAGTACGTGGTTGTTGCTTATGCCGTCTTGGGGTTGATTGGGATAGAAGCTAACTGTGGCTCCAGCAAAGGACAGTTTTCGCAAATAAGCAAACCCATCGTTGTGCTGTTTTGCACACTTTTTCCAAATCGTGTCTCCATTTTTGTCACGTCCTCTATACGCACAGCGGGTTAGGCTAAACCCTTTTCCTTTTCTAGCAATGCGACCGCAGAAAATGTACTGACAATGAATGGTTGCAGTGTGTTTTGGGTAAGTTTTCCAGTTGGGTGGTGCTGGGATATCTGGGTGATCCCAGGAGGCTCGAATCCATATTTTCGCCAAGGGACTGAAGCCGATAATTCTTAAGAATTTAAAGCAGGTTTTTCGTGAGGAATTGCTCATCGTTTTTCACGAGTCAACTGGACTTTTTGGGGTTTGAACGTGAGGAGAGTGGACGTGTTGTGCTGCAAGTTGCAGCGCTCCGTTAGCAGCGTGAGCTGCTGAAGCTATGGGTTTACAACCCAATGGCACTCGCGATAAGCGATCGCCTTCAAACGCATTCGTCTTTCATCTAGGCATCATCCTGAATAACCTGCCTATCATAGAGAAGACTCTCTGGAAACGATGTAACTCCACTCTCGTATGATTGCCCCTAGCGAGTTTCAGCGCTATCTGCAAAGCATCTGTGACTGCTCCGACTACAAGCAGTGGTGGGCACATGGCGTTTTGACTGATACAGAGCGGGAGCAGTCAGAGCCGTTTGACTTTGATCTGCAAGTAAAGGAGGTAAAACCTCAGCAGGATAGAGGGACTTCATCTGAAAACCCTTCTACTCCCAATCCCCCATTGCCAGTAATCAAAGCGCTTCATCAGTATGTTGCTGGCACAAACCATATCTTGTTGGTTGGACGACCAGGAGCAGGAAAAACAAAAACGCTAATTCGATATTTGTTGGAATTGGCAAAACAAGCGTTGGATGACTCATCAGCAAAAATTCCCATCCTGGTTCAGCTAAAAGATTATAAAGTGCCATTGGACGATTACTCTGGGATAGTTCATCTCATTCGCAAGGACTTGGAAGAAAGCTGGGAGCTTTCTCTGAAGCTTGAGGAGATTCAACGATATCTTTTCAAAGAGCGAATATTCTTGTTGCTTGTTGATGGCTTGAATGAATTGTCCGCAAGCCAGGAAGCCCGGAAAGATATCAGACAGTTCCGGGATAGGTGTCATAAAAGGCAAATTCCAATCGTCTTTGTAACGCGAAGTTTAGGATATCGGGATTTGGGAGTTGAAACGCAACTGGAGATTCAACCGATTTCACCCGCAGATAGACAGCGATTTCTTGAGGAGCGAGTATCACTGGGCAATCGACAAAAGTTACAAGGATGGCTTGAACGCGCACGGCAATCAGACTACACACCTTTTGTGATGTGGATGCTGGCTACAGTCTGTCAGCAAGCCAATTCATCCTCTCAATTAGAAAGCTTTAGTCTAGGAGAAGCCTTTCGAGAATTTGTGCGGCTCTACCAGGATAGACTCTACGAGGAAGGAAGAGTATCGGATGACGACTGTGAGGAGTGGGCTTCTAGACTAGAGCATCTAGCCTCCGAAATGATGACGGACGAAAGACCCGAAAATTTTGT
The DNA here is from genome assembly GCA_965364435.1 of uncultured bacterium. Lineage (GTDB taxonomy): Bacteria > Cyanobacteriota > Cyanobacteriia > Cyanobacteriales > Coleofasciculaceae > CBDTXL01. The sequence goes on from CBDTXL010000040.1 coordinate 17,412, forward strand.
TATCCCTAGAGTAACTGCGATCGAAATTCTAGGGTCAGAAGCATTGTTGAATAACTTGGTTCGGCATCATCTCCTTGTGGAGCGCCGCGACAAAAGTGTGATTGAATTCTGTCATCAATTGCTTCAGGAATATTATGCGGCAGAACTGCTCCGTCGTAGGTTGCCTGATTTTCTCAAAGATGAGAATAGTAGCAAGAGATTTCAACATGACTATCTCAACTACCTGAAATGGACAGAGCCGATCGCCATCATGCTTGGACTGCCGGAGATAACTGAAGCAGTTCGAGTAGTGGAGCTAGCTTTAGACGTTGATTTAATACTAGGAGCAAGACTAGCAGGAGAGGTGAAAACAGCATTTCAGCCACATACAGTTGCAAGCACTATGCGGAAATTAGCAAGTGTTGTGCCAGAAGAGCCAGTTTGGCTCAAGCTTGAGCTATTAGAGAGAATAGGATCGAAGGCAGCAGTCAGCCAACTGATCCACTTACTGGATCATCCAAGTGACCGCATCAGGAATAATGCTTATTTCACCTTGTTAGACATCGATCATGGAGCAGTACCAGAACAATGTAGAGTCAGAGAGGATTCCAGGAGGATTCAACAGCTACTTGAGCGTGCTTCTAAGAGACTGGAAACTAAGGAATTACCTCCACTAGATCCACAGCTTGTGGAGAATCTAGTTCCCGACGTTCGCACTATCTTCAATGCTTGGGTTTCCCAAAAGCTCAGTTCTGGTGAGGTAATCGAAAAACTGAATCCTATGCTGCAACAGTCAGACTACCAAGTTCAATGGAGTGTAGTTGCAGTGCTAGGCAGTCTTAACTCTGAAGCGGTTATTCCAAGCCTACTTCAAGCAGTTGAAAATCCTAAATCTCTTGTTCGTCACTGCGGCGCTTTGACGTTAGGGAGACTTGGTTTCAAATCAGTAATACCAAAACTGATTCAGATCGTTAAGCAACACCAAAACCCTCATGTACGTTGTAGTGTTGTCTATGCTTTAGCCATAATTGGTTCAGAAGAGGTGGTTCCAGGGTTCCTCCACGCAATGCAGGATTCGGATGTTTGGGTTTGTCGTGCAGCGGTTGAGGCTTCAAAGAAGATTTATTCTGAAGCAATTGTTCCGGAACTACTGGCAGTCATTTCACATTCAGATCCTCATATACGCAGGCTAGCAGCATATAATCTACGGATTCTAAGCGTTAAAGAAAATATTGCAAAACTCCTTAACGAAATATACCTTCAAACCTTAGTTCAGGGATTCGAGCATCCAGATCTTTGGGTTCGTTGGCGCATTGCCTTTACTCTTTGGAATGTCGCGTCTGAAGAAGTTATTCCACTTCTGCGCCCGACGCTTAACCATCAAAATCCTGATGTTGGTTTGAGCGTAGCTTTAGTCTTAGGCAAGTTTGGTTGTAAAGATGCCGTTCCAGGACTGATGCGACTGATGAACAACTCAAATCTCAGTGAACATCCGGATATCTATGAAATTACTCACACAGCAGCTTATGCGTTAGGACAGGTCAAAGATAATGTGACTGCCAAACATTTACCGGAACTCCTCGCTTTAATCCCAACACAATCAGGGGAGGATGCCCTTCGCGCAATTTCTGGTATTCAAGCCCAATGCCAGTTCTACAACTACGAAATTTATCAGCAAGCTCAGGAGGCAGAGAATTTAGGATTTGAAAATAATTTCATCAGAAATTTCTACGAAGAGCTAGATAAAGTAATATATCGAATTCAAGAAAATCCGGAATTGCGCCAGAACGATCAAGAAGATCGATTGACTATAGACATCGTGAATCAATTGTGTAGTTTAGGCTATGATGCATCGCATGACCCGAAAATTGGTGGTCATGTTGACCTTGCTGTTAGGAAAAGTGATTTTGTATGGCTTGGAGAAGCCAAAATTTATAGAGGTAACAATTATTTATGGGAAGGGTTTAAACAACTCAGTACAAGATATTCTAGCGGAGATTCTAATCAGAGAAATGGCGGTTTATTAATCTATATTTTTGATAAAAATGCAAGTTCAATTATGAAAAAATGGCAGAATTACTTGCTTGAAAAAAGCTTGCCAAATTATAGCTTCAGACCTTGCGAAATGAGAAGCCTAGCTTTTATATCAACTCATAGACATAAAAGCTCAGGTCAAGCCTTTCATGTCAGACATATCCCAGTCATGCTGCATTTTGCTCCCAAAGATAAAAGTGGACGACGTAGAAAAGAATCACCTTAAACCCCAAAAACTCAATCGAAGGCTCACCATGCAAATCACGATCGAACTTCCTGACGACATTGCCAACCAACTGCAACTGCAACCCGCCAACATCTCCCGCCGAATTTTGGAACTCATCGCGGCAGACAACTATCGCCAAGGACGCATTGGATCTGCCCAAGTCCGGCAAATGCTCAACTTCTCATCCCGTTGGGAAACCTACGAATTCCTCAAGCGTGAAAAAGCCTACTTACCCTATACTGAAGACGACCTGGAACAAGATGCACAAGCGATTCGCAATGTTTTAGCCAAGGAATGATTATTGTCTCCAATACCTCCCCAATCAACTACCTAATCCTGATTGGTAACATCAACCTTTTGCCCGAACTGTTCGGTGCAATCATCATTCCCCAGGCAGTCTACAGCGAACTGTCGGATGCATCTGCCCCCTCACCTGTCCAAACTTGGATTGCAACTCCACCCGACTGGCTTAAAATTCAGCCTGTCAGCCAACCTTCGGATGCAATTCTCGATCTACTCGATCCTGGAGAACGCGAAGCCATTCTTCTAGCCCAAGAACTCAATGCAGATTTACTCTTGCTAGACGATATGAAGGCACGGCGCACCGCGACAGAAAGAGGGCTTGCCATTACAGGCATCCTCGGAATTCTAGATCAAGCAGCGACAATGAAACTCATCGATCTACCTGCTGCTGTCCAAAACCTTCAAAGTACATCCTTCTGGGCATCTGACAGTTTGTTTCAAAAGTTGTTGGATAAGCATTCCTGAACACTCTTAGGACAACCAGGGCATGGCAATCAATACAGCTCGCGCCCCAGCCCTAAGCGATCGCTCATTTAATCAGTGAACCGTTCCTCGCAGCGCTTCTGCATCAATTGGAGCGCCCCTAAAAGACGTTTTAATATTCTGCGCCAAAGGCTGATTTACCCAGTATTAGCTCTTGTTGTAAATATTCTGCCGCAACGATAGCACCTGTACGAGCGTTCCCATCTCTTAAGAGCCGGTAAATACACCTTGTTATAGTACTCGGTGTTGAGCTGGTTTCTTTTCCAAAGTAACCAGCCGGTCGTTGCTATAACTACAACCATACCCGGTAGTGCAGCAGCGCTGAGAAATTTTACCCATCTGTCGTCTTTAGCAAAACCTATAGTCAATGAGAACTGAGTGAACAGTCCATATAGCAGAATAATTAGGGCTAAACCTGCAACTCCGACAGCCGCAACTTCGTAGTTTCCACCGGCGTTTAGCTTTCTAGGTGGAGCTACTTTACGAGCAAGCTCGGACTCGATTACAGATTTAGAACTGAAGCTTCCAAAACTAGAACCCCTACCTAACCCAAAAGTAGTTTCACTATAACTGCCAGTTGTCCTAGCTTGGGCTATTTCCTCTTCGTAGATTGCTGAAAGCTTTCTACATGAGGTACTTTGGCAATCTGGACATTTGTAAGATGCGTGATATTTCATGGGGTAAAGAGTTGTTAATGTTCAATTTGGGATTTTGGTTTGGCAGTCGAGTCTGCGGAGTCGGTTGGAGCAGCTCTTCTTGTTTGATCGTCTAGCCGCTGCTCGATAACTCTCCATACCTCAACATCCTCGACTCCTAATCCCTGAGCCTTGGTAAGCTGCTCGGACTCAATCCGAATCAACTCGCCGCGTCCATCAGTGGCTATCAGGGATGAGAGCGTGGCGTCGTTGTTTACAATCAGGTTGTACTGGTCTGCCACATTGACCTGCGTAAAGTCTTCTCCTTCTGTCACTCTTGAGCGTGCATTGTCCAGGGCATAGTAAAAAGCACGCTCGGCAATGGGTACAATCTCAAAAGCCAGTTGGATCTGCTGGGGGCTGATTTCGGAGGTAGAGGGATTCTCGGCATTTAGGGATTCAACCACCAGGGCGCGGGCTTGGTCTTTAAGCTTAAGCGTTGCAACTTCCAGGTTTGGTGGCTCTTGCTGCAAATCTTCCAGTTGGTTCAGGTGGCGCTCGGTGCGGCGTAGCGATCGCATATCCCAGGCGCTGAGTTCTCCGGCTACTGGTAGTGCTTGCCACTCACTGCCAACTTGAACAGCTCTTGCGTTGCTCAACTCCTTGAGCAGGTCGTCGTCCCGCTGCTTGTCGTAGCTTACACCTCGATACTTTTGTAAGCCAGGGAAGGTGTAAGCCTTGCCTAGTTGGGTACCGCTAAACTTGGCTGAGCCTCTTTTGTAACTGATACCGCGAGTGTCACCATTGTCATAGAAGGTGAAGCGACATTCAATTCCCTGTTTTTGTAACCTCTCAATCAATTGGGGCATCAAGGGCTGATCGGCTGCTGCCTCATCAATGATGTTTTGTAGTTTCGTTCTTTCGCTTTCCTCTCCAGTTCGCTCTAGCAGTCGCCTCTCTCCAGTTGTCGGACTGCGCCTTCCGTCTTCTCGCTCAATTGGAGACTCTAAGTTGTATTTTTTCTCTAACTGACGGATTAATTTTTCAGAGCGCGAATAATCCCAGTCAGCTTCTACAGTTCTGCCGTTTAGTTTAATACGAGAGGCGGCAATGTGGATGTGGTCGCAATCTCTTTGTTCCCCTTCCTTCTTCTCCTTCCTGTGATGGCGGACTACAACGAATTGGTTGTAATCAAATCCCATCCCCTTCAGATAGTCTTCCGCAATCTTGCACCAGGTGTCGTTGTCTAACTCCTTATGCTTTGGCAGGCTGAGACTGGCATGATAAACGCAACGTCCAAGGTTAGGGTTAAGCTGTCGAGAGAATCTAAACTCTGCTGATAATTCCCGAGGATTCTCTCCTACCATATTTCCCCCGATGCGCTCTGCTCCCTCTTGCCCATATAGGTAATTGAGTAAGCCTCTAAAGCTTTTACCTTTAACTTGTTTCCCAATCATCTCCGGTTCCTTCTCGCTCGTCCTCTTCGAGCTGCTCCAGTAAGTCAAGTTCCACAAGTTCCCTACGAACTTGGGTTAGGATTTCTAGGTTTTGGTTAAGCAATGAGTGCAGGTCGAGTAGCAGACTAACATTGGCGGAGCGACCTATCTTATTGGTGGTATTAAGGGCTTTTGCTATCTGGTTGAGATTGTTGCCGATTTTGGCAAGCTGCCAGTAAGTCAAAGCGGTAATCTTTGTAATTTGTCTAGGAAGCTTTTTGTAGAGGGTTTTGAGTCGAAACAACTCAGAGCGAGTCAGTTGTTCTTTCTTTGCTATTGACTCTGCCATCTGCCACTCTTTATCAGAGAGGCACAGCTGAAATTTATGAGGGCGGGCAAGCTTAGGCATGTATAAAACCTTTGGCTGGTATTATTGTTAGGATGCCTCAAGCTTTTTAGCGGTGGTATCTGTCCTTTGTAAGAACTAAGATGAGAGCCTATCAAGTTCTCTGGTGAGTTGCATGTCACAACTAGGGGTTTTATTCCCTGTTGCGATAACTGCTGATTTCCTTAGTTCTGACTTCGTGTTTGTCGAATTTCTCTCCGGCCTCGCAGAGCAAGTCTCCCCCCATCCCCACCTACAAAATGCATGTCTGCAATCAAAATCATGATGGGGGGATGGCTTGCTCCTTACCTCAAGAAGCGAATTAGGCGAATCAGGCTCCTTAGGAAAGTGGGGTAATTCAACAGAGGTTGCCTTCTTAAGTAGGGTGTTTGTAGGGTAGGAAAGGGTAGGAAAAGGGGGAGAGCAGGCAAAATTTTGTCAATAGTGGGAAATTTATTGAAAATGGACATGTGTCCAAAAAGAAGAAGGATATTTTTAGGGTAAAAATAGGAATTTTTAAGGATTCTATAAGGTAGAGCGAAGGGTCGAAGGAGGGAGGTAGAAGGGTTTGAGTAGGGTTAGAGCAGGTATGAATTTTGAATGCTCAGCCTATACGAGAAAATTTGGTACTAAAGATAGAGGTGAGGGAAGTAGTAATGTTGTGTAAATAGTTGGTGTAAGAAAAAGATGTGGTTTTGCCTGTTGATTGGTTGAGTTGAGCGTTCGCGCCAGCCCGCATCTTAAGCTGTTCAGCATTTAAATGGGGTATTATGAAAGATTGAATTAAGGCAAGT